>QMMC01000539.1 GCA_003647065.1 Deltaproteobacteria bacterium | reverse complement strand
GGTGAACGGCGGCGTCGACGAAGAGCTCAGGACGAGCTCGACGAGGTCGCTAGCGCTCTCGCATTCGCGGGCATCCCACCATCGCTCCTCGAAACCCAGCTTCCGCGGAAGCGTCGGGTGCAAAAGCCCCGGGACCGCGCGCTTCTCCGCCTCGTAGAGGGCCACGCCCACGGCGATGCCCAGCACCTTCGGGATCCGGCGCGGGAAACTCGCGCAAAGGATTCGTATCGGAAATGGCGCTTCGCGAATGCGCTCGAACCCGCCATCAGAGAACGCGTACTCGAGGGTCGCCCGATAGATCTCACCGTGGGGAAAGGGCCGCAGCCCGCGGCGCAGGCGCCCGACGCTGAAGTGCCCGCGGACGCCGACCCGTCGTGATGCGAAGTGTTCCCGGGCCTCTTCGAGGCGACCGCTCAGAAGCAGGGTGGCGACCGCTGCCCCGGCGCTGCAGGCCGCGACCGCGCCGACCCGTGGCCAGAGTGAATCGCCCCACTCTTGCATCAAGCCGGCTTGATAAAACGCACGGTTTCCGCCACCGGCAAAAGTAAGAGCAATGTCACGTCGTTGGGTCACGAGGCGTGCACCTTAGCGCCAGGTCGCCGAGGACGCATGCCCACCGTGTTGGTGCATTGCGGACGGATCCCTCGACCCGCCTACAAATGGGGTCAACCTTGGCTAGGAAGTCCAGCAATCATCATGCGCAACGCCCTCATTTCGTCGTCCGCCCTCCTCCTCGTATTGGCCTTCGGCTGCTCCGAGTCGACCACGGCCGAGCCCGACTCGGGCATCTCGTTCATGCCGCCGGATGTCGGGCCCGATACGGGCACGGCGTCTCCCGACGGTGCCGCCCCGGACGCGGGCGAGGTCTCGGGCGACATCGGCATCGTGTGCATGTCCGACGGGGACTGTGATGTCTTCTGCGCCTCCGAGGACCAAGGGTTCCGGGACGGCTACTGCACCAGTTACTGCGACGAGGACAACCCCTGTCCCGACGGCTCGACCTGTCTCCGGGCCGGCCCGAGCCAATCCATCTGCTTCGCCGGATGTGACCCCGCGGCCGAGGAGCGTTCATGTCGGGCGGGCTACGGCTGCGCCGTCTCCCCCCGGATCCCGGATCCCGTATGTATCCCTGGCTGCACCGACGACACCGACTGCGACGCCGACCGCACCTGCAACCCCTCCAGCGGAGGCAACTGCTTCAACCCCGAGGCCACCTGGGGCGACGCCTGCGACGACCACGCTGCTTGCCCGGATACGGCCTTCTGCTTCGCCGAGGCCTTCCGCGGCGGCTGGCCCAGCGGCATGTGCGTAGCCTTCGGCTGCGACCCCATGGCGACCGACGGCGGCGGCTGCCCGACCGAGACCGTCTGCATCCCCCTCGGGCGCCCGGACTTCGGCGCCTGCGTCCCGAGCTGCGAAACGGACGAGAACTGCCGCGACGCCTACACCTGTGCGGCCCCCGAGGAGTACCCGGAACGCCTCGGATGTCAGCCCGGCTGCACCGATGACTCCCAGTGCACAGACGGCCGGACGTGCGGCCCCGACGGGAATTGCGTTTAGACCACATCGCTCGGGCCGCGCTCGAAGAGTGGGTCTGGTGACACGCGATCTGTGGGTCGCGTGAGACGCCCTCCTCCGGCCTAGGCTCGAATTCCGAGACATTTCGCCCCCGCGCCCCTCGGCACGGCGCTGGCTTCATGCATCACCGAGCGCTGCCCCTTCGGCAGGCGAGCCACGGTGAGGTGGAGACATGACGAAGCGTCGACGACAGGTTCCCGGGCTGGGCTGGGCTGGAGCTCCCTTTGCGCTGCTGGCCGCGTGCGTCGGCTGGGCGCTGATCATCAACGGCTGCCCCTCCCAGGTCGGGAGCGCCCCGGAAGGTCGCGAGACGACCGCCGAGCGCGAGGTCGACCGATTCGCGGTGGTCACAGGCAACGACGAGAGTCGCCCCGCTGCACCGAGCCCGGCGGACCTCCTCGAGCAAGCCCTCGCCGGCATCGCCCTCGGCACCGACGGGTCTTCAGACTCTTCGGGCTCTTTGGGCTCACGCATGCAGGTGCGTGAGATCCGCATCCCGAGCCCGCCCCGGGGAGCGACCTCGCGCTTCAACTTCGATGGAGGCAAACGTGGCTGGATCACGGCGCTGCCCTCGTCTCAGCTCCTGACCACGCCGGCTTTTTTCGACGGAAAAGTCTACCTCGGCGGCGGTTTTGCGTCGCACCGCTTCTTCGCCTTCGATGCCTACGACGGTGAGCTCGCCTGGACCGTCTCCGCGCCGGACGGAGGCCCGACGGCCGCGATCGTCTACAAGCACCGGGTCATCTTCAACACCGAGAGCTGCACCATCTTCGTCGCCGACGTGGAGACCGGCGAATTGCTCTGGAAGCGCTGGCTCGGCGACCCCCTCATGAGCCAAGCCGCCGCGGCCGACGACCTGGTCATGAGCGCCTACCCGAAGAACGGAGGCCACGAGTTTGGCGCCTTCCGCATCGAAGATGGCGAGCCGGTGTGGACCATCTCCATCCCCGCCGACATCATTCAGGCGCCCCAGGTCTCCGGTAACGACGTCTTCTTCACCACCATGGACGGCACGGCCCACCGGGTCCGGGTCCGCGACGGTCACGTGCTCTGGGCCCGCGATGTCGGCGCCTCGAGCGCCGTGTGGGTCGATGGCGACCATGTGCTGCTCTCGGTTCGGGTCGACCGGGGCGGGCAGCCCCACGAGCAGCCGGTGGTCCTCGACGCCAACAGCGGCCGCGTCTCCCGGCGGGGAGAGATCGCCCGGGCCCCCTACCTCGGCGGCGAGAGCCGAGACCGACAGTTCTCTCAAACCCAAATGGGCGCCTGGGGCAGCGTGCCCCACGGCGACCACCTGGGCCTCAACAACATCGCGGCCGGGTGGGCCTTCCAGGGAAGCTCCCCGGCGGTCGCCGATGGCCGCGCCTACTTCGCCGTCGCCGGAGAGATCCGGGCCCGGGACATCGCCACAGCCGAAGAGGTTTGGACCCGGAGCTACGGCGCCGCCGACGGCGCCCAGTCGATAAGCCCCCCGGCGGTGGTCGGGAGCCAGATCTTTTTCGGGACCCTCGAGGGCCACGTCTACGCGGCGGACATCGACACGGGGATGATTCAATGGGCCTACGACGTCGGCGAGCCGGTCGTCTTTCAACCCATCGTCGCCCAGGGGTGGATCTACCTCGCGACCGGCGAGGGCAATCTGATCGGCCTCGAGATCGGCGACCACCTCGTCGATGGATGGCACATGTGGGGGGGCAACGCTCAGCACGCCGGCCTCGTCGAAGACGCGGGTGACATCGACCCCCATCTGCTCGCGAGCCTCGATCGCCCGGGGCGCGGAACGATGCGCGTCGGGCGCTTCGAAGAAACCGAAGAGACGGCGACCGACGCGACCCCCGCACCGGTAACCGCCACACCGGAGGAGCACGAGGAAGACGAAGAAGCGGGTGATGAAGCCGCCCTGCCCGTCGATACCGACCTTCCCCTCGTCGCGACCCGCGTCGAGGCCACGGTCTCCGGGATGGTCGCCCGGGTGAACGTCACCCAGAGCTTCACGAACCCCCACGACCGGCCAATCGAGGCTATCTACCTCTTCCCCCTTCCCGCCGACTCCGCCGTCGACGACATGGAGATGGTCATCGGTGACCGCATCGTGCGCGGTCAGATCAAGCGGCGCGCCCAGGCACGCCAGGTCTACGAAGAGGCCCGGTCCGAGGGCCGTAGAGCCGCCCTCCTCGAGCAGCAGCGTCCGAACCTCTTTGCCCAGCGGGTCGCCAACATCGGCCCCGGCGAGACGATCGAAGTTCGGCTCAGCTACGTCCAGGCCCTGCCCTTCGAGGACGGCGCCTACGAGCTGGTCTACCCGATGGTCGCGCCGCCCCGCCACGACCCGAGCAACCCGGGCTCGGTGATCGCCCCCGGGGGCGAGGTCCGGCAGCCGAGTTCCGTCTCGCTGAGCCTCACCATCGACGCCGGCCTACCCCTCGGACGGATCGAGTCGCCGACCCACGACATCGCGATCGAAAGGGGCGGTCGTCAACTCGCGACGGTGCGCCTCGAGGCGGCCCGGGAGTCCCAGGCGCAGGACTTCGTCCTGCGCTACGACGTCTCCGGCGAGACACCCCGGGCGACGGTCATGGCCCACCGCGCCGCCGGTTCAGAAGAAGACGGGCACTTCTCCCTCGTCATCCAGCCGCCGGCGGCCCCCGCCGAGGAAACCATCGCCCCCCGGGAGATGGTCTTCGTCGTCGACACCAGCTCGTCGATGGCGGGGCGCCCCCTCGAACACGCCCGCGCCGTCATGGACCACGCCCTCGGCACGGTCCGCGCCGGCGACACCTTTCAGGTCCTCGCTTTCAGCGACCGCGTGGTCTCCCTCGCGCCCGAGCCGCTGGCATGGTCCGAGGACAACCTCCGCCGCGCGAAGACCTTCGTCGAGGGTATCCGGGCAACGGGATCGACGAACATGGTCCCGGCCATCGAGGCCGCCCTCGAAGGCCCCCTAGGCCGGGGGCACGAAGACGAGCGACTGAAGCTCGTCGTGCTGCTCACGGACGGATTCATCGGCGACGAGGCCGACGTGCTGCGCAGCATCGCCGAGAACCTCGGGGACGCGCGGCTCTACACCTTCGGCATCGGCTCGAATACGAACCGCTTTCTCTTGGAGCGGGCGTGCGAGGTGGGCCGCGGGCGCACCATCGTCGCCACCCTCTCGGAGGATCCGACCGAGGTCGCGACGCGCTTCGCTCGCCTCGTCGACAAGCCCGTCTTCACCGACGTCGAGATCGACTGGGGCGGCCTCGCTGTCAGCGATGTCTACCCGCGGCGCCTGCCAGACCTCTTCGCCGGCAAACCCCTGGTCGTGCACGGTCGCTTCGAGGGTGGCGGCTCAGCGGACGTGAAGATCCGAGGCACGGTGAACGGCCAGAGGTTCGAGCGGGTGATCGCCGTAACCTTCCCGGAGGAAAGCGCCGACGACCGGCACGCGGCCCACGGGACCCTCTGGGCTCGGGCCGCGGTGCACGAGCGCATGAACCGCATCTTCCTCCGGGACGACCCGGAGCTCATCGAAGAGGTCACGGACCTCGGCCTCCGCTACCGGATGGTCACGCAATACACCTCCTTCGTCGCCGTCGAGGAACGCCGAGAAGAGCCCGAGGAAGGCGAGGAAGGCGAACCCGAGGCCCAGGTCCGCGCCACCGTGAGCCCCGCCCGGGCTCTGCCGGGAGACCCGGAGATTCGTATTCCCGCCCCGCGCGACGCCCGGGCGGTCACCATCATCCTGCCCTTCGGCGAGTCGATGCCCGCGGCTTTCGAATCAGACCTCGGGCTGTGGACGGCGCGCTTCCTGATCCCCGCCGACGCCGAAGATGGCAGCTACCCGATCGAGGTGCTCATCACCCACGCCGACGGTCGTCAGGAGCGCATGCGAGTCTGGTACACCGTCGACGCCTCCGGCGCCCAACTCGCCGTCGAAGTCGAGGGCGAGGTCACCCCGGGAAACACGGTCACCTTGCGCGCCCGGCAGGTGATCACCGAGCGCGACCTCGTGCAAGCGGGGATGCGCGGCGACGCGGTGATCACGGAAGCTCGGGCCCAGTTCCTGAGCGACGCCCGGGACGTGCAGCTGCGCACTCCAGCGGGTGAGGTCATCGACTT
>QMMC01000538.1 GCA_003647065.1 Deltaproteobacteria bacterium | reverse complement strand
CCCAAGGAGCATCTCTACGAGACGCTCTGCCTCTATCGCCCGTGAAGGAAATCAAGCAGCCCGTCGCGAGCGAAGGTGTGAAGTTTGAGATGAGAGCCGGATGCGGGAGATCCGCACGTCCGGTTCGATGAGAGGCCGCTGGAAACGGAGCCATGGCAAACCGGACTGAGGCGCCGAGCTCGAAAGAGACGGCAGGGCCACCGGGAGCCTAAAGCCACCGCGCCAGCGGCCTACTCTACCTGCGCGCCGCTGCCCACATCGTAGATCACCGTGTTGCACGGTTTCGGGGCCGACCAATCCTCCCAGGGCTCGAAGACCTCGTTGAGCAGTACTCGGCCTTCGTTGAGCGCGGCCGGGTATGACTTGGTCGAGTCGTCGGGGCGGTTCGTGACGCGCGCAGGCCCATCCGCGACGGCACCATCGGACGATATTGGTATGCAGGGTTGCGCGTCTCGCGGATGACCTCGCCTGTTGCGATCGACATCGAGAAGGAATATCGCCCGGCCCTCGTCGGGCATTGCAGGCGCTGCACCTCGAGCCCTAGGGTAGCGGGAACAAACGCCCGTTGATGTCACCGGCCGGATCTGCGCCGCCGTCTTGCCAGGTGACGATGAAGAGGGGGGCCGCGGCGGTGCCGCCGGCCGCGACGGAGGGGACCGTGACGGTGCCGCTGGCGACTGGGAAGGCGTCGGTGGTCGGCGGCGTGTTGCGGTTGAGGGCGAAGGTGCCGTCGGGGGCCACGAGGCGGGCCACTACCTCGGACCCGGTCACGTAGGCGACGACGAAGCGTTCTCGGCTCGCCGCCACGGTCGGCGCGGAGCCTGGCCCGACGGTGACCGGGGTGCCGACGGCGGCGAAGGCCGTATCGAATACCTGGACCTTGATGGTGGAATCCTCGGCGAAGGCGATGGCGGTGCGCCCGTCGGCGAGGGACGCCGCGGCGGGAGCTCCGCGGGTCCCGGAGCGGCCGGGGACGGCGACGGCCATCGCGTCGACCGGCGCGCCGTCAGCGCCGAAGCGCTGGTAGTAGACCTCTCCGCCGGCCGTGAAGGTGACGACGAACCCCGTTGTCGATGCCGCGACGGAGGGAGCTGCGGCTCCGGTCTGGCCGGTGCCCACCTCGAACGCCTCCTCTACGGGTCCCATCATCGCATCCGAGTTTGGGCCCGCCGTCGAGCCCGCGGCGAATAACCACCCCGCGAGCCCGGTCGTCACGGTGGCGTTATCGTTCTCGAAGACGACCAGCGCGGCCCCGTCCGGCATCAGGGCGATGCTCGGCTCGGATTGCGTCCCGGTCTCGTCCGTGTGAGCCACGACGCCGTCTCCGAGGGCGTTGCGGTCACGGTCCTGAAAACGAACGCGGATGTCGGGGGGGCCCGAGGTGATGGACGCGTAGGCGTAACCATAACGAGCACCACCGGCGCTTGCGGACGGGAGCGTCTGGATGCCCGCCGCGCTTTCGACCGGGGCGTCGACCGAGAGAGCTGTCGGCGACTCGATGATGGCGCCGCTCTCCGTGAAGAGCATGGCGCGGATGTCGCGCGCGCGAAGATCCGAGTCGTAGGCCACGGTGAGCCGCGCGCCTTCGGTCCACGCCGCGGCCGGCAGGGTCTCGGGGCCCGCCTCCATCGCCGGCGCCCTCGATACGAGGAAGGGCTCCGTCCGGCAGTCGGCGTCGCACCCATCACCCGGTGTCGTATTGCCGTCTTCGCATTGCTCGTCGGGGCTGAGCAGGGAGTCGCCGCAGATGCCTTCGCCGAAGTTCGGCTTGAGCTCGATGGCTCGCTCGAGGGTCTCCTGGTCGGCGATGGTCTCGGTGATGCACCCCGTCGCTATCATGAAGTCCGTGCGTCCACTGACCGCGTCGGTGCCCCAGCCGCGGACCACGATGACCCAGTCCCCGGCGGGTACGGTGATCGTGGCGCTCTCGGTCGTCGTGAAGGTCACGTCGACGATGGCGTCGGCGATCTCGGCGTCGCGTTCTTCTGGCGGATTGGGCGTCGTGAAGCCCGTCGCCGTATCGCAGGCGTAGCTCTCCGCCGGGAAGACCAGCAGGCGCAAGGGACCTTCGATGTCGTCGAGGAGGGCTGAGGGGTCGCGGAGCGCGATGGCCGAGCCACCGGGTTGCTCGGCCGCACAGCCATAGGCCAGGGCGCCAAGGGCGGCTCCTACGAGGAAGGGGAAGAAAAAGCGACGCATTGGCTCCATGGTAACCGCCTGGCCCTCAGAGCACGAGCTTGTAACCGACACCGTAGACCGTGAGGATGTGCCGCGGCCGGTCGGGACTGGGTTCTATCTTCTTGCGCAGCTTCACCACGAAATTGTCGACGGTTCGGTTGCTCGGGCTGGCCGAGAGGCCCCAGATCTTGTCGAGGATCTCGTCCCGGCTGATCGGTTCTCCGGCTCGCTCGTGGAGGATCCGGAGGAGCTCAGTCTCGTAGAATGAAAGGGGAGTCGTCTTTCTCCCCTGGGTCAAGGTTTGGGCTGTCGGGTCCACTACGTTCTCGCCGATGCGAAAAGTGACCCTGCCGGAGTCCGCCGTGACCCGTTCGGCGCGCCGGAAAATCGCTCGGATGCGCGCCACGAGCTCGCCCACCGAGAAGGGCTTGGTCACGTAGTCATCGGCGCCGGACTCGAGGCCCCGGATCTTGTCAGCCTCTTGGCTCCGGGCGGTGAGCATGATGATGGGGATCACCGGGTCCCCTTTGCGGATCTCCGTGCACACCTGATAGCCGTTCATGTCAGGAAGCATGAGGTCGAGGATGATGGCGTCCGGCCCATCGCTCGACGCTTCGGTGATGCCCTCCTGGCCGGTCTTGGCGTGCACGACCTGGAAGCCCTCGAACTCGAGGGCGTCGCACAGCCCGAGAGCGAGGGCCGGGTCATCCTCGACGAGCAGGATGGTCTTTAGGGTCTCTGCTTCTTGGTCCCCGCTCACGGCTAACCATGGTGGCGTTGCTTGCCCCAGGGGACAATAGCGAAATCAGGAGATCGCCGGTTCCCCGGCGCTCGGGACCGGGTGGGGGGCGGGGGCAACCCGGACCGAGAAGCCGACGATCGCGCCCCCCTCTGGGGCGTTTTCGGCCCAGGCCTTGCCGCCATGGGCCTCGGCGATGTGTTTGACCAAGCTCAGGCCAATCCCCGATCCGCGCACATCGACGGGGTTCTTCCGAGTCCGATAGAAGCGCTCGAAGACCCGCCGGTGCTCGCCCGGAGGAATGCCCGGCCCTCGATCGCGGACGGATATCTTCACGAAGTCTTCATCCCGTTCGATGCGAACTTGGACTGGGCTCCCGCGGCCGTACTTGACGGCGTTGTCGAGGAGGTTGATGACCGACAGGAGCACCGCCTGTTCGTCGAGGCGTACCAGCGGAAGCTCCGGGTCTACCTCGAGGCACACGTCCCCACCCTCGCTCTCGATGCGGTAGCGGAACGTATCGATGGCCCGGGTCACGACGTCCTCGAGGTGGCCGTCCCGGAGCTCGTACTTGCGCTTGCCGCCCTCGAGGGCCGCGAAGTCGAGGACGTTTTCGATGAGCGCGGAGAGCCGTTCGGACTCGCGGCAGATGAGCTCGAGGTATTGCTCTTGCTTCTCTTCGCTCTGAACGCGTTTGGTCAGGAGCAGCTCGGCGAACATACGCACCACCGAGAGTGGCGTCTTCAGTTCGTGAGAGACATTCGCGACGAACTCGGCCTTGAGGGCGTTCAGGCGACGCTCCTTGTCCGCGGCCCAGAGCACAAAACCCACGCCGAGAAGAATGACCAGGAAGGCGATGGCGACCAGAGCGATTTCGTTCCAGCGCCGCGTCCGGGATTGTCGCTCGAGGAGCGGGGCCTGCTTGGGCGCAATCTGGAGGCGCCAGTTGTAGAGGGTGGTTGGGAACCGGCGGCCCACGACGTAGTCGCCAGCCCGGGTGAGGCTGGGGCCGTAGACCCGGTGGTGTTCTTCGTCGACGACGTTGTAGAGGCGCTTGCCTTCTTCGGTCGCGAAGAGCTCGGGGAAGAGGTCTCGGACGATCCACGCCGTGTCGTGTTGAGCGACGATGTAGTAGCGGCGCCCATTGCGGCGCATCGCCTTGTAGGAGATCAGATAGGCCGTGTCGTCGTAGGTCGCGTGCAGATGTTTGAGGCGCCACAGGCGCTGCCGTTCGAGCTCTAGGTCCGGCAGGATCGAATCCTGGAACACCTTGAGCAGTTCCCGCTTTTCGTCGCCGCCACCGTTGAACGCGTAACCGAGCACGTTGCCCGTGTCGTCGAGGATCAGGACCGCTCGCACGCTCGGTGTCTGCTCGGGGCCCAGCTCGGCAAAGGCCTCCTCGATCGCGGTCGGGGTGCCGATGCGCACCATGGCGAAGATGGCGTTGTCGGCCTCGATGATCTCCTGTTCGACCTGATCGACCTTTTCGCTGACCAGGAGCAGCGTGGACTCGGCGATTGTCTCCTCACCGAGGCGGGTGTAGGAGGTCGCCGCGCGCCAGCTGTAGTACCCGAGGACCCCGGCGGCGATGGCGATCGCCGGAAGGAGCACGAGGTAAAGCAGGCGGAAGCGAAAGCGAGACACGGAGGGCGGTGAACGGCTAGTGCCGCTCCCTCTTCAGGGGCCGCGTCATGAGGTCCGTCACCGCGGCCTTCGGGTCCTTGTCCTCGTAGAGCACGCGGTAGACCTGATGCACGATCGGCATGTCGACGTCGTTCCGTGCGGCGAGCTCGAAGGCTGATTTCGAGGTCTTCACGCCCTCGGCGACCATGGTCATGCTGGCGAGGACTTCGTCGAGCTTCATGCCGCTGCCGAGCTTGAGTCCGACGGTGCGGTTTCGGGACAGGTCGCCGGTGCAGGTGAGCACCAGATCGCCCATGCCGCCGAGGCCCGCCATGGTGAGGGGGTTGGCTCCCATCTTGACGGCGAGGCGGGAGATCTCGTGCAAACCGCGGGTGATGAGCGCCGCCCGGGTATTGAGGCCGAAGCCCAGTCCGTCGCTGATGCCGGCAGCGATGGCGATGACGTTCTTGAGGGCGCCGCCGAGTTCGACGCCCACGACGTCCTCGGTTGCGTAGGCGCGGAAGCGGTCGGTGTTGAAGATGTGCTGCACCTTCTCGGTCACCGCGTCGTCCTTGCCGGCGACGCAGACGGCCGTGGGCACCCCCGCCGCGACCTCCTTGGCGAAGCTCGGGCCGCCGAGGAAAGACAAGAGGTGGTGGCGGTCCTCCGGCAGAGCTTCTTCGAAGATCTCGGAGACCATCATCAATGTGGAATTTTCGATGCCCTTGATCGCCGCGCAGATGGGGGCGGTCTCGGAGAAGAGCGGGGCCGCGGTCTCGAGCATGCCGCGGACGCCATGGGAGGGCACGACCGCGAGCACCATGTCGGCGCCGACGATGGCTGTCTCGAGGTCTGACGTCGCCGAGAGGGTCGGGCCGAGTTCGAAGCCGGCGAGGTAGCGCTCGTTGACATGGGCTTCGTTGATGGCGTCCGCTTGGTCCTTGCGTCTGGCCCAGAGGCGCACCCCGTGGCCCTGGTCGGACAGTTGTTTGGCGAGGGCCGTGCCCCAGGATCCGGCCCCGAGGACCGCGATTGTCTGCTCATCCATGGCCGGAGGTTAACACTACTGTGTCGAATCCTCCCATCGCCCCGAAAACGAGGACCTCCGATCGCGGTGTTGAGGGACCTCGAAAGGGTTTT
>QMMC01000537.1 GCA_003647065.1 Deltaproteobacteria bacterium | reverse complement strand
GGTGATGCCGACGGGGCCTTCGTAGACCCCCGGTGTTTTCACGTGGCCGCTGATGCCGTAGAGGCGCGTGCCTCCGTCGCGGGGGGCGAGGCGACTGCGGTTGCACCATGCCTCGCCGCCGAGCTCGATGATGTCGCCGATCTGGGCGACGGTCTCGACGTTGTTGACGATCGTCGGCATGCCCCAGGCGCCGGCGATGGCCGGGAACGGCGGCTTGAAGCGCGGCTCTCCACGCTTGCCCTCGAGGCTGTTGAGCAGCGCCGTCTCTTCACCGCAGATGTAGGCGCCAGCGCCGCTGTGCATCCAGATGTCCACGGAGTGGTTCACTCCAAAGGGGCGGGGCCCAACGTAGCCCTTGGCCCGGGCCTCTTTGAGGGCGGCGTTCATCGAATCGACGCAATGAGCGAGCTCGCCGCGCACGTAGACCCAGGCCTTGTGGGCACCGATGGCGTAGGCGGTGATGATGATCCCCTCGATGAAACGGTGGGGATCCCGGAGCATGATCGTCCGGTCCTTGAAGGTCCCCGGCTCCGACTCGTCGCCGTTCACGACCAGGTACACTTCCTGGCCTTCCTTCGGTGCGAGGAAGCCCCACTTCACCCCGGCGGGGAAGCCGGCGCCACCGCGTCCGCGAATGGAGCCCTTCTTGACCTCCTCGCGGATGGCCTCGGGCTGCATCGAGGTGAGCGCTTTGCGGGCCTGCGCATAGACCCCGTTGGCCTCGGCCACGGCGATGCGGTTGTTGTCGTCTAGGCCGTAGCGGCGAGTAAAAAGCGGCTCGAAGTCCATGTCAGGCCTCCGTCGCGGGCGTGCGCGCCGCGTAGTCGTCGATGATCGAGTCGAGTTTCTCGAGGGTGAGATTCTCGTGATAGTCGTCGTTGATTTGCACCATCGGCGCCTGACCGCAGGCGGCGAGGCACTCGGCCTTCAGCAATGTGAAGCGGCCGTCCGAGCTGGTCTGCCCGGCGTGGCAACCAAAGCGCTGCTCGAGGTGCTCCTGCACCGTCTTGCCTCCGCGAAGGTCACACGAGAGCGTGCGGCACACCCACACGACGTTCGGAGCGACGGGCTCCTCGAAGAACATCGTGTAGAAGGTGACGACCCCTTTGACCTGCGCGGTCGTGAGCTCGAGTCGCTCGGCGACGTAGGCGATCACGTCGGGGGAGATCCACCCATTCACCTTCTGACAGAGCCAGAGGGCCGGAAGACACGCGGCGCGTTTCTCCGGGTAGTGGGTCAGAATCTCGACCAACTCGTCTTCGCGATCCGAAGGGAGAGCGAATGCCATGGATGCCTCGGTCTGGCGCCGCACCCCGAGATGCATGCGGCGCTGAAAAAATAGGCTCGGAAGGGCCTCGGGCGAGGCGGACGCTAGGCGCCGGGGGGGCCGATGTCAAGGAACGCCGGACGCGACCTTCGGTAGCCCAATTTGGGGATTCGGGACCCCCAATTTGCAGTAGTTCCCCCCTTCCCTTTCGACTCCGTTGGCGGTTAGGGTACGGCAGCCCTCGCCTGGGGTATGGGGCGCACACTATCCGGCCCCCGAAGGGCTCGGCTCTACTAAAGGCCATCTCGCCTCTCGGCGGGAGGCAAAGGGGACCTCGTGACCGTCTTTTGTCCGAATTGCGGCAAGCCCAACACCGACACTGCCACCAAGTGCGTCTCATGCGGGACGGAGCTCAAGCCCGCTCCCCGCGGTGGGAAGTTCAAGGGCACGATGATGATGAGCGCTGCCCAGTCGCCGGCGCCGCCCGCGGGGGCAGCGCCACCCGGGCCCGCCCCGGCGGCAGCACCTCCAGCCGCAGCACCTCCCGCGGCCGCGCCTCCGGCCGGCGGCGGTGGGCCGGTCCAAGCGGGATCTCCCCAGGCCAAGAAGAACATGGGCCTTCAGCAGACGATGCTCGGCCCGATGACGCCTCCCCCGGGCCAGGCCCCTCCGGCAGACGCTGGCATCAGTGGGCCGACCATCATGGATGCAGCCCCGGCCGGCGCCGGGTTCGGCGCGCCACCGCCCAGCGGTGGTGGCTTCGGCGCTCCCCCTCCCGCTGACCCGGCCCCTGCTGGCGGCGGCTTCGGCGCTCCCCCTCCCGGTGGCGCTCCCCCTGCTGGCGGCGGATTCGGTGCGCCCCCTCCCGGTGGCGCTCCCCCAGCTGGCGGCGGATTCGGTGCGCCCCCTCCCGGTGGCGCTCCCCCGGCCGGCGGCGGCTTCGGCGCACCTCCCGGCGACGCTCCCCCGGCCCCGGCCGGCGGCGGCTTCGGCGCGCCTCCCGGCGGCGCTCCTCCCGGCGGCGGCTTCGGCGCGCCTCCCGGCGGCGCTCCTCCCGGCGGCGGCTTCGGAGCGCCCCCTCCCGGCGACGCTCCCCCGGCCGGCGGCAGCTTCGGCGCACCTCCCGGCGGCGCTCCTCCGAGCGACGGCGGCTTCGGCGCACCTCCCGGTGGCGCACCTCCCGGCGGCGGCTTCGGCGCTCCTCCCGGCGGCGCTCCTCCGAGCGGCGGCGGCTTCGGGGCTCCTCCCGGCGGCGCTCCTCCCGGTGGCGCACCTCCGAGCGGCGGCGGCTTCGGCGCACCTCCCGGTGGCGCACCTCCCGGCGGCGGCTTCGGCGCACCTCCCGGCGGAGCTCCCGCAGGCGCTCCTGGCATGGCACCCGGAGGAGAGAAGAAGAAGTCGAAGGCCCCGATAATCATCGGCGGCTGCTGCCTGCTGATCGTAATCGTCGGCTGCCTCGTCGGTGGCTACAGCGTCTACTCCGCCAAGCAGGCCGCCGAAGGCTTCGCCGACAGCGCGGGCGGCGCGTTCGCCGCCGAGCTGAACCGCGTCACCCTGGGGATGAACCTCGACCAGATCGTCCAGAGTTGCGCCGGCGATCCCTCCGGGAACGCTGCGTCCGCTCAGTTCCATCCGGCCGTCGCAGTCACCTACGCGAGCGTTGCGTGCCAGGTGACTCCGAACACCATCGCGGCGTTCGCTGACGGCACGCGCTCCCAGGCGAGCGGCCTCGCGGGCACCGCTGATGA
This sequence comes from Deltaproteobacteria bacterium, assembly GCA_003647065.1. GTDB lineage: Bacteria > Myxococcota_A > Polyangia > Polyangiales > B10-G4 > B10-G4. Next base: position 2,672 of record QMMC01000537.1, on the reverse strand, counting down.
GTTCCACGCCGTGGCTCAGAGCCTCGACCCCGGCATCTGTTACGTCTACACGTCGGGGACCGCCAAGGCCATCGGGTGCCTGATGCCCGAGGGTCAGTTCCAACTGCTGCACCTCGAAAGCCCAGGCCAAGTCCAGTAGCTACGACGCTCGAACACCACGGGGGCCGGGCTCACCTCAGGGTAAGCTCGGCCCTTCGTCGTTTAGTTCGACGCGAATGAGACCTTCCCCATGTGGCGCATCGAATACGACCCCACCGCACAGGTCCTCGGAGTGCGCCTCCGGGGCAACGTGTCGGCGACCGAGCTCACCGAGCTCGGCGCAGCCCATTCGGATGCGTTGTCGGCGACGGCCGGAAAGCCGTTCAAGGTCTTCATCGACGCCCGCGGTCTCTTCCCCCTCGAGACCGATGGCATCGCGACCCTCAGCACCATCAAACGCATCGCCACCGAAGTCCGCGGCTGCGGCGGAATCGTCGTACTGACCGATAGCCCGACCGTCGCGATGCAGCAAAAGCGCTCGAAGGGCTCGGATTCGAATGCGAAGACGCCCGAGGTGGTGACCCTCGACCCGAGAGAAGCCCGGGAACTCCTCCTCGCTTAAGGTCTTCCGGGGCTCCGGGTCCCGTTGATGAGCACGGTGACGCTGCTAGGGATCTCTGGTGCATCCCCTACGGCATCTGACATTCATCGGTCTCCTCGCACTCCTCTTCGCCGTCGCGTCGGCCTGCGCCAGTGACACGGAACCCGGGCCTGAACCTGTCCTCTACGACCCGGGCCCCGGCTGCAACCCCATCGCCGCCGAGTGGCACTGCCTCGCCCCCTACCCATCGGATTTCTTTCGCACCGAAGACGGCGTGCGCATCGGCGGCGACGCCGAACTCTTCGACGTCATTGGCAGCGCGCCCATCGACCCCTTCGCTGCCCACCGCCCCGACGGTTTCCCCAAGTTGCCGCAGATCATCGCCTTCATCCCCGGCGACATCGACGACGCCGCCCTCGCCTTCCACGACGCCCCTGCCCCGACTCTCGATCCGGCCACTTCGACGACGCTCCTCTTGAACGCCGCGACGGGCATGCCGGTGCTGCACTTCGCAGAGCTCGACCCTAGGGCAATCGAAGGCGAACGACGCCCCTTGACCCTGCGCCCCCTCGTCCGCCTCGACGACAGCACGCGCTACATCGTCGCTATCCGCGGGCTCACCTCGCTCGACGGGTCAGCCATCGAAGCGCCCGTCGGCTTCCGCCGTCTGCGCGACAGCGAAACACCAGGACACCCGGCTCTCGAGCCCCTGGCCGCCCGCTACGAAGCCGACATCTTCGGGCCCCTCGGCCGTGCCGGCGTACCCCGAGAAGACCTCATCCTCGCCTGGGATTTCACGGTGTCCTCGGAGCAGGACGCGGCGGGGGATTTGACCGACATTCGCCGGGATCTGATCGAGCGCCTCACCGCGAGCCCGCCGGCCGTCACCATCGACGAGCGCGTCGACGATCCGTCCGAAGACGTGGCGTTCATCGTGCGCGGCACTTTCGAGGTGCCCCTCTACGTCGACGCCGACGGCCCGGGAGCACGCCTGGTCCGAGATGAAGCGGGGCGAGTCGTCGCGAGCGGATCCGTCGCGCGCATCCCCTTCAGCCTGACGGTGCCCCCGTCCGTCGCGGCGCGTGTCGCCGGCGACCCACTCCCCCAGCTCATTCAATATGGCCACGGCTTCTTCGGCGACCGGAGCGAAGGCGAAGACAACTGGCTCGGCGAGACCCTCGACCAACTCTACGCCGTCGCCCTCGGCGTCGACTTCCAGGGCATGAGCCGCGAAGACTTCAACGCAATCCTCACCGACGTCGGCAACTCACCCTCCGATGCGTTCTTGTTCACCGACCGCCTGCACCAGGGCTTCGCAAACTTCATCGCCGCGGCCTACGCCGCCGAGGGCCCGATGCTCGCGGCCCTCGCGGCCGACCCGATGACCCGGGACCTCTACGACCCGACCCACATCACGTACTACGGCAACTCCAACGGCTCCATCCTCGGCGGCACCTACGTGGCGCTCTCGCCCCACGTCAAACGCGCGGTCCTCGGCGTCAGCGGCATCGGCTACTCGTTCATGATGCCGCGCGCTCAGCCCTTCGCGAGCCTCCTCGCCCTCTTCAAACTCTTCATCCCGGACCGCCTCGAGGTCCAGCTCTTCGCCGCGATGAGCCAGAGCACCCTCGACCGCATCGACCCCGTGACCTACGCGCCGCACCTGCTCACCGATACCTACGAAGACAGCCCCGACGCCCGCCGCGTCCTGCTGCAGTACGGCCTCGGCGACCACGCGGTGCCCAACCTTGCGACCGAGTTGCAAGCACGAACCCTCGGCGTGCCGCTGCTCTCCCCGGCAAGCTACGAAGTCCCGGAGCTCGAGGTCCGCGAAGGCTCGGTCGATGGCTCAGCCCTCGTGCAGTTCGACTTCGGCCTCCCGGCCCCGCTCCCGGGAACCTTTGCGGAGCCGCCGACCGTCGAGAACGAGGTCCACGACGGCGTCCGGCGCCTGCCAGAAGCGATCGAACAGCTCGGCGCGTTCCTCGAGACAGGGGTGGTCACCGCGGTGCGGTGAGGGGGCGGAGTTTGGGCGGAGGGCGGCGCCGTTCGCGTGTGCGGAGCCGTTGACGTTCACGTTTCCGTTCACGTT
>QMMC01000536.1 GCA_003647065.1 Deltaproteobacteria bacterium | reverse complement strand
TGAATGGCGTAGAAGACCGTCGCCGCGTCCGCCTCGTTGACCTTGGAGCCCTTGCTGCGCTCCTTGGCGGCGGCGAGTTCGGCGTCATAGCCCGCAGTGTCCACGCCAAAACCCTGCTCCTCTCCGATGACCTCGGTGAGGTCGAGGGGGAATCCGTAGGTGTCGTAGAGCTTGAAGGCGACGGGGCCGGGCAACGTCTTCTTGCCGTCGACCTCGGACCATTCCTCGTTCGCGGCGAGGCGCGCGAGGCCATCGTCGAGGGTCTCGCGGAAGCGCTGCTCCTCGGACCGGGTCACGTCTTCGATGAGCGCCCGGCTCTCCCGGAGCTCCGGATAGACGTCGCCCATCTCGTCGACCACTCGGAGGGCCACCTCGTGAAGGAAGAGCCGGTCGATGCCCAGGCGATGCCCATGGCGGATGGCCCGGCGCATGACCCGCCGGAGGACATATTCCTTTTTGCCCTTGTCGGGGAAGACCCCCTCGCACATCAGGAAGGCCGTGGTCCGCGCGTGGTCCGCGATGACCCGCATGGAGACGTCGTCGTCCGAGAGGGTGCCACCGTACTTCTTGCCGGCGAGTTCACCGGCAAGGTCGACGAGGGGCCGGAGCAGGTCCGTGTCGTAGTTGCTGGTGACGCCTTGCTTGAGCACCGAGAGGCGCTCGAGGCCCATGCCGGTGTCGACGCTCGGGGCCGGCAGGGGCTCGAGGCGCCCGTCGGCATGACGCTCGAACTGCATGAAGACGTTGTTCCAGATCTCCGTCCAGCCCTTGCCGTCGATGCCCGGCTCCTCGTCGAACTTGGCCGGGTCCGCGTCGCCGTCGCCGATGAAATAGAAGATCTCACTGCACGGACCGCAGGGGCCGGTGTCGCCCATCGACCAGAAGTTATCCTTGGCGCCGCAGCGGATGATGCGCTCGGGGGGCAGGCCGCTGATCTCCTTCCAGAGCTCTGCGGCTTCCTCGTCGGCGGGCACGTCGCCCTCGCCGCCGAAGACCGTCACCACCATCCGGCTCTGGTCGATGCCCATGACCTCTGTGAGGAACTCCCACGCGTAGGCGATGGCATCGCGCTTGAAGTAGTCGCCGAAAGAGAAGTTGCCGAGCATCTCGAAGAAGGTGTGGTGCCTCGCGGTGACGCCCACGTTTTCGAGGTCGTTGTGCTTGCCGCTGATGCGGATGCACTTTTGACTCGTCACGGCGCGCTTATAGGGGCGCTCGTCCTTGCCGGTGAAGACGTCCTTGAACTGCACCATGCCGGCGTTGGTGAACATGAGCGTGGGGTCGCCGCGGAGCACGATCGGCCCGGACGCCACGGGCTCGTGGCCCTTGTTCTTGAAGTAGTCGAGGAACGCCTGACGGATCGACTTCGAGTCCATGATGCGCGGTTCCTACCACAACCCGGGGCGGTGTGAAGGCACGGCGGGGCCAGAAGGCGCCGGTCAGTGAAAGGCGTAGCCCAGGCGGAAGAAGAGGCGCATGTAGTTGTCGGTGACCGACTCGGCGATTCCGCCGGTCACGTCGTCGCGGTTGGCCGGGTCATAGGGCCAGGGCTCCCAGGGGTCGGTGTCCGCGCACCCCTCGACGCGGCAGGCCGTCTGGCCCCGATAGGTCGTGGAAAACGCGAAGTAGTCGAAGGTCAGGCCGAGGAAGACCCCCTCGGCGATGTAGGGCATCTCGGTGCGCAGGTCGATGGCGAACTGGACCCCCGATGAGCCCCCGGTATCGACCCCCCAGACCGCCCGGGCGTCGTTGCCCACGCCAAAACCGGCGCGGTAGGCGAGGCGCGTGCCCGCGGTGAAGTAGACGGGCACAAACGCGTATTCGATGCCGACCCCGAGATGCAGGTAGTTGTGCTGGGTCGGGGCGATGACGCTCGGGCGCTCGAGGAGCGCGAGGTCGTCCATGTTGAGGTTGAACCCGAAGATCCCGTAGCCCACGTCGGCGGTGACCAAGGGGGCGCCGCGCTCGTCACCGAAGCGATACCGGCCCTGGGCTCCGATGTAGACCTCGAACTGCGACGTGCCGATGTCGATGCGATCGGAGTCCACGGCGCAGGCCCCGACCTGGGGGCAACCCCGGGAGGTGAGGCCGAGGGAGTGGCGTAGCTCGAGGAAGGCGCCAAACCAGGGCACGGGCTGATCGTCGGGGACGGCGCCGGGAAAGAAGCCGACCCGGAAACCGATCTCGCCGTGGCCGAGGCCGGCGCTGTTGTAACGCCGAATTTCGTCGAGCTCGGCGGGGCCGCCGGGGTCTCGGTCGTTGTTCAAGACGCGAGCGTGGGCCTCCATCCAGCGGTGGTTGGTGCCGATGAGGAGTTCGAAGCTGAGCCAGTCGAAGCGCGACCCGGGATCGATGGGCTCGGACTCTTCTTCTTCTTCTTCTTCTTCGCCGCCCTCGCCTTCGCCCCCCTCACCGCCGTTCCACCAAGCGCCCTCTTCCTGCCCCGGGTCGGCCTGGGCCTGGGCCGGGGCCGGAGAGCTCGCCGCCGACAGATAGGGCTCGAGGCGCCCATAGGCGTTGCGACGCATCGCTCCGAGGGAGGAGACAGTCCGCCCAGACCAGCTTCGACGACCGAGCTCGGTCCCATCGGCGCCATTGATGACCACGGCGGTCGCGGACCATCGGCGCCGGCGCCGGCTAACCCGGCCGCGGATGAAGGCGGACACGTTGAGCTGCTGAGCGACCGCCGTGTACCCCTCCTCAGTCAGGGAGCCGGGGGAAAAGCCCAGCTCCTGAGCGGCGGCCTGAACCTCGGACCGGGGAACGACCTCGATCGACCCCTCGTTCGAGAGGGCGGCGACCACGTGACCACGGATCTGGCCGGCCCGGGGCCCGCGAAACGCCTGAACGACGACGCGGGTCTGGGCGATCGCCGGAAGGCTCGGGGCGACGATGCCAACGAGAAGCAGGGCGGGGACCAAAAAGCGGAGAAAGTACGCGGGCATGGCGATGAGCGGGGCAAGGGTACCAAGGCCCGGTTCGGACGGGAAAGAAGTCATCCGAAGGGCCGCGGCTTGAACATCGGTTCAGGTCACTGTATGTATGTTCACCTCTGGGAAGAAACGTAGTCCGTTGTCAGTCGAGACCAACCGGACGCGTCTCGGGTCGATGAGGAGTGAGCATGCTGACGTGCCTCAGGGTTAAGAATCTGGCCATCGTCGACGCCCTCGAGCTCGAGCTCGGGCCGGGGCTGTCGGTCATCACGGGAGAAACGGGGGCGGGCAAATCGATCCTAGTCGATGCGCTCGAACTCGTCCTTGGCGCTCGGGGGCGCCCCGAGCTCGTACGCTCGGGGGCCGCCGAGGCCGAGGTGGAAGCTCTCTTCGACCTCACCGACTGCCCCGCGGTGACCATGCGCCTGCAAGAAGCCGGGTTCGAAGTCGGGGAGGAGCTGGTGGTCCGGCGCGTCCTCCGGGCCGAGGGCCGGAGCCGGGCCTACATCGACGGGAGGTTGGCGAGCCAACGCCACCTCGCCGAGCTGAGCGCCGGCCTCGCGACGCTGTCGAGCCAGCACGAACACCACGGACTGACCGAAGCGCGGCAGCAGCTCGCCCTAGTAGACGCGTTTGCCGAAGGCCGGGTGAAGGTCTCGGCCATGGCCGAGGCCTACCAAGCCCTGACCACCGCCCGGGAGGCGGTCGAGGACTTCGAGCGCCGCGCCCGGGAGAGCGCCGAGCGCGAAGAGCTGCTGCGTTACCAGTTGCGCGAGATCGACGAAGTGGCCCCGGAAGAAGGCGAAGACCGGCGCCTCGCCGACGAGCACGGTCGCCTCGCCCACGCCAGCCACCTCACGGCAGTAACGGAGGACGCAGAGGAATCGCTCCTCGAAGCGGACAACGCGGTGAGCGCGGGCATCGCCCGGGTCGCCCTGCGCCTCGCCGAGGCCGCCCGCCACGACGAGTGCCTCGGCGCGTGGTCGAAGCAGCTCGACGAAGCCCGCGTCATCGTCGAGGACGTCGCCCGGGAGAGCGGAGCCTACGCCCGGCGCATCGACGATGACCCAGAGCGCCTCGAGCAAGTGGACGAGCGTCTCGCGGCGCTGCACCGCCTGGCCCGACGCCACGGCGGCGACCTCGACGCGGTGCTGAGCCGACGGGCCCTCGCGGCCCAGGAGCTCGGAGATCTGGACCGGCGCGATGAGCTCCACGGCCAGCTCGTCGCCGCCCGGGACGGGGCAGACAAAGCCGCCCGGCGCGCGGCCCGCGCGTTACGAGCCTTGCGCAAGAAGGCCGCCGGGCGCCTCGGCGAGGCGGTCACGGGCGAGCTGTCTTCCCTCGGCATGGAGGGGGCGAGGCTCGAGATCACGCTCCACGACGCCCCCCTGGGCCCCACCGGCTTCGACCGGGCCGAGGTGCTCTTCGCGCCCAACCGCGGCGAGGCGACCCACGCTCTGTCGCGGATCGCCAGCGGCGGCGAGCTCTCGCGAATCTTGCTGGCGATCAAGCGCGTCCTCGCCGACCGCGAAGGCGGCGGCCTGCACGTATTCGACGAGGTCGACACGGGCATCGGCGGCGCCGTCGCCGAGACCGTGGGTCGCAAGCTCCGGGAGGTGGCCCAGGATCGCCAGGTCCTGTGCATCACCCACCTGCCCCAGGTCGCGGTCTTCGCCGATACCCACTACCACGTGGCCAAGGGCATCGTCGGGGGCCGCACCGTCAGCCGCGTCAGCCGCCTCGACGGCAGCTCACGCCTCGACGCCCTCGCCCGCATGCTCGGCGGCGCCCGCCTCACTAAGAAGACCCGCGCCGCCGCGGCAGAGTTGCTCGAAGACGCGCGCGCGGCGTGAGGCGGGCCAGCGCCTCGGCTCTGACGGCGTGTTATGATGAACGCGTCATGTCCTCCGCCGCCGAGAAGAGCGCCACTTACGAGGATCTGCTCGCGGTGCCGGAGCATCTCGTCGCCGAACTGATCGAGGGTCAGTTGATCACGCAGCCGCGGCCCGCATCGATTCACGCGCGCTCAGGCTCCGCGCTCCACTACGGCCTCTTTGGGCCCTTCGACGGGGGCAACGATGGACCCGGCGGCTGGGTGATCCTCTTCGAGCCGGAGCTTCACCTTGGCCCGGACGTGCTGGTCCCCGACATTGCCGGCTGGCGACGGGAGCGCATGCCCGTCATGCCGGACGTCGCCTACTTCGAGCTGCCCCCGGACTTCTGCTGCGAAATACTCTCGCCCTCGACCGCACGTCTCGACCGCGTGAAGAAGGTACCGATCTACGCCAGGCACGGCGTGGGCCACGTGTGGCTCGTGGACCCGGCCGCCCAGACCCTCGAGGTCCTCGCCCTCGATGGGGAGACCTACCGCCTCGTCGCCACCCACGCCGGCGAAGAGGTCGTCGAAGCGGCGCCCTTCGACGCCGTGCCCCTCGACCTCGGCTCGCTTTGGAGCCGGTGAGCTGTCGTCGACGCTCCTGGAGGCGCCGTCACCTAGCGAAAGTCATTCACAGAGGGGGAAGGTTCGCTCGCAGGTCCCGCCGGCCGAACACGAGAGCCCCTCGCCGGGCGTGCACTGAATCGCCATGCCGTCGCAAGGAGCGCCCTCGCCGGCATTGCTCGGACATACCCCGAGGTCCGGAGAGCAGCCCGTGTACTCGCAGCTGCCGAAGATCGCCGGGTCCGGGGATGCACACAGCGACCCTTCGGCGACCGCGCTGCACGTCCCGCCTTCGCAGCGCCCGCGGGCACACCCCG
>QMMC01000535.1 GCA_003647065.1 Deltaproteobacteria bacterium | reverse complement strand
GTTCCCGTTCCCGTTCCCGTTCCCGTTCCCGTTCCCGTTCCCGTTCCCGTTCCCGTTCCCGTTCCCGTTCCCGTTCCCGTTCCCGTTCCCGTTCCCGTTCCCGTTCCCCGCCTAGCCGAGCCAAGCGGCGGGCTGCGGCAGGGCGTCAAAGGCGCTCAGCAGGGCGACGGCATCTTGGTACCGGTCCGCCCGCGGCTTCTCCATCGCCCGGTCGACGAGGTTCTGCAGCGCCGGCGACACGTTCAGCCCCGGCCGCGACTCGTGCATGCGCGGCGCCTTCTTGAGCAGGTGGGCCCGGAAGAGCTTCACCTGGGTATCCTCTTCGAAGGGCCAGTTGCCGGTGTAGAGTTCGAAGATCATGCAGCCGACGGAGTAGACGTCGCTCGTGCCGTCGGCGCGGCCACCGCAAGCCTGCTCCGGCGAAATGTAGCCGGGGCTGCCCATGACCTCGCCGTCTGTGGTGAGGGTGGCGCTCGCCCCCCATTGCTCACTGTCGACGAATCGGACGAGGCCGAAGTCGAGGAGCTTTGCGATCTCGAGGCCGCCGGGGCCCCGGGTCAGAAACACGTTGTCCGGTTTTAGGTCCCGGTGGACGACGCCCTGGGCGTGGGCCGAGGCGAGGGCCGATAGCAGTTGCCGGGCCCAGAGGGTGGCCAGGCGCGGGTCGAGGGGGCCGTTGTCGATCGCTTCGGAGAGCGGGCGGCCGATGAGCAATTCCGTCGCGATGTAGGCCACCCCCTGGTCGATGCCGAAGTCGAGGACTTCCACGACATGGGGATGGGCCAGGGCGAAGAGCGCCCGGGCTTCTCGTTCGAAGCGTTCCCGGAGCGCCGGGTCGGCGGCGAGGTCCTGGCGCAGGGTCTTGATCGCGACGCGGGTTCCCTCGGTGGTGTCGGTCGCCTCGAAGACCGTGCCCATGCCGCCTTCGCCCAGGACCGACGTCAGGGCGTAGCGGCGATCTAGGAGTGCTCCAACGGCGACCATGCCCCGGAGGGTACCCCGCGGGCGCGTTTCAGCCGAGGGCAGTCTGGAGCGCCACGTAGTCGACGCCGACTCCCGTCGCCACCGCCTCGTAGGTACAGGCCCCGTCCCAGGTGTTGACGCCGAGGGCGAGGGCCGGGTCGGCCTTCACGGCCTCGACGACGCCCTTGTTGGCGATGTCCGCCGCGTACCTCAGGGTGACGTTGGTCAGCGCGAAGGTGCTCGTATTGGCGACGGCTCCGGGCATGTTGGCCACGCAGTAGTGCACGATGCCTTCTTCGATGAAGGTGGGGTCGTCGTGGGTCGTGGGGCGACAGGTCTCGATGCAGCCCCCCTGGTCGACGGCGACGTCGACGACGACGGATCCATCGCTCATGCCCGCGAGGTGCTTGCGGGTGACGAGGGTGGGGGTCCGGGCACCGGCTACCAGCACCGCGCCGACGACCAAGTCGGCCCAGCCACACACCTCGGCGATGGTCGCCGGGTTCGAATAGAGGGTCTCGATGGCGCCGCCGAAGACGTCTTCGAGGTGGGCCATGCGGGAATGATTGATGTCGAGGACGGTGACGTGGGCGCCGAGGCCCACGGCGATCTGGGCGGCGTTCGAGCCGACGATGCCGCCGCCAAGGATGGCGACGCGTCCGCGGCGGGTGCCCGGGACTCCGCCGAGGAGCAGGCCCTTGCCGCCGTGCTGCTTCTCGAGGCTGGTCGCCCCGACCTGCACCGAGAGACGTCCCGCCACTTCGCTCATCGGGGTGAGCAGGGGCAGTGAGCCGTCCGGGAGCTGAATCGTCTCGTAGGCGATGGCCCGGACTTTCTTGTCCATGAGCTCTTTGGTGAGCTCGGGGAGGGGGGCGAGGTGCAGGTAGGTGTAGAGGATCAGCCCTTCGCGGAAGTAGCCGTACTCGGCGGCGATCGGCTCTTTGACCTTCATCACCATCTCGGCGGCCCAGGCGTCGGCTGCGCCCGTGACGATCTTCGCGCCGGCGGCGACGAACTCATCGTCGCTGATGCCGCTCCCCAGCCCCGCGCCCTTCTGGATATGCACTTCGTGCCCAGCTCGGGTCAGGGTCAAAACTCCGCCGGGGTTGATGCCGACGCGGTATTCGCGGGTTTTGATCTCCGTCGGGATTCCAATGATCACAGGGGGCTCCTCGGTGATGAGCGGTCAGTTAGGGGGGCGGACCTTAGCCCCGAAATAACGCTCCGTCCACGACACCGCGCGTCCAAACTCCCGGCGCCGCTCCCGCCTCGGGCCGCCTACGCGGCGCCTTCTTGTAAGGGGCTCAATCCAACATGGCCCGGGCGGCTTGTTGGGCGAAGTGAATCGCGTACCGGGGCCGGGCGTGGTAGCTCACGTAGGCCCATTCGCGGAGGCTTCGCAGCTCGTCCGGGGCCAGCGTCGGGTGGTCGAAGAGCGGCTCCCAGCCCGTGTAGGCCTCGGGGGCAGGGTCCCGGTCTCCCAGGAGCCCCTCGAGGGACGTGCCGGGGTAGGGCGTGGCGACCGTGAACTGCACGGCGAAGGTATTGAGCTCCTTGGCCCATGCGACGGTCGCTCGGATGCCGGCTTCGTCGTCTTCGGGCAGGCCCATCATGAAGTTGGCGATCACTCGGACCCCGAGGTCGTGGGCAGCCTCGACGATGTTCTCGATCTGCTGCATGGAGGGCGGCTGCCTCTTTTGGCGAGTCAGGAGGCCGAGGTCGACGCTCTCGACGCCGAGCTCGAGGCTCCGGAGGCCGGCGTCGCGGAGTCGGGCGAGCAGATCTCGGTCGAGGCGGTCCGCTCGCATCTCCCCGCTGAATCGCACGTCGAGGGGGGCGAGGCCGTCGGCGAGGGCGATGACGCGATCTTCGTCGAGGTTGAAGAGGGGGTCCCGAAAGGCGACTCCGCGCACGCCGTAGCGTTCTTTTAAGCGCCGGACTTCTTCGACGACGTTTTCGGGGCTGCGTTGGCGAAACTTCGAGGTGGCCCGGAAGGGGCAGTAGCCGCAGCCGAAGGCGCAACCCCGGACGCCGCTCACCGGCAGCGTCGTCCCGCGCTGGCTCAAGAGCGCGTAGCGATAGCGCGCCACCGGGAAGGCATCCCAGCTCGGAAAGGGCAGCGCGTCGAGGTCGTCGACGAAGCCGGCCTGGACCGCACCCTCGAGCTTCGCGTCGAAGAGCCGCGCCCCGAGGGCCTCGGGCTCGCCTTCGATCACGACGTCGGCGGCGCCGATGTACTGCCCGGGGCGCTGTGTCGCGTAGGATCCGAAAGCGATCACCCGGGTGCCCCGGGCTCGCAGCTCTGCCATGACCGCCCGCTCCGCCGTGGCGTCGATCAAGGAGGTGAGCACCAGGGCCAGATCGACTTCGGGGAGGGGATCGTCCCCGGCGGCGCCGCGGCGCACGTCGAAGGCCCGGACCTCGTGCCCCGCCTCCGTCGCTTGCCGTGCGAGGTACCCGAGGACCGGCGACGGCAGCGCTGCGAGGTGGCCCTTCGCTCGCTCGAGGACTCGAGCCGGGAGGGACTGGCCGATACGAAACACCGTGCCGTAGCCCCCGGCGACGTCCTTGAGGGTGCACTCCTGGTGGGAGTAGACCGTGATGAGGCCAACCAGCATCGTCCTCCCCCTTAACAGAGGCATCGTCCCGGGGAAAGCGGGGAACGCCAAGAGCGGCTATGAACCGACGGCCGCGCGCCCCCGGGGCCGTGCTACACAGCGCCTGTGGTGGCGAAAGCGCGACGGCGGGGGTGGTGGTTGGTGGGCCTGGGCCTGCTGGCGGTCGCGGCGGCCGTCGTGGTCGTCGTCATCGAGTCTGCCGGCGACCTGGGTGACGAGGCGATCATCGCGGAGGCCTTTGGCGCCCACGACAGGATCCTCGTCGTCGGGGCGGAGGGGGTCGGTCGGTACGCTCCTCGGGGCGCCGATGTGGTGACCGCCGACCATGCCCCGGAGGCGATTGCGTCGGCCCTCTCCGGGGCGGACCCCTCGGCCTTCGTGGCGGCTCTCCGAGCCGAAGGTATCGAAGCCGTGCTCGTCGACAGCCGCCCGGGGGATGCCGGCGAGTTCGCCCCTTCCAGCGTTCGCGCCGGTCTGGTGGGGTACCCCCACGTGCCAGGGCTGACGGCCGTGGCTCTCGTTCCGGGGGTCGTGGTCTACGAGATCGACGACGTCGAAGCCCTCGTGCCCGCCCACGCCGAGGCCCTCGCCCATGTCGCGCGCCGGGTCCTCGCCGGCGATCGGCCCCCGCGCATCGCCTCCTTTCCCGAGCCGCTCCGGAGGGTTCGCAACGTCGAGATCATGGTGTTGCTCCGCGAAGGATCGCGGGCGCGTCTCTGGCGTTCGGCCCGTGGCAGCTCCCTCGCCCGCGCGTTGACCACCGCGGCGGTCGTTGCGCGGCAACGTTGGGCGGAGCGCAGCCAAGCGATGGGGGGCGACCTCGATGAACTCTTGCCGCGTTTCGCGGTGGAGGTGGTACTTCTCTCGGAGGACGGCACCCTCGGCTCCCGGAGCGAGGCCTTCGTCGAGCGGGCCTTCTCCGCCGAACACGGGGTGGCTTTCGAGCGCCGCGGGACCTGGCACTATCAGCTCCCTTCGGCCCGGCCGGATGAGCCGGGTGCCGTCATGGAAGCCTACCGGGCCCTCTTCTCCGACAACGGGCTTCAGCCAGAAGCTCTCGATCGCGAGGACCTGCGTCCTTATCGGCTGGTGGCGACGCCCCTCGCGGTGTCTGCTCCTTCGCCGGGGACCGCGGAGCCGGATGATGGGGCGGCGGGCTCCGCGGGCTCATCGCCATTGCCGTCTTCTCCCTCTCTGCCGTCCGGTGCCTCAGAGCCATCGGATGAGGGGGCCTGACCTTCCGTCTTGGAGAGCTCCTCGGCCGCGGCGCTCACGGCGGTGAGGGCCGTCTCCTCCGCGACGGGGAGCTTGACCACGAAGGTTGTTCCGGTCCCGGCGCGGGAGCTCACGGTGATCTCCCCGGAGGCGGCGTTCGCGATCCTCTGTGAGATGGCGAGGCCCAGACCGGTGCCGCGGTCTTTCGTGGTGACGAACGGTACGAAGAGGTTTTGCAGCACGCGCTGGGGAATGCCCGGCCCGGTGTCGGAGACGCGGATCTCGACGAAGTGGTCGGCGCTTCCGAGGCCGCTGTCGTCCCGGGTGCGCGTGCGAAGGGTGACCTCGCCGCCCGTCTCCATCGCTTGCACGGCGTTGCGGACGAGGTTGATCAAGACCTGATGCAGTTGCTCGACGTCGATGCGCACCTTGGGCACATGCTCCGCGAGCTCGCTTTTCCACGTGACCGAGGCCGCCTGACACTCGGCGTTCAAGAGCTGCATCGTGCGTAGGACCGTGGCGTTGACGTCGGTTGGCACCGGGTCGCCCTTGGACGGTCGGGCGTAGTCGAGGAAGGAGCCGACCACCCAGTTCAGGCGGTCGACCTCTTCGACGATGATGTCGAGGAACTCCCTTTCGGGGGAGGGCTCGGCTGTTGGGTCTTCCTCGTCGTCGTGCAGGTACTGGGCGCTCGCTTTGATCGCTCCCAAGGGGTTGCGAATCTCGTGGGCGAGACCCGCTGCCATTTCGCCGAGGGCGACGAGGCGGTCGCGCTCCTTCAGGCGGCGGTAGAGCCTCGAGTTCTCCACGGCCACTGCAGCCTGGGCCGCAAGGCCGGCGAGGAGCTGCACTTCTTCCGGGGAGAACGCATCGCGCAGGCGTTCGTCTCGGACGCAGAGAATCCCATAGAGGTCCC
>QMMC01000534.1 GCA_003647065.1 Deltaproteobacteria bacterium | reverse complement strand
CGCCCGATACGCGCAATCTCTGCCATGAGCGGGTTCCTCGGCCCGATGGTGATGGCGGAGATGCTCACGCCGCCACTCGCGAGGGCTTGGGCCTGGGCGAGGGCGGGCGCCGGATCGGACGCTCCGTCGCTCAGGAGGATGACGTGGTGGATATATCGCGGGTCGCCACTCCCGATGGCCCGGGCCGAGCTCAGGGCGGCCGCGATGTTCGTACCTCCGCCGGCGTTGATCCGGGCGACGAAGTCGCTGGCGAATGCCCGGTTTTCGTCCTCGGCGACGGCTACCGGCGCCATCACCCGGTCGGCCCCTCCGGAGAAGGCGACGACCCCGACGAGGGCATCCACCCGTAGGGCTGCGATGGCCGCGACGCCGGCGCGACGGGCCATGCTGATGCGTGCGCCTTCCATCGAGCCGCTTCGGTCGATGACCAAGATCAGCTCGAGGGGGCGCGGCTCGGGGATCGCCGGGGCCGGGCGGATCGGTTCGAGCTGGCGGATGATCTCCGGTGAGCGTTTGACCGGGTGGCCGCCGGCGATGGTGATCAAGCCGCCGCCGAGGTCTTCGACGAAACGTCGTATCGCCACCTGCTGCGGCTCTGAAAGCCGCTCCGGGTCGACCTCGTCGAGGACGATCAGGCCATACCGGTCGAGCTCGACGAGCGTTGCCGGGGCGTCCCCGACGGGGAGAGACGTCACATCGAGCTCGGCGACTTCGAGGGCCTGGCCGAGGGGCGGGACCGAGTCTTCGTCGTGCAGGTGAAGGACCCGGGGCTTGGCCAAGACGCGAACCAGGGTCGAGACGCGGTCGTTGGTGGAGACGATGTCTCCCGGCGCTCGGGCACTGACCTCGAGGCGGTGGATGCCCTCGTCGCCCGGGAACGGGACCGAGATGGAGGCGCGTCCGTCCCCGGCGTCGACCGAGGCGGTGGCGGTGGCGACCTCGATGCCATCGATCTCGGCCGTGAACTCGACGTCAGCTGCCCTGCCCGCGCTCACCTCGACCTCGACTTCGAGGGTCTCCCCGGCGCGCACCAAGCGGGGGGCGTCGAGGGCCGAGAGCGCCAGGGCGTCGATGGGGGGCGTCGTGCCCAGGGGCAGGACATCCACCCGGACCCCGCTGCTCGCTGCGTCGCGGACGGCGCCGAGGACGTCATCGCCGACGTCTCGCCCGTCGGTCGCGAGGATCATCCGGCGGACCCGGTCCCCGGGCAGGGTCGCCGCGGCGGTGGTGATGCCGGTCGCCAACTCGCCTGTGGCGGCGAGCGCCCCGAGGCCGGCCTGTCCCGTGTTGGGCCCCGCAGTCGCGACCACGGTGTCGAACTCGACGTCCGGGTTGCCGTCGGCGACGGCGCCCAGACGTACCTCGAGGGTCCCTCGTTCGGCGTCGGCGATGCTCGCCGACGAGTCGATGACGGTGGTGACCGCCAAATCGTCGGTGGGCAGGCCCACCCGTACATCGGCGACGGCGAGGACCACGAGGACCACGACCAGCACCCGTAAGGTCACCACGACGACCCGGCGCTTCGGCGAGAGCAGGAACTGGCTCTTGCGCCCGAGGAGCAAAAGCAGGGGGATCAGCAGCAGCCCGTAGAGCGCCAGGGTGAAACCGAGTTCGACGTTCACCCTAAGGTCCCCCGGTTCAGGAGCCACCACTCGAGCACGAAGACGAGGAGGAGGAACATCGCGAGGAGCGTCGTGAGAGGAGGCAGTCGACTGAGACTCGTCGAGCCCGGTACCAGGAGGGGAGCCGGGATCGCCGCTGCGGTCTCGGCGCCGCTCACGGCGATGGCTCGCTCGCCGACGTGGTAGATGCCGGCCCCCTCGGTGTCGAAGAGCAGTCCAGCGTGGGCCTCAGCGGCTTCGCCTGCCGGGTCGAGGACCGGCGTATCCGCCGGTACCCGGACGATGGAACCGGGAGCATCCGGCAGAACCGTGTCGGTCTTGTAGGCCGCGAGCCACCGGAGCGCGTGGTGAATCAGGAGGGGGAACGCGACCCGTTCGCCGAGGTCGGTCTCGTCGAGGCGGAAACCGAAAACCAGGGCTCGACGACCACCGCGCTCCCGGGCGGCCATGAGGGCCACTTCGCCGGCGCGGGCGAGGACCTGGTCCGAGGGCTCGACGGCGAGGGCCCGGGCCCCTTCGACCCGCACCGAGCTCAGACGAACGCCGCCGAGGGCCTCGTGGCCCGAGAGCGTGGCGGTGATGCGCGGTGCATCGACTCGGTCGCCGAGGGTGAGGCCCGCGGCGGCGGCGCCAAAGGCGAGGACGCCGGGGTGCCGGAGGTCAGCGGGCGCGTCGACGCCATCGAAGATCAGCACGTCGTGGTTTCCCGGTGTGCTCTCGGACAGCGCAGCCGCCCGGCTCAGCTCTACGCCGGAGTGGGCCGAGAGCACGGCCGCGAGCATCGGGCTGTCGTCGCCGATGAGCAGCACCCGGGTGCGCTCGAGGGCCGGCGCAACCGCGTAGGCGACGTCGTCCGTTTGCAGCGCGTCTTCGCTGCCTGCGATTTCGATGTCCTCGAGGCTCGCGGTGACTTCGCCTTCCTGGCTCGAGAAGCCCTCGGCGACGAAGGTCTGGCGCTCCCCCGCGGTGAGGCGGAAGGGTTGGTCGAAGATGGTCACGTCACGGTCCCGGACCAAGAGCCGGGCCCGTCCCTCGCGCGACGTGAAGGATGCGACCTCGACGTGCACGGAGTACTCGCCGACGGCGAGGGGATCCCGGCGGGCCGTGAGCCGGGTGATACCGAGGGAGTCTGCGATGGCGCCGATGGGCACCAGGGCCATGGGCGCTCGGGTCTGGCCCTCGGCCGCGCGGTCCCCGATGACCAGGATCTGCCCCGGCCCGCTTCGGTGGGCGATGATGGCATCGGCGAGGCCGACCGCGGCCTCGATGTCCGCGGGGCCATCGTCGGTCGTGAGCCCTTCGAGGATGGCGTCTGGCTGCGGGTCTTCTCCGAGGGGGCTGAGGACCGTCGGGCGGATCCCTGCCCGGATCACCGCCACCTCGCCGGTCCCCGAAGCGCGCTCGATCCACGTCCGGGCTTCATCGCGGGCCCGGTCGATGCGCAGGCGCCCGCCGCTCACGGCGTTCATCGACGCCCCCGCCGCGACGACCACCACCGTCGTGCCCCGGACGCCTTGACCGAAGCGCGGGCTGCCAATCTCCCCGGCGAGGACCAAGGCGACGAGGAGCGTCAGCAGGAGCGAGATGAGAGGGACCTTGGTCGACGAGAGCACCCGGGGACGCGCACGCTGCATGGCCTCGAGCCAGAAGGCGACATTCGATACGGGGGTGATGCGCGGTGTTCGGCGCAGGAGATAGAGCAGCAAGACGACGATGGCCGTGCCACAGAGGGCCGCGACCATGGCCCAGAGGGGGAGGGCGGCGAGGCTCACTTTGCTCCTCCGAGGGCGGCCCGCACCAGTCGGTCCGTCGCTAGGCTGCTGTCCACCTCGACGAAACGACCACCCACGCGCAGCGCGGCCTTTCGACAGGCGTCGACGTGTTCCCGGATGACCTGGGCGTACGCCTTCAGGAGCTCGCGGCTGACCCGGAGTCGAAGTCGCTCGCCGTTTTCGGAGTCGACGAGCTCGACCTCGCCGCGGAGCTTGGGCCGGTCGTCCCCTTTGCATCCGACGCGCACCACGTGCACTTGGTGGCCGAGGGCCCCGAGCAACTTGAACCCGTCTTCCCATCCCTCGGGCGCCATCAAGTCCGTGACGACGACGACCACGCCGTGGGTCGCGAAGCGCCTGGCGAAGGTGTGCGTCGCCTGCACGAAGTTCGTCTCGCCTCCTTCTTCCATCGCGCCGAGGAAGTTCTCGAGGGAGGGGAACTGACCGCGGTGCCGGAGCGTCGAGGACGGGTGCGCGGCGTCGGAGCTGAAGGGGATGACGTGGACCGCGTCGAACTGCTTCATGCCGAGATACGAAAACGCTGCGGCGAGGCGCCGGGCGACGTCGACCTTCGGCGGTTCGCCCATGAGCATCGAAGACGAGAGGTCGACCATGACGTAAACCCGCGCGTCGCGTTCTTCTTCGAACTGCCGAATGGTCAGCTGGCCGAGGCGCGCGAAGGCCTTCCAGTCGATGCGCCTGAAATCGTCACCGGGCACGTAGTGCCGGTGGTCGGCGAACTCGAGGCCGCTCGCGAGCACCGGTGATCGGTGCCCCCCCTGACGCCCCGCGGTTGCCTTCGGGGGGACCGGGAGCCGCAACCGGTCGAGGAGCCGGCGGGTCGCGCGATCGAGGAGCGTCACTTGCCCTTGGGACGCGGGATTTCGTGGAGGATTTGCTCGATCAGGGAATCGCTCGTCGCGTCGTCGGCGATGCCGTCGAAATTGATGAGGATGCGATGGCGCAGGCACGGGAAAGCCGCGCGCTGGATGTCGTCGACGGCGACGTTCATGCGCCCGTCGAGGAGCGCGAAGAACTTGGCGACGAGGATCACCGACTGGGCGGCGCGGGGGCTCGCGCCGCACTTCACGTAGCGACGCACCGCCGCCGGCGCCTTCGGGGTCTCCGGATGTGACGCGAATACCAGGCTCACGGCGTACCGGGCGATGAAGTCCGCCACGGGCACCTGGCGGATGGTCTTGCCAGCCGCGACGATCTCGTCGGCGTTCGCGATGGGCCGGATTTCGGCATCTTCGGTTCCAGTCGTCCGGGCGACGATCTCGAGGACCTCCTCTTCGGTCGGGAAGCGGATCAGCAGCTTCATCAAGAAGCGATCGAGCTGGGCCTCGGGGAGCGGGTAGGTGCCCTCTTGGTCGATGGGGTTCTGGGTCGCCACGACGAAGTACGGGGAGTCGAGCTTGTAGGTCTCGGTGCCGAGGCTGACCTGACGCTCCTGCATCGCCTCGAGGAGGGCGGCCTGGGTCCGCGGTGAGGCGCGGTTGATCTCGTCGGCGAGGATGACGTTCGCGAAGAGCGGGCCCTTCTGGAGGCTCATCTGCGGCCGTCCGTCCGCGTCGATGTGCACCATGTGGGTGCCGAGGATGTCGGCGGGCATCAGGTCCGGCGTGAACTGGATGCGAGAGAAATGCAGATGCACCGCGTCCGACAGGGACTTGGCGAGCAGCGTCTTGCCGATGCCCGGCACGCCTTCCATCAGCACGTTGCCGCCGGTTAGCAGCCCGGCGGTCAACCCTGCGACGGCCTCCTGCTGCCCGACCACGCGCCGGCCCACCTCGGCGGTGAGCCGTTGGCAGAGATCGCGGACTTCGTCGAAGGGATTCAAGTGTTGGACCGAGTTGCCATCTGCCATCAGCGATTGTCCTCTCCTCGGGGGGCGCCGTCACTGCTTTGTTGGCGCCTGCTCAAATTCTCCAAGTACCGTCGGACGAAAGCGCGCAGGGACGCCGGGATGTCCTCCTCGCGACCCACCCCCGGCGCGAGCTCCCCGGAGCCTTCGACGAGGCTGCCGTTGCCCGATGGGGCGCCGAGGTCGACGCCTCCCACGCGGAAGTTTCCCGAGCCCTGTCCGAACCCCATGCCCGGGAGCAGACCGTCGTTGCGCGTATCGGCCCCCGCCTGGGCTGTTTGACCGGGCCGCGTACCGGGGTCCACGGCGGTCGCCTGGCCGACCGGGTCGCCCCCGGCCCCTTGGTTGGGGGTTCCGCCGCTGCCTGTGCCGAAGCCCTGGGTAGGCCCGCCGCCCGTGCCGTTGGCCTGGCCGCCTTGGCCATTTTGCCCCTGGCCTTGGCCTTGGCCCTG
>QMMC01000533.1 GCA_003647065.1 Deltaproteobacteria bacterium | reverse complement strand
TGAGGGCCACCCTCGCCATTCCGTGTTCGCGTGGAGACCGAACACCGGCATCCAGCTCGGAGCCCACAAAACGCGGCTGGCCTTGACGCGCCGTCGCCGGCCTTGGATCATGGAGAGGTAATGTCGTCCTCGCGGGAGCTTCCAGACCCCGACCTGCTTCGAAAGTTTCGACAGGCTGTCCACGCCAAGCTCACTCGCGACGTCGAGACCGAACAAGCCGAGAGCGAGGTCCGCCGGGGACAGGTGCTCGCTTTGCTCGTGCCCGCCATCGCGGAGGCTCGTGACCTGGGCCTATCCGGACGGACATGGCTCTTCGGCTCGTTCGCATGGGGAAAGCCCACCCAAGAGAGCGACATCGACCTCGCCGTCGAAGACTGCCCTGACCCGTTCGCGGTCGCGAGCCTCGTCGGACGCCGGTGCCGGCGAGATGTCCACGCTGTTGCCGTCGAGGACCTGCCAGAGGGCCTCGAAAGGCGAGTGCTCGAAGAAGGGAAGGAGCTATGAGCCCGGTCAACGCGAGGATGGCGATGGTCGTCGCCGAGTGCCGTCGAGACTGGTCCGAGGTCAAGAGGCAGCTCGGCAAGGCGGCCTCCGTCGACCCGGCGGTCGGCGAGCCCCAAGCGGCCCTGGTCGCATTGTCGATAGCCCATGCCTACCAGGCGTTCGAAACCATCCTGCTCCGCGTCGAGCGGGCCCTGGGGCTCGAAGAACGAAGCGGTGGCGCGTGGCATACGGCCCTCCTCGCCGACTCGGGGCTGCCCCTGCCCGGCGTGCGTCCCGCCATCTATCCGGCCGAAATGGCCTCCGACTGGCATGCATTGCTCGGCTTTCGTCACTTCCTCCGCCACGCCTACGGCGTGGACCTCGATCCGGCCCGCCTAGAGAGCAACCGGACGCGCCTCCAACATGTCGTGACCGGCACGGATGGTTGGATCGATGCGCTGCTCGGATCGCTCAACCGTGAGGGGTGAGTGTGTCGGTCAGGACAACCCCTCGTAGATTCCAAGCGGATCTCGATGGGGGAAGAATTTTCCCTCGGCTTGCGTAGACGAAGGGGAAGCGGGCCACCCAACCGGTACCTGCCCCGGTCCCGCTCCACCGTTTCGAACTCTCTATGGCAAACACCCCTCCGAGCGCCCAGCCCAACCGCAACAACCCGACCTTCTTCCGGCCCAACTTCCGGATGGAGAGGCCGCTGCCCCAATTGCGGCGACCCCTCCAGAGGCTCGTCGACGAACTAGGGCCGGAGCTCGCGTCGTCGGACCTCCCGGCCTTTGCGGTCGTAGCCATTCGGGGCCGGACCCAGCGCCGACGGACCCTCGTTACCCTCGACGATGGTCACCTCGTCGTCGGACGCCATACCGAGGCTGACCTCTGCCTCGATGCTGATCCGTCGGTGTCGCTCCGTCACCTGCTCATCCGCGCCGTGCAGCTCGAGGACGGCACTCCGGCTCTCCGCATGCTCGACCTCGATACGAAGGCTGGGTTCCGCGTCGAAGGTGGAGACGACGTTCGCTCTTTGATCGCGACCGGCCCCTTTGCGGTCGCCGTTGGCGAGTGGGTGATCGCGGGCATCCCCCACGGGCGACCGAAGCAGCCTCCTCGCGGGGGCGGGGGACCCTATCGCGTCGCGGCCCCGGTGCTGCATCGCGCCGAACGCGTTCCGCGCCAGGCAGACCGTGACGATCGCCGCTCTCACATCACCCTCCTGCCACGGGTCGATTGGATCGGTGCCTCGTCGTCGGTCTCCCTCGTCGCCCGCCTACAGCTCTCGAGCCGCCGCGGAGACGACACCCTGCCCATCACCCAGCCGATGCTCGACCGGGGCGTGCTCGTCGGCCGCTACGAACGCTGCGTCGGACGGGGTTCGCGGGGCATCACCACCGCGACCATCTCCCGGACCCACGCGTTGATTCTCCGTGACGGGCCCGAGGATCGCATCTTCGACCTCGCGTCGACCGGTGGCACGTTCCTCGATGGGCGGCGCATTCGCAGCGCGGCGCTTTCACGAAGTGGGTCGCGCATCCGCCTGGCGAGCGACGACCCGGTGCACATGCACTGGTCCCCGTTTTCCTCCTAAAGAGCATCGCCTGGAGCGCGATCCACCCGACACTCTTTAGCCGGCGTCTGTTTCCGCGAAGCCAAACTTCCAGCGGCGGCGCTTTCGGTCGCGGCCGACGACGCGCACCTTCACGGCATCACCGACCCGGACATGAATGCGATCGTCCTCGCCGCGGAGCGTGACCTGATCGTCTCCGATGTGCAGCGCCTCTCCGGCCGCCTCACTGAGGTGGGGGACGTAGGCCTTCACATCGAGGTGGGGGTCGTCGATGAGCACGTAGACTTTCTTACGAGCCATGCCGACCACCGTGCCGAGGCGCTCCCAGCCGTTCTCCTCGGCGTCCCGGAAGAGGTGGTCGAGGACGACCTCGTTCGTGCGGTTGTTGAGGGTGCGCTGGAGATCCCGAGAGCGGTTGGCGGACCGGACGACCTCCTCCATCAGGGCCAGGTTTTCCTCGTCGCTGCCCGCAGGCGCGTCGTTCAGGCGTTCCCAGATCTCCTTGTGCAGATAGATGCCGACGATCTCCCGCATCGGTGCGCTGAACCGGGCGTAGACCTCCGCGCCGACGCCGAAGTGTATGCCCGGCTCGCCGCGGTAGGTGGACCGCCCGTTCACCATTACCGCTTGCCGATGGACCGCTACCGCGATGCGCCCCATGCGTCCCCCGGTCGGCAGCCCGTCGAGCCACTCGGCGGTCGACCGGGCGCGCTTCGGGTCCCAGGTCTCGGCGTCGAGGTCTTGCTTCTTTCGCAGGTTCTTCAGGAAGCCTGTCAGCTCGGCTATCCGGTCCTCTTCGGGGGGAGGGTGCACACGAAAGATGGGTTGCACTCGGGCGTCGTCGAGGTTCTTTCTGAGGAACTTCGCGCCCTCGACATTGCAGAGCAGAGAGAGCTGTTCGTTGTAGCGCTCGACCGGGTGCCGCACCGCATCGTCGACCACGAAGCGCATGCCCTCGACTCCGACCGAGAGCTCCGACCGTCGATAGCGCACGACGTTGCGCTCGGTCGCTTCTCGCATGCGGATCAGGCCGACTTCGCGCAGTGCGCGCAGCGAGTCGGCGACTCCATCGGCGAGGCCCGTGGTGTCCCCGTCGTCGTAAAGCGTCTGCACGCGTTCGAAGGAGAGCTTGTGGCGACTGCGAATTCGGGCGCGGAGGATCGTCGTCCCGAGCACCTGGCCATCGGCCCCGACCCGGGTGCGGAAGACGGTCGCTCGGCGATCGACGTCGGGGTTGAGCGAGACCAGCCCCTCCGAGAGCGCAGTCGGGAGCATCGGTACCATCGTCGTCGGCAGGTAGTAGCTCGCCCCCCGGGCGAGGGCCTCGGCGAAGAGAGCCGAGCCAGGCCGCACGTAGTACGCCGCGTCGGCGAGGGCGTACCAGACCTCGAAGGCGTCGCCGTCGCTCTCGACCCAGGCCGCCTGGTCGAGATCTCGCGACGAAGCGTTGTCGATGGTGACGAAGGGCAGGTGGGTGAGGTCCTCGAGGTCCGGATCGTCGAGGCCGGGAGATTTCAACCAGGCCTCGACCTCACGGTCTACCTGTTCGGGAAATTCTCCGGAGAGGCCCTGCTCTTCGAGCAATCCCCGGATGGTGCGGAGGGGTCCCCGCGCGGCGTCGTCGACCATGGTCCGGATTGTACCCCCACCGAACCGTAAATGATCGGACCGTGGACGGGGTCTCGGATCCACGTTAGCGTTTCGCCGAGTGGGGAGTACGAGCGAGCCTGCGGCGCGAGCGCCCGAATCCGACCAGGAAGTCGATGAGGGCGTCGATGCAGCCATCGGTGATGGTGCGAGTGCCCGGGTCGAGGTGACCGACGCCGAGATCCTCCGCCGACTCTCCGGCCCCGGCGGGGCAAACCTGCGGGCGGTCGAAGAGGTCATCGGCGTGAACTTCGGGCTCCGGGGCGACACGATCCACATCCAGGGCGACGGTCCCTCCGTCGCCCTCGGAGAGCGGGTCCTCCTCGAGTTGGTCGACGTCCTCGGGCGGGGGAAGAAGCTTTCCGGCGTCGAGATGGCCCGGGCCGCTACGACCCTCGTGAACCACCCCGACGTTCGTCTCCGTGAGCTCTTCGACGACGTAGTCCTCGTCTCTTCGCAGAAGAAAGCGATCACGCCGAAGAGCATCGCTCAGCAGATCTACATTCAGTCGATTCGCGACCACGACATCGTCTTTGGCATCGGGCCCGCGGGCACCGGCAAGACCTACCTGGCGATGGCGATGGCCGTCCATGCCCTCCAGACGAAGCTGGTCAAGCGCATCATCCTCACTCGCCCCGCGGTCGAGGCCGGAGAGAAGCTCGGCTTTCTTCCGGGGGACCTCGCCGAAAAGGTGAACCCGTATCTCCGGCCGCTCTACGACGCCCTGCACGACATGATGGACATGGACCGGGCCGAGGCGCTCTTGGCCCAAGGTACCATCGAGGTCGCCCCCCTCGCCTTCATGCGCGGTCGTACCCTCAACGACAGCTTCGTCATCCTCGACGAGGCCCAAAACACCACATCCGACCAGATGAAGATGTTTCTGACGCGCCTCGGGTTTTCGTCGAAGGCCGTCATCACGGGCGACGCCACCCAGACAGATCTCCCCGAGGGGCGCCGGAGCGGCCTCGCGGACGCATCCCACCTGCTCGGCAAGATCGAAGGTATTCGAGTCTGCTATTTCACCGACACCGACGTCGTTCGCCATCCCCTCGTTCAGCGGATCGTCCGGGCGTACGATAGCCGGGACGCCCGCCGTGAGGCAGAGCGGGGCAACGGCACCGAGGGGGAGAACTCGTGAGCGAGACGTCGACGACGCGGGGGCCGGGGCAGACCTCGCCCGCAGGTTTCATCGCGAAGCGCATCAAGGCAGACCCCCGCATCCACCAAGACGAAGTCGACGTGGTCGTGGTGGGGCAGGTCGTCGAGATCACCAAGCGGGACGCGCTCCTCGTCGTCGTGCCCACCATCAGCCTCGCCCTCGATGCCTTGGTTCCCTATGAAGAACGCATCCGTGAAGCTCGCATCGGATTGATCCTCGTCGGAGTGCCGCCGACGGACTTCCTCGCTTCGTACCCGGACAAGTGCGTAGTGGCCCTGGTCGATGGCACCTTCGGCGACGACGCGCTCTTTCTCACCTTCAAGGGAATGCTCGAGCGGATCGAGATGCGCCTCACCGACGAGCGGCGGCGGCGGACCCTCGACCGCTACCGCTACGAGCTCGGTGAGTTGGTCGAGATCGCCCGGGCCCTCAGTCAGGAGCGCGATACGTCGCGCCTCTTGAACCTCATCCTCGAGAAGAGCCGCTTCATCACCGGTGCCGACGCCGGCAGCATCTATGTGATCGAGGGTGACGAATCGGACCCGGACGGGCATCGGCTGCGTTTCAAGATGTCGCAGAATGAGTCCTGCGCCTTCGAATCGAGCGAGTTCACGATGCCCGTCTCGACCCGCTCCATCGCTGGGGCCGCGGTCGTCACCCGGTCGCCGATCAATCTCCCGAACGTCTACGCCATCCCCGCCGACTCCCCCTATGGGTTCGACGGGAGCTTCGACGAGAAGGTCGGCTACCACACCCGGTCGATGATCGCGCTGCCGATGATCTCGGCCGAGGACGAGGTCATCGGAGTCATTCAGCTCATCAACAAGAAGCGCCATCCGGACAAGCG
>QMMC01000532.1 GCA_003647065.1 Deltaproteobacteria bacterium | reverse complement strand
TTCCCTCTGGTCCGTCGCGAAGAACGTGAGCCGTGTCGGGGCGTAGCGCCATCAACGCCCGAATCGCCGCCGTCGTGCTGCGCTTGGCCCGAGCCTCCATGTGCTTACCGAAGAGCACCAGGGTGATCACCGCCGCCGAGGCCTCGAAGTAGAGGTGGTCGCTTCCCTGGCTCATGGCCCAGAGGCTGAGGCCGAACGCGGCGCTGGTGCCGATGGCCACGAGGAGGTCCATGTTGCCGGCGCGAGCGCGGAGGGCGGCCCAGCCCCCCCGGTAGTAGCGGAGGCCCACGTAGAACTGCACCGGAGTCGCGAGGGCCAGCTGCGCCCACCCGGGGAGCATCCAGCTCACTCCGAAGGGGGCGAGGGCCATGGGTGCGACGAGCGGCAGGGTCAGGGCGATGGCGAGGAAGAGCTGCCGGGTCTCGCGGCGTTGCTGCGCCTCCTCGAGCACTTCGGCGGCTTCGTCCTTGGCGCCCGCGATGCGCGCGCCGAAGCCCGCGCGTTCGATGGCGGCGATGACCGAGCGCGCCTCTCCTTCGAGATCCCCCGGCCCGACGGCCACCGTGGCTACCTCGGTCGCGAGGTTGACCTGAGCCGAGAGGACGTCTCCCTGCTTACGTAGGACCTTCTCGATGCGCGCCGCGCAGGTCGCGCAGGTCATCCCCGTGATGTCGAGGCGCAGGGCCGGTGCGGCTGCTTCCGCTGGGGCATCCGAGGTGGAGGTCGTGGCCGTCATGGTTGTCTCGGGGGCCGGCGAAGCTTCCTGTTACTGGAAGGTTGAGGGACGCCGAATATGGTGCCGCGATTCCTTACCGCCACCCCCAAATATTGCCCGCTGGTATGCTCCCCCTGAGGGAGAGTGGCAGATGGTCTTGCGCTACTTGACGTCTTCAGCCGCGCCCCGGCGGTGTCAGTCTCGCAGCAAGACCAAGAACGGGGAGTCGGAGCCCATCCGGGATCCTCCCCCGAAGTCGATGCTTCCCGTAAAGATGCCGCCGACCAAGATTTGGTCTTGGGTGACTGACAGCGTCGCGTAGCCACTCGAAGCACCCTCGGACCAGTAGTGGTCGAAGCGGTATGCGCCGTCCGGGCCGTAGGACGCCAGGTACACGGCGTCGAAGAGCGGGGCGCGGCGCCCCCCGCCGAAGTCAACCGGGGTGCCGAGTTTCCCGGCAATGTAGATGTCGCCACGCGGCCCGATGGACATCCTACCTGCACTTGTCGCGGGGCCCGACCCGGGAAACCGCAATGGCGGGAGATCGAAGGCACCCTCCACCTCGCCCAGTGGCGTGAGCCGTTCTATGTACCAGTAGGTAGCCACCATCTGGGGTGGCCCGGACACCATCACGACCGCCGCCCCCGCCTCGGTCAACTTGGCCGCCAGGAGGTTTCCTCGGTAGCGCGTCACCCACGCTAGCGATCCGTCGGCATCGAAGAGCATCGCGGCCGACATGTTTGAAGTCACGATGATGGGGCCCGCACCGAAGTCGATGGTGCCGGGCCATAGAGATGTAGTTCGCAGGAGGATGGCCCCGGAGCTGTTGACCTCGCCCGCCCGCAAGAAGCCATAGGTACTCCCGGATATGTCGATGTGTCGGACCCAGCGAAGCGCGAAATCACTGTCGAAGCTCGCCAAGAACGCCGATTTGCGGCCCACAGTCACGGGTCCGTCTCCGAGATCGATATCTGATTCAGCCATGACGTAGAAAGCTCGGTTGCCGTCGGCGTCAACACCGATGAACTGCGATTCGGGGGGAACCGCACGAGCCGTGATTACGACCGGACTGAAGGGAAGTTCCTCCTGACGAACGAAATCGCCGAGGGGCCCGTAGGTTACTAAGATATCCCGCGCCTCGTCCGTCCCAACCGCAAGGGTGGGTCCGTCCTCGACGAAGACATCGCCCTCTCGACCCTCGCCGAGATGGACGAGGACTTGGGTCGTGTCCGCTCCGTCGATGTGAATGCCCCTGGCCTCGACCGGTACACCCGAGCTCACGCCCGAGATGGTCCTCGTCCACAGCACCCTTAGGGACGCGTCGACCGCCGTCAGCCGGACTTCTGAGCCGTACTGACTGTGGACGGACAGGAGAAAGCCACCTTCGTGGAATGGAATCGTCTCGGTCAAGGGCGGGGAGTACTCGGTTGAGTAGCCGGGAAGGTCCTCCGTGTCTTCGACGTAGGCCCCTAGTCCTCGACAGACTTGTTGCTCGCAGACCATAGACTCGGCGCAGGTCATGGCGCACCCGCCGCAGTGGGCATCGTCTGTTCGGGCGTCGACTTCACAGCCGGTAGCGGGGTCCTCGTCGCAGTCGAGGAGGTCGTCTGCACAGCCCACGACCTGGCACGCGCCGCTCTCGCATGCCACGGCGGCGGCACCGGCGAGGGGGCACATCGCCCCGGGGTCGTCCTCGTCGATGAGCTCGTCGCAATCATCATCCACGCCATTGCACATTTCCGGGCGTACGACGCACGGCTCGACGGATGTCCTGAACGGCACCGTGACGGCATAGGACGACGAGGCGGCAAAGGTGACGCGGCGCCTGGCGACCTCGGCCCCTTCTCGCATCAAGCGCACCTCTACGGCGTAGGCGCCCGACGAAATGCCACTGAACTCGGCCACTCGAGCGCCGAACTCGAAAGACGCGGTCGCGTCCACGGATCTGGTGATCGTGCCGAGGGAGGCTCCCGATTCGCTCGCTACGAGGGTCGTTTCCACTGCGTCGAAGTCTTCTCCGACGACATGGTCAGATACGACATCCACGAAAACGAAGAGCGAATCGTCGCACCCAGCAACGAGCAAGAGGCTGAGGGTCAACGCGAAGCAGTGACGAAGCATGCTCGGATGGTCGTGGATTGGAGCGGATGGCGCAATGCCGCCGCCCCTTGGCCTACCAGCGCCCGCGGTTCAACTCGTAGGTCACCAGCTCGGCCGTGGAGTCGCTGACGATGTAGACGCGGCCTTCGTGGACGACTAGGCCTTCGGGCTTGTCGAGGTCGAGGTCCCAGTACGCCGTGACCTCGAAGTCGTCGTCGAGGCGGTAGAGGCGCTGGTCCTCGTCGCTCAGGGCGTAGAGGCGGCCGTCATCTCGGGAGTGGGCGAGGGCGGAGATGTCCGGGGCCCAGGAGATGCGGGGCCTCCGGAGGAGCTCTTCCTGGGGCGTGACCTCGGCGATGCGCGTCGGCGAGCGCTCCTTGGCGAAGAAGAGGTGCCCATCGCGGGCGCGCATGGTCAGCCCTTCGAGGCCGCCCGCGTCATCCGCCCAGTCGAAGTAGAGTTCGCTGAGCTCTTCTCCCTCGGGGGAGAAGCGGAGGACGAGGCCGCGGTCCTCGTCGGCCACGTAGAATTCGCCGAGGACCGGGTCGATGGCGAGGCCTTCGAGGCCGCGCACGTCGACGTCGATCCGGTCGAGAATCTCGCCGGTGGCCGGGTCGATTTCGAAGACGTCGTCACTCTCGTCGCCGATGACGAAGAGCCGCGAGCCGAACATGGCGAGCCCCGACGGTTCCCGGACGTCGAGGCGAACGCGGGACACCTCGGTGAGCACGTCGACGGCGTCGGGCTCCTGGCGCGAGCGAATGCCACTCGTCGCGGTCGCGGGGTCAACAACCACCGCGGTCTCCCCGTCGGGGCCCTTCACTACGAAGTCGTAGGTGAAGGCACCGCGTGCTTCGATTACGGCGGTCCAGAGGTCCTGGCTCGGGTCGTAGCGCAGTGGGGTTTCGAGGGCGTCGGCGGGTTCGCCTGCGGCGTCGCCTGAGCGCCGGAGCGTGACCGTCGTCGCGTGGAGAGATCCGACGTTCCGGAACGCAACGGCGAAGGTGCTTTCGTCGAGGTGGGTGAAGGGCGCGTAGTCGGTCTCGCCGGTCGGGGCGTCGGCTTCCGATTCCCGCGCCAAGAGCGCCCAGACGCGGGCGGCCATCTCGGTGTCGGCGCCGCATTCGTCTTCTTCGAAGCAATCTGCGAGTTCGGTCAGGGCACGGGTCCACGCGCGCCGAGCGTCCGTCTGGCGGAGCAGAGCCGCAGCGAGGTCGGCCGCGTCGACCACGTCCGCGCCGACCTCGGGGATGGGCACGAGGCAGGGGCGGGGGGACCCGTCGCAAGGGTCGTAGAATGCGAGCGCGTCGGTGTCGTCGGTCGCTTCCGTGATGGACCGGACGGCGAGGGCAGCCATGGTCGCCTCGACGTCGAGGACCGAGGCGAGGTGCCAGGGCGTCGGCGCCTCGGCCGAGAGCCGGTCGGCGAGGGTCTGGGCCCGGTCGGAATCCCGCTCGCGGAGGACGTCCCCCTCGCTCGTGTCGAAGTGCTCGTCGAGGAAGCGGTCCCCGACGTGTTCGATGAGCAAGTGGTCCCCGAGGTCGTCGCCATCGAGCGTGACCGTGGCCCGGACCATGCGCGGGGCGGCTAGACCCACCGCCGCATAGAGGAGCTCCCGGTCGAGGAGCTTCGCGGCGTCTTCATTTGTTGCGACCGGCCGGAGGAGGAAGCTTCGCATACCCGCGAGGCTGCTCCCTCGAGGCAGGCGCACCCGGCGCGCGGGTCCCGCCCAGTCTCGGAGGCTGGAGCCAGAATAGGTTGCCCCGGCGTTCGCGCCGACGACGGACACGGTCACGTCGGAGCCGGTCGAGGTGAGGGTGATGCCCCAGACTCGGTCCCGGTCGAAGAAGCCCCCGGCCCCGTCGGCTTTGCCGTCCAGCGCCTCGAAGGGGTCGTAGGAGCCCGCGGCGACGTCGGCGTCGCCGACGCCTGCGCACGCCGTGAGAGCCACGGCGAACGCGACGGCCAAGGAGCGCGTGGCGCCCCGGGGCCTTCTCGTCACTCTTAGGGCACTACCGGCCCCGTATCTTGGGCCGTTCGGCTCTGCGCGACTGCGTCGCGCTGCCGCCTCGGGCCCGGCGATCCGGGGCCTTCTCGTCACGGCACGTCCGCGAGGATGCGCAGCGCTGTTTGGCCCTTGGAGTACTCGGCGGGGGCCCATTCGACGTCGTCCGCCCCGCCGCGGCGGAGG
Organism: Deltaproteobacteria bacterium; assembly: GCA_003647065.1. Taxonomy (GTDB): domain Bacteria; phylum Myxococcota_A; class Polyangia; order Polyangiales; family B10-G4; genus B10-G4. The sequence goes on along the minus strand of QMMC01000532.1, from coordinate 729 downwards.
TAGCGCCGGACGCGGCTCCTCTTGAGCTCCGCGACCTGGACCAGGGCGCCCTGGTACTCGTTGAAGATGAAGCGTGCGCCCTCGATGGCGGCCTCGTCATCGGCCGTGGCGGTGCCGGCGTCGACGAGCTCCCGGAGCTCGGCGATGCGCTCGAGGTAGGCTTCTTCGGACCCGAGCTCGATCTGAACCTCGTTGACCAGGACCGAGTGGAAGATCACCTCGGCGGGGAGGTCTTGGTCGATGGTGATCTGGTCGGGGGTGAGGGTGAGCCACTCCTCGTGGCTGACCATGTCGGTCATGTCGGTGGTGTCGATGAGGAAGTTGCCCGTGTGGCGGCTCGAGTCAGGCACGTAGTATTCGCGCGCCTCGTCGAACCACAGGGCCTGGGCCATGGTGCCCGAGGCTTCGACGATGCGCTTGTGCAGCTTGTACATCTCGAGGCGGAGCGAGTTGCCCATCGCATCCCAGCCGGCGGCGTCGATCTCGTCGAACTCCTCGAAGTCGTCGTCGCCGTCGGCGCGCTGGGCGGCGCACCACACGTTGAAGGCGTCCATGTCGGTCGCGGCGCTCATGCCCTCGTAGCGGTTGAGGTAGGGCTCGATGATGGTCTTCCGAGCCAAGGTGCGGTCGTTGCTCTGGGCCCAGGCGACGTAGTAGTCGGCGTAGTCGTCCCAGGCGCGGTCCCGGGAGTCGCTGAGGATGCGGTCGGCGTCGTCGATGGCGTCGGCA
>QMMC01000531.1 GCA_003647065.1 Deltaproteobacteria bacterium | reverse complement strand
GTCCGGTTCGATGAGAGGCCGCTGGAAACGGAGCCATGGCAAACCGGACTGAGGCGCCGCGCTCGAAAGAGACGGCAGGGCCACCGGGAGCCTAAAGCCACCGCGCCAGCGGCCTACTCTACCGCACGCGGCACGGCGCCAAGGAGCGCCTGAAGTTCGTTCGCCTCGGTGGCGACGGCCTTGACTTCGCCGTGCACCCTTGCATCCGCTTGCGCTGCTTGAAGCGTGCATGAGGCTCCGACTACCCACTCTGCCCTTCAGCGGAAGCGCTTGGGGGAGGTGTCTGGGAAGTGGCAAGGGTTCAACCACAGCGTCATGACCGTCGTAAGAGCAGAAGTGCCCGTTGGCATGTCCTACCCGCCTACTCACTGATCACTTGGACCTCTCGCTGCGGTCCGAGCTCCCCTAATATCTCAACATGCGCAGTTTCCCAATCCTGCTTCCCATCCACAACCACATGGCTCTTGCCGTCAACACCCTCTGCGTGCTGCTCGCAACGAGTGGCTGTGGCACGGCTGGCAATCCTTCTCCGCGAGAAGCGAACCCGATTCGTGGCGTCGTGAGCAATGTTGGCGCAGACCGGGACCCGAGTGCAGGCGCTGACCAGGGCCAGACTGAAGGCGCCGACCAGACTGAAGCGCTAGTCGAGAACGTAGATCCACCGATGCGTCCGGCCCGCTGTGGCCGCTTGGGAGAGCTCGGGCTTGGCGATACGATTCCGCTGTTGGGCGGACGAATGACTATTCGAGCGCTGGCCGGTATGGGGCCGCCGCCTGAGCAGGAACCAGGCCCTGACATCTCCGCTCTAGCCTACCAACAATCGATATGGCTGATCGCTCGGGAATGGGCGCAGCATTCCCCAGATGTTGCGGACGCGGCACGGCAATACAAACAGTTCCGATGGCCGTCTGCTACGTCGGAGCGGGTCAGCGATCCACCGATCGGCATGCAGATCGTGTACCTGGTTCCGCAAACGCACGACCACAACCAGCTGCTCTCACCGGTTCTCGATATCGTGGTTGTATCGTCCGATGGATTTGTGCAAACGATTCAATTTCGGTTCGAACGTGCACTCGTGGATCAGGATCGAGAGGGCTGTACATCCTTGGCCCGAGAGCTCGCTCAAAGTCTCTTGCCTGGAGAAACCAGTCCGACGGTTTTCACGGATGACGTCATCATACCCTTCGGAACGAGATCGGCTTCGATCGAGCTTCCAGGCCGCTGGGTGCTATTCCAAGATGATCAACAGTCGGCGAAGCTGATGCAAGTGGTCCCCTTTATGGTTGGTGACAACCACCGCCCGATGATTCGTTTTCAGATTGGGCGTTCCCCCGTGCCTGTTGGCATGGGAAGCGGGTGGCGTTTGCAACGAAACAGACGCTTACTTGGAGAGGATGCGACCTGGTGGATACGAAGAACGGGAGGACGTCGGGCCGACGTGCGGAGCACTAATGGGGACGTGAAAGCGTGGGTGTATGCCGCGGATAACGCTCATCGAACGCAAATGATTTCGGCTCTCGAAACAGGTTTATGGAGTGGTGGAGACACGGTTGGCGACGAATAGGAATTGATCGCGACCCCCCCCCAAAGCCCGTTCAAATGCCCATGAGAATGCCCCGCTTCACAGCCTGGGTTTACTGATTGCGTCGCGCGACGGTCCGTCGCCCGCGTCTTGCCTCGGATCACCTGATTGCGTCGCCGCCCCATGGCGGGCGCAAGTTCGCAAGCCTCATGCCCGAGGGGCGGCGACGTGATTCCGAGGACTTGCGGCGACGAAATGGCGGAGGTGGCCGCCGATCCGCCGATCGGTCGCCACCCTCATTTCTCCGGCGCGGGGCGTGGCATGACGCGCGTTGGGTGCTCGCTTGTGCCGACCCGGTCGCGATCTCCGATCTCCTTGGGGGAACGGCCCAATGTACTCGGCCGTTTTCTGTGCGTGATCGCGGCGTTCCTCTTCATCGAGTACGGTGGCGATATGCTCAACCCCAACCAAGAGCCCCATGGAGACGTTCTACAAGCGTCGAGGAACTGTCATGTCCGATGATGCGTCTAAGAAAAGGGATCGTGCCATCGAGCGGGAAGCCCGCATGGGGCGCAAGTTCACCGTGGCAAACGCCATCGGGAACGAAGGCGCCGGGTACTTCAAAGGAGAGTCGATGGTACCCAAGCTCACGCAGGCAATGGCGGAGCTGGAGAACTTCATCGACCGTCACGTGAGGGATTCGAGCGGCGTCCTTTGCGCGATGCTCAAGCGCCATGTGCGAACCAGCGAGACTATCGTGGGCGCACATCTCGAAGACCCGCGGGTCGCCCTCGACGTCCTGCTCGGCCAAGTACTGGGCAATGACGCGCAACTCTACGAGTTCGTCCGCCAGGTGGACGCCGAATGGGGACGAGTGATGCAGGAGCGCCCCCACTTTCAGCAGCCGGGCGAGGAAGCCCATCCTGACGACGAGCACACCCACCAATCGGTTCGGCTCGAGTTGGAGGCCTTGCGGAGCAAATTGCGCGAGACACCGTGAGTGGGAGGGGGGCTCACCTCATCGCAGCCGATCCAGACGAACGCCAGGACGCCGGCGGCCAATCCAACCCGCGGCACCATCGGTCCAAACATCCCACCCCCGGATCCAGCGTGCACCCTCGAGCGCCCCGATTCACAGCCTGGGTGTCCTGATCGCGTCGCCGCGGAGGGCGGTATGTCGCAGAAATTGCTGATCCGTAAACTTCCACGGCCCCAATTGGTTTCATGCTTCCTATCAGGATTGGATTCTGGTTCGGACTTCGGCTTGGGCGTCGGTGAGTCTTCCGCTCCTGGCGCTTCTCGCTTGCGCAACGACCGCCATCACCGGCGGCGTCGACGGCCTAGAACCAGGCGATCACGCCCACCGATGGGCTCACCACGAGTCCCTCGTGGGCGAAGACGCCCGATTCGGAGCGGGCTCCCTGGACGACATCGACGTTGCCGCTGGTTCCGACCCGGCCGACGGTGAGCTCGGCGGCGACCCAGAACCGCTTGTAGCCGACGGCGAGGCCTAACTGCCCCGTGACGTAGGCCGCCGTGCCACCGATGGAGACCGCGGCAGTGCTGCCGCAGGTCGCGGAGCGAGTGTCGGTGCAGAGCGTCACGCCTGCGTTGAAGGTCGTGAAGATGAGCTTCGGCCCGCCCCAGATGTGGAAATAGCGGTTCGAATACCCGAGGTGCAGGGGCACGTCGAAGTCCCAGCGGCTGAAGCCGTCCACCTTCACCGCGTCCTCGCTCACTGTGTGCAGCGGAAAGCCGAAGAGGTACCCGGACACACCGAAGCCGAGGGAGCCGTAGATGCCCGGCGAGATGCGCAGCCACTGAAAGCGCAGGTGACCGCGGATGGCGCTCCCGGAGACCTTGGCGCCCAGTTCGAAACGCTGGGTCAGGCCGTAGGCGGCGGAAAGCTGCCCACCGACGCTCGGTGGCTGGACGAGGGCGACGGTCGCTGCGTCGATGATCTCGGTGACCTCTGCCGCCGTCATGCGCCCGCCGAAGTCGGCGTTCTCGACGATGCCGATGGCCTCACGGATCTGGCCCTCGGTATGCACGTACTCGGCAGATGTCGTGATCTGTAGGTGTCCCGCCGGGGTGGTCCGAGCGGGCTGGAGGGTCGAGAGGGACGGTGAGCATGCGGCGCCGAAGGAGAGCAGGCCCGCGAGGCAGGCGAGGGGTAGCAACGAGACGGAGCGCAGAGACACGAGTTTCGCTATGCTGCGAAGCCCGTGCCACACGGACTTCAGGTGAAAGGCGCCACAATCGACTCGCCACGGCGGGTTCGAGGTGGGCCACCGTGTGCCGACCGGGCGCCGGCGCACGGGGAGACGTGCATTGGCTGACGAGCCCACAGACGGTTCGGGGCTCCGTTCAGGCGTCGGTTTGGGTGTCGTCCTGGGCGGTCGCTATCGCCTCGGTGAGGTCGTCGGCGAAGGCGGCATGGGGACCGTGCACGCGGCCGAGCGCCTCGACGGGGGAGGGCGGGTCGCCATCAAACGCCTGCACCCGCATCTCGTCTCCGACGAGAAGATCGCGGCGCGGTTTCGCCGCGAGGCCTTGGCCGCCGACGCGATAGGCCACCGGAACATCGTCGACGTCCTCGAACTCGGAGAGTCCGAGGACGGCGGGCTCTTCATGGTGCTCGAGTTGCTCGAGGGGCGAGACCTCGCCGCGGACATTGCAGACAAAGGCCCACTCCGCGTCGGGCGCCTGGTACGCGTCCTCGGCCAGGTGTGCGACGCCCTCGGGGCCGTCCACGACGCCGGCATCGTCCATCGTGACCTCAAGCCCGAGAACATCTTCCTCATCGAAAAGGACGGCGACCCCGACTTCGTGAAGATCCTCGACTTCGGCATTTCGAAATTTCTCGAGAGCGTCGACGGCGCCGTGACGTCGATGACGCGCACCGGGACGACGGTAGGGACGCCGTACTACATGTCCCCGGAGCAGGCCCAGGGGAGGAAGGGCGTCGACCATCGGGCCGACGTTTATGCCCTCGGGGTCATCGCGTTTCGGGCTCTGACCGGCATGCACCCCTTCGACGACGAGTCCTATCCGATGCTCGTCCTCAAGATTTGCACCGAGGCGCCGCCGCCGGTGACCCGGTACCGCGCCGACGTGCCGATGGACCTCGACGCCGTGATTCGCCGGTGCCTCGCGAAGGACCCAGACGACCGTTACGCCAATGCGATCGAGGTGAAGGAGGCCCTGGCCCCCTTCTCAGGCATCACCCACGAGCCGCGAATCACCAACGCCCCGGCGACGGCTCTCTCGGCGGCGAAGGCCCTGCGCGTCGATTCGCCCGAAGCCCACGCGGCGACCGCTGCGGCCACCGCCGTGGCGGGGCAGTGGAAGTCCGGGCCGGGTTTTGATGCGGCTCCCGCGACGGGCGGCATGAGCCCCGCCGCCGACGAGTTTTCGGATGACGGGGTAGACGACGAGGTCGTTGCCATGAGCTCCCGGGTCTCGGAGGGGCGGGGCGGCGCCGCCCGTCTCGGAGTCCTCGCGGTGGGCGCCGTGATCCTCGGCCTCAGCGCGCTGCTCATCTACAGCGGCGACCCCGGAGACGGCGTCGAGGAAGTGCCGGTCCTCCCGGTGCCGGCCGCGGCCGAGGTGCGCGCTCTCGGAGCGGGCGGCGGTGGCCAGGGCGATTGGTCGTGGATCAACCCCCGCCCCCAGGCGATGCCCACCTGGTACGACGTCGCGGTCGCCGGCGTGGATCGCGTCGCCATGGTCGGTCATGCCGGTCAGGCGGCGCGCTACCAGTCCGAGGGGCTCTACTTCTGGGCGACGGACACCACGGAAACGCTTCACGGGGTCGAGTGGTACGGCCCCCGGGAAGCCGTCGCCGTGGGCAACGGAGGGACCATCCGTGTGCTCGGCCTCGACGGTTCGCCGCGCACTCTCGAGTCGGGCACCGAGGCAGACCTCCGGGACGTAGCCGTCGTCGCCTCGGCGGACGGCTGGATCGTCGGCGACGAAGGAACCCTGCTCCGCCTCGCCGCCTACGCGGTGACGGCCGTGCCTTCGGGCGTCGAGGCGGACCTCCTCGACCTCTTCGACGCCGGGGACACGGTCTGGGTCGCTGGCGACGACGGGACGATTCTCCGCGTTTCGAATGACGGCGTCGCGGCGGAGGTCACGGGCACGGATCGAACCCTGCGCGCGATCGGAGGCTGCCCGGGCGGGTCCCTCTATGCTGCCGGCGACGACGGCAAGCTGCTTCG
>QMMC01000530.1 GCA_003647065.1 Deltaproteobacteria bacterium | reverse complement strand
GCCAACCTCGGCATCGGTCGCCCCCGGGGCCCCGACCAGGGGCACCGCAACCCCAGCATCGGCCCCCTCCCCGGAGCTGGTCGGCAAGAGATAGGCGGCGCCGCCAAGGGCCCCGGCCACCAGCAAGACCAAGAACGCCAGGACCGCAAAGCGCGACTTCCGGGGCGCGGCGACCCTTTCCTGGCGAGTGAGGGGCGTCATCGGAGGGCGCCGCGGGGTGTCGTCGACCGCAGTCGGCGCCGTGACCGAGACATCACGCGGGGTTGCCCGCAGCTCACCGGCCCCGGCCCGGGCTTCTTCGAGGGCCGCCCGCATGGTCACGGCATCGTCGAAGCGCTCATCGGCCCGCCGACAAAGGGCACACCGAACCACACTCAAGAGCGGAGGGGGCAGGTCCGGGCGCAGCGCCGCGAGCTCCGGTGGCTCGTCGGCGACGATCGCCGCAATGACCGCCGAGGCGCTCCGGCCGTCGAAGGGACGACGCCCGGCGAGGGCTTCATAGAGGATGACCCCCATGCTGAAGAGGTCCGCCCGGTGGTCGATGTGCTTGGCGCTGCGCACCTGCTCCGGCGACATGTAGTAAGGCGTGCCGAGAAACTGGTGGGTCTGGGTGAGGCTCGGAAGGGGCTTGCCGTCCTCATCGGCGATGACGCTCCTCGCGAGGCCAAAGTCGAGGACCTTGGTCGTCGTCCCTTCCCCATTCCGGGCCAGGAAGAGATTCCCCGGCTTGAGGTCGCGGTGAATGATGCCCGCAGCGTGAACGGCGGCGAGGCCGTCGAGGGCCTCGGTCATCCAGTCGATCACCTCGAGGACCGTCGGCGGGGGCAAAATCTCGAGGCGCTCCTCGAGGCTCAGTCCATCGAGGAGCTCCATCACCAAAAAGAGCTCTTCGTCGTCACTCACCCCGGAGTCGAGGACCGAGACGACGTGAGGGTGCCGGACCTTCGCCGTGTGTTTCGCTTCGCGGGCGAAGCGCTCGGCCCCGGTCTCACTCGAAACCTCCGGGCGGATGACCTTGACCGCGACCTCGGTCCCGTCGCGTAGATCGGTGGCGCGATAGACCGCGCCCATGCCCCCGGCGCCAATGCGCTCGTGAAGATCGTAGCGCCCCCCTAGGCTCTTCTCAGCCATGGCGGCCAGGATACCAGCCCACCGACCGAAAGAATGTGGGGATCAAAAAGAGCCGGAGACGACCGGGAGGTGGACTTCGGCGGTCTGCTCGCCGCCGTAGCGCTGCATCTCTTCGGCGGACAGGCTCGGCCGCACGGAAACCCCGGGCACTCCGAGGCTCAAGCTGCGGCTGCCCACGTGCAAGAGGCCGGCGCCAGCGGCGATGCGCTCCTGGGCGTCTTCAACCTCTTGCGCCGAATCTCTGCGCGCAGAGGCATCGGCGTCACCGCCGAATTCTTCGTCGTAGTTGCCCTCGCCCTCGTCCTCCGGGGCGACATCGTCGTCGCCGTCATAGGATGTGAACACGAGGGTCAGGACCATCGCAGGGACGACCAACGCCATGCCGATGGCCAGCATCGCGACGCCGCCCTCGGCGACATTCGACTCATCGAAGGCGAAGTAGCCGCCGATGGCACCGGCAGTCCCACCGACGATGGGAAAGACGATCATCGACCAGGTCTCCGCGAGACCGAAGGCCGCGGGCAATACGAGCCCGAGCTCGGCGCCCACCAGACCTAGGCCGATGGCGCCCTTGGGCACCGACTCGACCTGGGTAGGCATAGCGGTCTGCGCCACCGCAGTCGCGGTGAAGCTCGAAGAGCCGATGATCATGACCGCGGCGAAACCCGCGACAATTCCGAGTCGATTGAAGGCCAAGGCCCCCTCCTAGTCCGCCGGAACCCTACACGGAGGCAAAGGGCCGGGCAACCGTAGGGTGCATCGAGGGCCTGGGGGATTCAGGCGGTCCCCGTTTCACCAAAAGGCGCCAGATTACGCGCCGTACCCAGGTATTGCCATCCAGGGGACGTTAGCCTCGGCACTTCACCCTCACGGCCAGGCCCCCGGTGGGCGAAGATGGCTCCCGGAGGCGGTGATGGCGTTCGACGACAAAGTGGTTCTCACGTGTGCACTCAGCGGCGTACTGGCCAACCGCAAGCAGTGCCCGGGCATCCCCTACACGCCCGAGGAGATGGGCGATGAGGCGAAGCGCGCCTTCGACGGAGGAGCGTCGGTGGTGCACATCCACGCCCGAAACGACGACGGCTCCCCGACCTTCGAGCCGAAGGTCTTCGCACGCATCAAAGAAGAGATCCGCGCCCGGTGCCCGATCATCCTCAACTTCTCCACCGGGACCATCACCGACGACGTGAGCCAGGTGGTGCAGTACCTCGAAGAGTGCCGACCAGAGATCGCTGCCCTGAACATGGGCACGATGAACTACTCGAAGTACTCGCGGAGCAAAAAGAAGTTCATCTTCGACATGATCTTCCCGAACCCCTACTCGAAGATCACCGAGCTCCTCGAGGCCATGAACCGCGCCGGCGTCAAACCCGAGCTCGAGTGCTTCGACACGGGCCACACCCAGGGCAGCTGGCCGCTCTTCGACATGGGTCTCTTGAAGGCGCCGGTCCAGTACAGCTTCATCGTCAACGTCCTCGGCGGCATCCCCGCCGAGGTCGAGTCGCTGCAGTTGCAAAAACAAATCGCCGGCCAGGTCGCCCCGGCCGGGGGCTGGGACTGGGAGGTCATCGGCATCAGCCACTGCCACTGGCGCATGCTCGCGAGCGCGTTGGTCCTCGGCGGCAACATCCGCACGGGCCTCGAAGACCACCTCTACCTGCCGAGCGGTGAGATGGCCAAGAACAACGGCGAGCTCGTCGATGCGGCGGCCACGTTGATCCGTCACACGGGGCGCGAGCCGGCCACCGTCGAAGAAGCACGGGAGCTCTTGCAGCTGGACAAGGTCACCGCCGGGGCCGCGTCATGATCGAGCGCGACTACCAGGTCATCACCGTCGCCGCGGACGGCCCCGTCGCGACGATCACCCTGAATATCCCTGCACGAAAGAACCCCCTCGGCCCCCTGATGGTCAACGAGCTGCTCTGGGCCCTCGATGACGTGCGGGACGACGAGGCCATCCGCGTCGTGGTGCTGACCGGCGCCGGAGACGCGTTCAGCGCCGGCGGCGACTTGAAGCAGATGAGCTCCGGCGACGGGCCGGCCCTCGAGTCGAAGGGCGACTACGCCGACCTGCTCCTTCGATTTACGACGCTCGGCAAACCCACCGTCGCCCGAGTCCGCGGCTACGCCATGGGCGGTGGCCTCGGCCTCGTCGCGAGCTGCGACTTCGCCATCGCCGGAGAGAGCGCGACCCTCGGCACCCCCGAGGTGAAGCTCGGGCTGTGGCCGATGATGATCATGGCAGTGCTTCGCCGCGTCGTCCCGCGCCGCAAGCTGCTCTCGATGATGCTCCTCGGCGAGAAGCTCACCGCCAACGAAGCCCTCGAAGCGGATCTCGTCGGCGAGGTGGTTCCCGAAGACGCGCTCGACGCCCGCGTCGCGATCCTCGCGGAGCAGCTCTCGAAGCAGAGCCCGACGGCCATGCGCATGGGCCTCCTCGCCTACCACCGGATGAGCGAACAAGCTCTCGCCGAGGCGGTCCCCGAGTTGCAAAACGAACTCTTCGCGCTCCTCGGCACCGCCGACGCCCAAGAGGGCCTCGCCGCGTTCTTCGAAAAGCGCCCGCCGAAGTGGACGGGGAAGTAGAAGAACGTCGGACCGATGCTCGATTCGTCATCGCCCCTCCGTCACTCACTCTTGCTGACCTGGGTGCTCGTTGCCCTCGCATCGTCGTCCCTCGGGGCGGGCTGCGACGGGCTCTCGCGCATGTTCTCCACCGACGACGGACGCGAGCTTTCAGGCCGCCTCGACCTCGACGACGCGTGGACCGAGGTAGCTCTCGACCCCGCGCTCGGAACACGCCACCAGACCCAGCAAGTCGGCCTCGCCGTGCCCAACGCACCCCGCTGGCAGTTCAACCCTGACGGCTCCTCTCTCGACGCCCCGGACGGCACCGGCTACACGATCCTAGTCGACCTCCGGTCCACCAACGGCACCCGCTACGAGCTCCGCGCCATGAGCGTAGGGAGCGCCCTCTTCTTCTCCCACACGGGAGAGCAGCATGACGGCCGCTACTTGGACTTCCCCCCGGATGCCGAGTTCGACCGCCTCTACCTGAGATCGACACCACCGCTCACGGTGGAAAAGGTGAGATGGGTAGACAAGACGAGCTTGTAGGCTGCAGCCCCAACGCCCCACCGTTGCGTCATCTCCGGGCGGGGGAGATCTACATCATCGTCAGAGCACCGATCGTTCGACCTGCACGGCGGGTCGCAAGGATAGGTTACCGATCTTCGCGTCTCGCAGCGCCTTGACGACTTCTGAAGTGACGAAGACCCAGCCAGTTCTCCCAGCAGCGCAAAAAACGTCAGTCCCGTCCCACTCTTCCTCATTGAAGAATAGCCCCTGATGTACGGGGAATGCTCCTCCTGGGTACTCGCGCATGACCTGGACACTGCGAGTGTCGTCGATGCCGCCGCAACGGCCCGTCACCGCCAACCCGACGTAGCCGTCCACTACGGCACCTGCCTTGTCGTGGACGACGACAGGATAGGTTGACCACCCGGTGAAGCCCCCGCGCCTGAGGACAGCGAGAAACCGAGGGCCCACCACCACAGGAACCACAAGCGTCGTCCAGACGACATCACCTGGGGACTTACTCCCCATCTCCCATCGCACCACGACCGGGTCCGAGGGCACCCAGTCCCCACGTAGCAGGTCGAACTCTCGACCGGCAGCAAGGTCGGCGTCGCCGACGTACGCGCGGCTTGAACCCGGATCGTCCAAGACGCATACCGGCCCAAGTTCTCCCAACTTCCTAGAAGTAGATTTCAAGGCCATGCCTCCTCGAGATGCCTCGCGCGAACGCTAGGATGTCATCCGCACTTCGCTCCCCGTGGACTGGAAGCCTGCGATGTGCGGTGGGTCGTGCGCCTGGGTGCGGGGGACGTTGGCGAATCTAGCCCGGAGCAAGACGATCTACGAGCTTCCAGATCGGGAGTTGGAGGTCGATGTCTTGTGGGGCCTTCCCGTATGCGTGGGAGAGACGGGCTAAGATCTCGGGTTTCGCGAGCGTACAGACATCGTAAAGCGTCGCCTCGTCGGAGACGAACCAAGGAAACTCCTCGGAATCGCATACGTGTCCGAGCAGCGTCTCTACCCGAGCGAGTCGGGCCTGGACTTCGGTGTTTCCTGATAGCTCTGCCATCTTATCCGCCCGCCGACGTGAACAGCCCACTTCATCCATTCTGTTTCCGCTCACGTGCCTCGAGATAGAGACAGCGCTCGAACTCCCAACCGTGCTCGCGTGCGCGGGAATCACGATAGCACCGGTAGTAGGAGTTGAACTCCACACCCTCCGGCAGATTGGTCGGCTGCGGGATGCGGCACCGGAACTCTTCCCCTAGGTCGGGGAGCAGAGACGCGAGGCGATCAATGACGTACAGGGTGGGGGGTTCGTAGATCACGTGCTCAGCGAGGACCGACCACGGCACCGGCGTGAGCTGAATCTGCATCAGGGGTTGCAGAGCTATGACCAAGACCGGCATTTGTCTGCCGAGGTCGAGAGAGGGTGCTTGGAGCAGCCCGCGAAAGGCCGCCAAGGCCAACTCAATCGCCCTGGCGGGCTCCTCCAAAGGCGCCTTCATCGACACCCCCATCAACTCGTCAATATGAATCG
>QMMC01000529.1 GCA_003647065.1 Deltaproteobacteria bacterium | reverse complement strand
TCGGCACGGCGGCGGCGATGGAGGAGAGCGACTGGTTCTTCCCGGCCTATCGCCAGCCCGGCATCCTGATCGAGCGCGGCGTGCCGATGCAGCAGATCGTGGACGAGTGGTATGGCAACGAAGGCGACATCTGCAAGGGTCGCCAGATGCCGGTGCACTACTCCTTCCGTCAGGCGCACTTCGTCTCGATCAGTTCGCCGATCGGCACGCAGATGACCCAGGCGGTCGGCGCGGCGATGGCGGCGCAGTATCGCAAGGACGACACGGTCTTCATGACGTACTGCGGTGACGGCGGGACGAGCGCGAGCGACTTCCACAGCTCGCTCAACTTTGCGGGCGTCTACAAGTCGCCGGTCGTCTTCGTCGTCGAGAACAACCAGTGGGCGATCTCGACTCCGCTCGAGAAGCAGACCGCCAGCGAGACCATGGCCATCAAGGCCGAGGCCTACGGCATCCCGGGCATCCGCGTCGACGGCAACGACATCCTCGCCGTCTACATGGCAGCCAAGGAAGCGGTCGACCGCGCGCGCCGTGGCGAGGGGCCGACGCTGATCGAGACCCTGACTTTCCGCGCCGGTCCCCACAGCAGCTCCGACGACCCGACCCGTTACCGCGAGAATGCGGAGGTCGAGGCCTGGCTGCAAAAGGACCCGATCGACAGATTCAAGAAGTACCTCAAGAGCAAGCGGATCCTGACCCAGGAGTTCGACGACGAGTGCCACGAGGGATCCAAGAAGATCATCAACGAAGCCATCAAGCTGGCCGAGGACAAGCAGCCGCCGTCCATCAGCTCGATGTTCGAAGACGTCTACCTGGAAATGCCCCCCCATCTCAAGGAGCAGCTCGAAGACCTGCGCTCCATGGGGGACACCACCGTTGGCAAGATCGGCGACTTCCCGCTCTAGAGACAAGAGGAGACAAACCATGACCACGATGACGATCCTCGAGGCCGTGACCAACGCCCTCGATTATGAGATGAGCCGGGACGACCGCGTGCTTTGCCTCGGCGAAGACGTGGGCCTCAACGGCGGCGTGTTTCGCGCGACGCAGGGGCTGACCGAGAAGTTTGGCGAAGAGCGCTGCTTCGATACCCCGCTCAGTGAGTGCGGCATCATCGGCACCGCGATCGGCATGGCCATGTATGGCTTGCGCCCGGTGCCGGAGATCCAGTTCATGGACTTCATCTATCCGGCCTTCGACCAGATCGTGAGCGAAGCGGCCAAGATGCGTTACCGCTCGGGTGGGGAGTACACCTGCCCGATGGTGATCCGCACGCCCTACGGCGGCGGCATCCGCGGCGGCCTGTACCACAGCCAGTCCGGTGAGGCGTACTTCGCTCACACCGCGGGCCTCAAGGTTGTCATTCCGTCGACGCCACATGACGCGAAGGGCCTCTTGATCGCTTCGATCCAGGACCCCGACCCGGTGCTGTTCATGGAGCCCAAGGCGCTCTATCGCGCGATCAAGGGCGAGGTGCCCGAGGGCGAGTACACCGTCGACCTCTCGACGCTCCGTACGGTCCGCGAAGGGCGCGACGTCACGATCTACTGCTACGGAGCCATGGTGCCCGTCGTGGAGAAGGCCGCGCAGCAGGCGAAAGAGCAGCGGGGAATCGACTGCCTGGTCATCGACCTGCGTACGCTGCTGCCGCTGGACGAGGAAGGCGTGATCGAGGCTGCGAAGCAGACGGGTCGCGTCGTCGTCGTCCACGAGGCGCCGCGCTTCTGCGGCTACGGCGCGGAGATCAGCGCGATCATCGCCGAGAACTGCATCGAGTACATGGAGGCGCCCGTCAAGCGCGTCACCGGCTTCGATACCCCCTTCCCGAACACACTCGAGCATCACTACCTTCCCGACGATCGTCGGGTGCTCGACGCCATCGAAGCCGTCTACGACTTCTGATCCGGCTCACCGCCAACCCACCCCATGATCGAGTTCAAACTGCCCGACATCGGCGAAGGCATCGCCGAGGGCGAGATCGTCCAGTGGCTCGTCGCTGAAGGCACCGTCGTCGAGGAGCATCAGCCCATCGTCGAAGTGATGACCGACAAGGCGACCGTCGAGGTCCCCGCACCTGCCGCGGGAACGGTCACGAAGCAGCTCGTCGCTGAAGGTGACACCGTCCCCGTGGGCGATGTGATCTTCCACCTCGACGACGGCGCTGGAGCTGCCGCAGCGCCTGCGCCGGCCGCTGCCGCCGCGCCCGCGGCCTCGCCCGCTGGCGCGCCCGCTGGCGGCGGCGAGACGCTCGAGTTCAAGTTGCCCGACATCGGCGAGGGCATCGCCGAGGGCGAGATCGTCCAGTGGCTGGTCGAAGAGGGGGCCGTGGTCGAGGAGCATCAGCCCATCGTCGAGGTCATGACCGACAAGGCGACGGTCGAGGTGCCCGCACCGGCGGCCGGCACGATCACCAAGCGCCTCGTGGAAGAGGGCGCGACGGTCCCCGTCGGCAGCGTGATCTTCCATCTGCAGACCGGTGCCGGCGTTGCCGTGTCCGCTGCCGCCCCGGCTGCGGCTGTCGCGGCGCCCACCGCTGCAACCGGCAACGGCCAGGCGGCCGCACCACAGCCGGCACGCATCAGCACGGCGGACGGCAAGGTCCTGGCCGTGCCGAGTGCCCGGCGCGTCGCGCGCGAGCTCGGTGTCGACCTGACCCAGGTCGGTGGCACGGGGCGCGGTGGCGTCGTCCGTCGCGCGGACGTCGAGGCCTTCGCCCGGTCGGGCGGTAGTATTTCCGCGGGTGCCCCTGCACAGGGTGCCCTGAGCGCCGCGCCGCCGCAGCCGATCGCGGCTCCGCCGCAGCCGGCGGCCGCCGCGAGAGACGCGGCTCCCCTCGAGGCGATCCCGTCGCTCTTCGACGAGCAGCGCATCCCGTACCGCGGCATCCGCCGCAAGACGGGCGAGGCGATGACGCGGTCCAAGCACACCGCCGCGCACTTCACCGTCGTCGAGGAGATCGACGTCACCGAGCTCGTCGCCGCGCGCACACGCGCCAAGGCGATCGGCAAGAAGCACGGCGTCAACGTGACCTACATGCCCTTCATCATGAAGGCGGTGGCGAACGGCCTGGCGCGCTACCGGTCCCTCAACGGACACCTCGACGAGGAGGCCGGTGAGATCGTGCTGCCGAACGAGGTCAACCTCGGTATCGCGACCGACACGCCCAACGGCCTCATGGTCCCGGTCATCCGGAACGTCGAGCGCAAGGGCATGCTGCACCTCGCGGCCGAGCTGGCCGACGTCGCCGGGCGCACGCGCACGGGCAAGGTCAAGCCGGACGAGCTGCGCGGCTCGACGTTCACGATCACGAACGCCGGCAACATCGGCGGCACGTTCGCGACGCCGATCATCAACTTCCCTGACATCGCCATCCTCGGCGTGCACCGGATCGTCAAGCGCCCGGGCATCGTCGAGACGCCGGACGGGGACGAGATCGCCGTGCGGCACTACATGAACCTGTCCTGCAGCGTCGACCACCGTCTCGCCGACGGCGCGGACGCCGCCAGGTTCCTCGCCTGGATGCGTGTCCTGCTGGAAGATCCGGGCCTCCTCGGCCTCTGATTCCGCGCACGATCCGTGGCTACTGCCCTTCAGATCCTCGCGCCCGACGGTTCGGTCGTCGGTGAGACCCCCGGTCTCCCCGACGCCGAGCTGAAGGACCTCTTCGTGTCCATGATGCGCATCCGCTGCATGGACGGGCGGATGCTCAAGCTGCAGCGCGCGGGGCGGATCGGCTTCGTCGGGACCGCGACCGGCCTCGAGGCCACGCTCGTCGGCGCGGCGGCCCCGCTGCGCAGGGCGGACTGGCTCTGGTCGGGTCTGCGCGAGGGAGGCGCCGCGGTGACGCGCGGGTTGCCGCTCTCGGAGTACATCGCGCAGATGTACTGCAACGCGAACGACACGGCGAAGGGGCGGCAGATGTGCAACCACTTCCAGCACAAGGCGACGAACTACCCGAGCTGGTCGAGTGTCATCGGCACCCAGATCCCGCACGGCGTGGGCGCGGCCTTCGCGAGCAAGCGGCGCGGTGACGACGTCGTCCACGCCATTCACTTCGGCGACGGCGCGACGAGCTCGAACGGCTTCCACAGCGGAATGAACTTCGCCGCCGTGTGGAAGGTGCCGGCGGTCTTCGTCTGCACCGACAACGGCTGGGCGATCTCCGTGGCCTCGTCCGCGCAGACGGCTGCTGAGTCATTCGCCGTGAAGGCGAAGGCCTACGGGATGCCCGGACGCGACGTCGACGGCAACGACGTCCTCGCCTGCCGCCAGGCGATGGCCGAGGCCATCGACGCGGCGCGCGCCGGCGACGGACCTTCCCTCATCGTGCTCAAGACCTACCGGATGCTCGGTCACTCGAGCTCCGACGACCCGACGAAGTACCGCTCGGACGACGAGGTTGCCATGTGGGCGGCGCGTGATCCGATCGCGCGCTACGAGCGCTTCCTCATCGAGCGCGGCATCCTGTCCGAGGGCGACCGCGCGTCGATCGAGAAGGATCTCCTGACCGAGATCGATGCGGTGATCCACGAACAGGAAGCCGCCGCTCCGATGGCGCTCAAGACCCTCGTCGAGGACGTCTACGCGGAGGTGCCGTACCACCTCCGCCGTCAGTACAACGACTTCATCTCCGTCGCCGAGAAGCTGGGCCACGCTCAGCCCGGCGACGGCGCCTTCCCACTCTAGGTAACCCCATGTCCACCAAGCGCAAAGTCGTCATCATCGGCGCCGGCCCCGCCGGCTACGTCTGCGGCATCCGCCTCGCTCAGCTCGGCCAAGATGTCACCGTCGTCGAGAAGCAGTACTGGGGCGGCACGTGCCTCAACGTCGGCTGTATCCCGTCGAAGGCGCTCATCGCGGCCGGCACGCTGCTGGACAAGATCAAGCACGCCGACGTGATGGGCATCACGGCGAAGGACGTCGACCTCGACGTCGCCAAGCTGGTCGAGTGGAAGACGAGCATCGTGGGCAGGCTCACGGGCGGCGTGCACGGGCTGCTGAAGAAGTACGGCGCCAAGACCGTGATGGGCACGGCCAAGATCATCGACAAGAACACCGTGCAGATCACGGGCGGTGACGGCGACCAGACCCTCAAGGCCGACGACATCGTCATCGCGACGGGCTCGGAGCCGATCAACATCCCCGGGTTCACGTGCGACGAGAAGGACGTGTGGTCGTCGACCGGCGCGCTCGCGCCGACGTCGATCCCCGCGCACCTGGTCGTGATCGGCGGCGGCTACATCGGCCTCGAACTCGGCATGATGTACAGCAAGCTCGGCGCCAAGGTGACCGTACTCGAAGGCACGCCGGGTGCCCTGCCCGGTCAGGAGCGCGACTGCGTCAAGGTCATCGAGCGCTCGCTCAAGAAGATGGGCATCAAGCTCATGACCGAGACCTTCGCCCAGAGCTGGGAGAAGAAGGGCAAGAAGACGATCGTCACCGCCAAGACCAAGAAGGGCGAGGAGAAGATCGAGTGCGATCAGATCCTCTCGACGGTCGGTCGTCGTCCGTACACCGGCGACCTCGGAATCGAGAACGCGGGCCTGGCTGTCAACTATCAGGGCTTCCTCGAGGTCGACAAGCAGATGCGTACGAGCGTGCCGAACATCTACGCGGTCGGCGACATCGCAGGCCAGCCGATGCTCGCGCACAAGGGCTCGCACGAGGGCCTCGTCGCGGCTGCCGTGATCTCCGGCAAGAACGAGGAGTACGACGCGCGTTGCGTGCCTGCCGTCATCTTCACGTCGCC
>QMMC01000528.1 GCA_003647065.1 Deltaproteobacteria bacterium | reverse complement strand
GAGGCGACTCGCGACGAAGAGCATTCCTGCGTCGAGGTAGGGCTGCATGTACGGGGTCATGGTGTCGTTGACGATGAACCCCTCGTCTTGGAGCCAGGTGACGGCCGCCATCGCGTCGGCGGCGGCGAAGACGACGGTGTCGTAGCTGCCGATGATCTGGCGGCTAATTACATCGACCGGGGGCGGCCTCCCGTTGGTCCCCCCGTCTCCCAGACCAATGCTACCGGAGTCAGCGCCCGCAGAACCGGTGGGACCGGGATCCCGCGATATACACCGAGGGCGCGGGTGATAGGCGCACCGGTAGTTCGGCACTGGGCAGAGGTCTTCCTGCTCGACCGTCGAAATCGGGCGCGTCTCGGCATCGATCAGGGTGAAGGCGACGCCTTCGGAGAGCGCCAGCGCGGGCTCCGACGGCACGGGCAGCAACCACGCGAAGCTCTCAGGTTTGCCCTGGTAGCGGATCAATACGTGGGCCGTCACGAAACCGTCCTCGACCTCGAAGATGATCTGCTCAGACTGCTGAGCTACCGCGAACTCATCCGCGGTCACCCCGTCCGGTGGCGGGACCGGAGGATGGAAACAGCCACAGGCCTCCGCCTCGTCAGCCATGCCCAACCAGGTGGCCATGACCACCGCTCCTGCCAATACCAGTCGTGCAAGCGTGAGCATTTCGTCTCTCCCGTTCGGCCGTCTTCCAGAAGCGTACTATCATTCCGTCGTACGATGCGTGACCGAGGCCCCAAGCCCCCCGTCTCCAGCCTAAACCTCAACATTCGAGGCATGGGCCATTCGGCGACCGTCGCCATCAACGAGCGCAGTGATCAGCTACGCCGTGAAGGGCGCACGGTGCACAAGCTCGGCCTCGGCCAGTCGCCGTTCCCGGTGCCCGACCGCGTCGTCGAGTCCTTGCGACAGCACGCCCACGTCAAAGACTACCTGCCGGTCGCCGGTCTTCGAGAGCTGCGAGATTCGGTCGCCGCGTATACGGCCCGAACGGCCGGCGTCACCCGCCGGGGCGACGACGTGCTCGTCGGCCCCGGCAGCAAAGAGCTGATGTTCCTGCTCCAGCTCGTCTACTACGGAGACCTGGTCATCCCCACCCCGGCCTGGGTGAGCTATGCGCCCCAGGCGCGCATCCTCGGGCGCACCGTGCGCTTCATGCCGACTCGGCGCGAGGACCAATGGATGCTCACCCCGGAGGCTTTCGAGGCGCTCTGCCAGGAAGACCCGGAGCGGCCGCGGGTGGTGATCCTCAACTACCCGTCCAACCCGACCGGCGCGACCTTCACCGTCGCCCAGCTCGAAGAACTCGCCGCAGTGGCGCGCAAGTACCGCACCGTGCTCCTCAGCGACGAGATCTACGGTGAACTTCACCACCAAGGGCAGCACGTTTCGATCGCGAGCTACTATCCGGAGGGAACCATCGTCTCGAGCGGGCTGTCGAAGTGGTGTGGCGCCGGGGGCTGGCGCCTCGGGACCTTCGTCTTCCCGCCGGAACTCAGCTGGCTCCGGGAGGGCATGGCCGCCGCTGCGAGCGAGACTTACACCTCGACGAGCGCGCCCATTCAACATGCCGCGGTGACCGCCTTTGATGGCGGCGAGGATCTCGCCGACTACCTCGCGCGCTCGCGGCGTGTGTTGCACGCCCTCGGCCACTGGGCTCACGGTCGCCTCGCCGCGGCCGACATCCACTGCCCCGAGCCCGCCGGCGGCTTCTATCTCTTCTTGGACTTCGAGGCCCATCGGGGCGCCCTCGGCGACCGCGGCATCGCCGATGCCGCCGGGCTTTGCGAAGCTCTGCTCGAAGAAGCCGGTGTCGCGATTCTGCCGGGGGACCACTTTGGCTGCGGTAACCGCGAACTCACGGCGCGCCTCGCCTACGTGGACTTCGACGGCGCCGCCGCCCTCGCCCATGCCGGTGAGGACGCGCTCCTCGACGACGCGTGGCTCGGGGCGCATTGCGCCAACGTCGTCGACGCGGTCGAGCGCGTCTGCGCGTTTACGGCGGGATCCGGGGGCTCCTGAGGGGGGGCGGTGGGCGAAGGGGCCGACATAGGGACGACGGTCGCGGGGCGCTATCGCCTCGAAAGCAAGCTCGGTGCCGGCGGCATGGGTATCGTCTACCTAGCGACCCGCCTCGTGGACGGGGAGCCGGTGGTCATCAAGACCCTCCTCGAGTCCTGGGCCCTCAATCCCGTTGCCAAGAGACGCTTTGCCCTCGAGGCGCGGGCGGCCTCCTCCCTGGTTCACCCCGGGATCGTCCGCATCCTCGACTTCATCGATGACGGTCAGGTGCCGATGCTCGTCATGGAGCACCTCGTTGGTCGAACGCTGTCCGAAGTGATCCGCGAGCCGCCCATGATGAGCGCGGAGCGCGCCGTCGACCTCTCGCGCCAGATCCTCGATGCCCTCGCCGCCGCCCACGCCCACGGAATCGTTCACCGGGACCTCAAACCGGCCAATATCATGGTCGTGGCTGGGGAGGACGGACGCGAGAGGATCAAGATCCTCGACTTCGGCCTCGCCCGAATCTTCGACGATGAGCGGCGCACTCGGTTGACCTCGACCGGGCAGATCCTCGGCACTCCGGGCTTCCTCGCGCCCGAGCAGGCCAAGGGTGACCCGATCGACCCGCGCACCGACCTCTTCTCTTTGGGGGTGCTCATGTACGTGATGCTCGCCGAGCGGCTGCCCTTCGAGGGAGGCGATGCGGTCGCGCGCATGATGGCGATGCTGACGGAGGCGCCAACGCCCATCACCAACCACCGGCCCGATATCCCCGACGGGCTGGTTTCGGTGGTCTGGCGGTGTCTCGAGAAGCGGCCGGAGGACCGCTACGATTCGGCCGCGTCCGTCTCCCATGCCCTCGCCCTGGCTCTGGCGCCTTCGAACGGGAAGTTCACCGCGGCGACGATGCCCGCCCGGCGCCTGGCTCCCCCGCGGCCGTCCTCACCGGTTCCCGCCACGCCCGGCTACGATGCGGGTGCCGGGCACCCCACCAACCTTCGCCCGGACTTCGTCGTCGAACCGGGGCCGTCACAGACCAGAGGCTCGGGCGGAGCGACGGTGGGCCGCTCCGCCGAAGCACCATCGAAGTCGCGAAACGTGGTGCTCCTCGCGCTCCTGGCAGCGGCCGGGGGGCTCGTCCTGGTGGTGGCGGTCGTCGGCGCCGCGGCGTTTTCGTGGGGTCGTCCGCCACCTTCCGATGAAGTCGAAACGGCAACCGACCTCGATGTTCCGCTAGATGTCGTGGTGCCCGTGAGCCCGAGGGTCGCGGCTTGGGGGCCTGTCATTCCAGCGGAAGACAAGCCCCCCGCGCCGGGGGCCGCCGAAGCCAGCTCCCCCGAAGAACCAAGCCCCGGGACCGCCGTCGGTGAAGCCCCCGACCGCCCAGAGGCGAACTCCGGGGATCCTCCGCCGGTCGAAGTTTCTAGTCCGGGGGACGAGGCACCCGGACTCTCTCTTCGCAACATCGCTTTCGGGACGGGTATCCCCGATGCCAAGGCGACTGAGTGGGCCGACGACCAACTCGAAGTGCTGGCTCCATGTTTCGAAGACGTCGAGCGCAATCCCCGGCGGAGCTTTCTACTCCGAGTCGGATTCGACCCCGTGAGCGGGCGCGCAAATACTGTGCGAATCGTGGTTTTCGGCAGCAGACGCGCAGAAGCATGCGTGGAGCGCGCGCTCCTCGGTCGCCCGGGTCACCCCGGGGCTGAGGTGCAAGTCTTTATCCAATGGCGCTGAGTGCGCTCCAACCTACGCAGACTCCACTCGAGGCCGCGTTTCGCCACCTACGGCGCCGCGTGCAGGATGATTCGTGCGCCACGGCCCTCGCCGCGCAAGGGGCGAAAGCGCGAGCGGGGAAGGTCGTAACGATCACATGTCTGATTGATTATCCGCTCGGCCCGGGCCCGGCTGCCCCGGAACCCGACCTCGAGCGTCGACCGTTCGAAGACCCCGGCCAAGAGACCGAGCTCGCTGACCAGTTCGTCTTCGTCGACGCGTAGGGTGCGGTCGAAGATTGGGTCCGTGTCGAAGTTCGGCTCTACCGCCACCCTCGGGGAAGAGGAGGGCGACTGACCGGCGAGGACCAGGGAGATGACGGGCCCGGTCGAGAGCGGGACCGCCGCCGGGGCCGGGGTGGTCAGGGTGCTCACGCCCCGCCAGAGCTGCCATGTCTCTTGGAAGAGGGCTTCGAGGGTCACGGCGCCGCGCCCCGAGAGCCCCAAGAGCCGGGCATTGTGGTTGAGGTCGACGAACTCGAGCTGACCCACGCGCCGAAGCAAAGCCACGGGCTCCGGGGCGCCGTCGATTTCGGCCACGGTGCGGGCGGCGCCGGGCACGTCGCTTTGCATCTGGGTAACCCCGGCGAGCCAGGCCCGGGTCCATGCGGTCACCGACTCAGCGTCGCTTTCGAGGAAGCCGGCCGGGGCGATGGCGACGTAGGGGATGAGCTGGGATGCATCGGCGGTCGTCGCCAGGACCCGCGAGCCGTCATTCCCGGCGCTGCTGTTGATGGCGCGGTCGACGGCGATGAAGTGCTTGCCGACGCTGTTGCTGCTGAGCAGTCGGATTCGCTCGAGGTCGACGCCGGCGTGGCGCAGCATGAAGAGCGAGGTGAGTGTTTCCGATGTGCCCGGACGCCCGCCGAGGACCACGTTGCGGCGTGGCGGGCTTCGCAGGGAGTCGGTGTCGGGGCCGAAGATGGCGTCCCGGCCCCGGGACCACGCAACCACGAAGAAGACCTGAGGCTCGAGGGCCCGCAGCCGTTCGTAGCTGGCCACGAACGCGGGCAGCGGAAGGATGGCGATGTGTGCACCCTCGTCGTCGTCCCCGCCCTGGGCGAGGGCCGCCTCGATTCGGTCGATGTCTCGGGTCGTTTTTAGGTGCAGGTCGAGGCCGGCTTCGCCGAAGGACCCCTCGGTGCTCGGGGTCGTCCCGCCATTCGCGAGGATGCCCGGAACCATGAGCTCCCAGCCCGTGCCGACGACCCGGAGGGTTTCGCGCGGGCGAGGTGCTGCGGCATCGACCGCCGTGGCGGCGCCGCCATCCTGCGCCCGGGCGCTCGCCGACGCAGCGCCGCCGTCTGCGGTCACCTCCGTCGTGGCGGATTCCGTGCTTTCTCCGCCGGTCTCCGTGGCGTCCGTCGTGGGAAGCTCGAGCCCCGTGAGGCGGGTGCCAGCGAGTAGGCCGAGGACCCCGAGGAGCGGGACCAGGATGACGAGGACGATGAAGCGTCTGCCCATCACCAACTCCCCGTGCCGTTGGGTTCACCGCCGCCGACCGAGTGCCTGTCGGGGTAGTCGTCCTTGATTTGCTCCGCGAGCACGTCGACCGGGATCGCCAGGTTGAGGTTCTGGGCCCGCATGAACATGCCGCCTATGTTGGCGGTCGACACGCCAATGACCTCGCCGCGCAGGTTGAAGAGCGGGCCCCCTGAGTTCCCCGGAGAGATCGGCGTAGACATTTGAATCATGCGCCGCCCCCCGATCATCCGGCGTGCCGAAACCAAACCGTCGGTGACCGTGTGGTCGAGACCGAGGGGGTTGCCGATGCTGATCGCTCGTTCGCCCACCTGCACCGCGTCTGCCTCGCCGAGGACGACCGGATGCAGGTCGGCGTCTGCCTCGATCTTCAGCAAAGCGATGTCGACTTCTTCGTTTTCGTAGAGCAGCTCGACCCGGGTGGCCCAGGTGCCGTCCACGAGCTTGACCTGGATCGCCGCAGCTCCGTTGGTTACGTGTTGGTTGGTCGCGATG
>QMMC01000527.1 GCA_003647065.1 Deltaproteobacteria bacterium | reverse complement strand
CGGACTCGGGGAAGCCGTTGCCGGTTCCATCACCGGCCGGCCCCCGGCCTGCCTGAGCGACGGGGGCCTCTTGACGCGGGGATGACGGCAGTTCAGCGCCGGCGCGAATGCGCCCCGTGCGCTCGTCGATGCGTAGGTCGAGGGGCTCGGCGGGGGTTAGGGTGCCCATCGGGCCGACCTCTCCCTCGAGGTCCGGGCTCATGACCGTGCTGCCGGTGGCTTCCGGGGCGTGGCGCCTATTGGGGAAGTACCAAAGGCCCGTGCTCACCACGAGCAGCATGATCGTCGCCATCGCGACCTGGGGCCCCATGGCGAAGCTCCCGGCCCAACGCATGATGCTCGCCCAGAGCCCCGGGTCGTCGTCGGGCTCGGGCCCGAGGGTGGTCTCGGTCGCGTGGCCGGCCTCGACCGGCACCTCGGCGGCCCCGACCTGGGCTCGGGCCGCGGCGAGGATCGCGTCCAGCGCCCCCGCGGACGGCTCTTCGAGGGGCAGCTCCCCGGCAAAGCGCCGGGCCATCCCGAGCTGGTCGAACGATGCCTGGCACGAGGCGCACCCCTCCACGTGGGCGCGGAGGGCGGCCTCGTCCTTGCTGTCCGCCTCGTCATAGACGAGGTCCAGCAGGTGGTCCTGGCAATGTTCACAGCTCATCACGATGGGATCACTTTAGGTTTCGAGCATAATCCTCGTACTCCGAGAGCGCCCCCTGAAGGCGCTCGAGAGCATAACGCATCCGACTTTTGACAGTGTTTTCGGGCACTCCGACGATCGCCGCGATCTCCTTGAAGGGCAGCCCCTGGAGCTGCCGCATGAGAAAGACCTCCCGCTGTTCTTCGGGGAGATCCTCGACGGCCTCGGCGACCTTGGCCGTGACCCGCCCCGCGATCGCCTCCCGATCGGCCCCCTGGCCCTTGCCTTGGACCCGGTCGAGGAGGGACGGCCCCTCTTCGCCGTGTCCCCCGCGCATCGGGGCATCGAGGGAGCGGTGCCGCCTGAAGGACTGCTTGCGGCTGTGGTCGATGCAGAGGTTTCGGGCGATCGTGTACAGCCACGTTGAAAACTTCGACTGGCCTTTGAAGTCCTTCGATCGCTGAATGACCCGTAAAAACACGTCTTGGAGGAGCTCGTCGGCGTGATCTCGCCGGCGCACGGAGCGCAGGATGAAGTTGTAGATGGGGCGCTTGTAGCGTCCCAGGAGCACTTCGAAGGCTGCGGCATCTCCATCATTGAACCTGACCAGGAGCTCGGCATCGCTAAGCTCGTTTGTGTCCGGACTCAACAACGGAAGCCTTCCGTCCCGGAGCCCAATCTTTCAGACCCCAAGAGACGGTCCACCGCCGGGGACGATCTAACGTCGCCGGTTCCGCGGGCGGTTCCGTGGGCACTTGGGTGCCGGGGGCTGGAGGAGCGCGAGGGAGCCATGGGCGCGGCGCATCATACCTCCCGGGCACGGGCCCGCTAGACTTCCTTACACCCCGGAGGGCTTCCAGCGACACCCGAGAATTCCACACGATCCCGGTCGGATGGAGCCGAGTCCGTACCGATTGAGCTCGTTGACCACCCCAAGGGCCCTTGGTATAAGCCGCGAAGGTAGAATTTGGGAGGGCTCGGGCTCTCTCATCCGCACGGGAAGAGGGGATGAGCATGCGCACTTCGATTGCGCTGTCTTTGGTCGTACTGATGTCCTTTGCTGCTGGTTCGGCGTTCGCGCAGACCGGTGACGAAGGCGTCGATGGGGCGGATGCGACGGGTGACGTCGCGGCCGACTCCGGAGACACAGGCGACTCCGAGGCAACTCCAGACGATTCGGAGGGCACCGAAGGCACGACCGAGACGTCGGCCGCCCCCGAGGCGAGCGACGACATGGACGCCGGCACCTACGCCGTGCGTCTTCGCGACCTCGAGCAGCGGATCAACGAACTCAAGGAGCAGATCTTCCGCAGCAAGGCGCGGCTCTCGCTCCTCGCTGAGACGGTGCTCCAGGGTGTCGTCGCCGGGGCTCAAGCGATCATCGTGCACGAGAACCGCATGTCGAGTTCGTTCCGCTTGGTGAAGGCCGTGTACGCCCTCGACGGCGCGCCGATCTTCAACCGCGCCGACGAAGAGGGCAGCCTCGGCGAGCGCGAAGAGTTCGACGTCTACAACGGCAGCATCGTCCCCGGCGAGCACACGTTGACCGTCAACCTCGAGTATCGCGGCCACGGCTACGGCATCTTCAGCTACCTCAAGGGGTACCGCTTCAAGGTGCGCTCGAACTACTCGTTCTCGGCCCCCGAGGGCAGGGCGGTCACGCTCCGCGTCGTCGGCTACGAGAAGGGCGGGCCCACGGCTCCCCTCGAAGAACGGCCCGCGATTCGCTACGTCGAACGCGTGGGTGATCGCGGTACCCGCCAGGCAGCGACCGAGGAAGAATGACGCATTCCCTGCAGCCCCAGAAGTGGCTGCTCGGTGTGCTGACCGTCGCGATCTTTGCGGCGACCAGCGTGCCCGGGGCGGCTCAAGATCTCGGATCCGTCGGGCGCGAGCTGACGGCGATCGCGGGTGATGCTCAGGCCATCGCCCGGGACCCGATCGAGCGCGACTCCAACCGGCTCCGGAGCCGCACCTTTGTCGAAGAGCGCCTCACCGACGGTGAGCTCTTCTACCGCCTCCAGGACTACGTCCGGGCGAGCATCATCTTCACCGACATCGTCGACAACCACGCGACCCATCGGGCCTACCCGGACGCGCTCTTCCTTCTGGGAGACTCGCTCTTCCGCGCCGGCGACTACCTCGGCGCCAAGCGACGCTTCGAGATCGTCCTCGACCGTGCGATGGAGCCGGCGTTCCGCCCCTACGCTCAGCGCGCCCTCGGTCGGCTCATCGAAATAGCCATCCAGACCCGCAACTTCGACGGCGTCGAAGGCTACTTCGCGGCTCTGAGCCGTCTGCCTCCGGGTGAGATCGAAGCGGCGACTGCGTACTACCGGGCCAAGTATCTCTACAACCGCGCCGTCCCGACCGAAGAGGTCCTCCGGGACCGCCCTGAGGGCGAGCCCGCGCCGCAGATCGACGAGGCCAGCCTCGACCAGGCTCGCCAGGGCTTCGAAGCCGTCGCCGAGGGCAGCCCCTACTATCCCCAGGCCCGCTACTTTGTCGGCGTCATCTATACGCTGCGCGGCCAGTACCCCCAGGGCATCGAGGCCTTCCGGCGCGTCCTCCGGGTCCGGGCGACGAGCCCCGAGCATCGGCAGATCATCGAGCTCACCCAGCTCGCCCTCGGCCGCCTCTACTACGAGACGGACCAGATCGATCAGGCGATCGAGGCCTACCAGGCGGTCCCCCGGACCAGCTCGAACTTCGACACGGCGCTCTACGAGATCGCCTGGGTCTACATTCGCATGGGTGATTCGACCCGCGCCGAGCGGGCCCTCGAGGTCCTCGCCGTCGCTGTCCCGGACAGCCACTACATCCCCGACGGCGCCCTCCTGCGCGCCAACCTGCTTTTGCGCAACGGCCGCTACGACGACTCGGAGCAGGTCTTCCGCCAAGTCCGCAACCAGTTTGGCCCCGTGCGCCGCGAGCTCGACGAGATGATCGAGGGCCACGACGACCCCCAGGCCTACTTCCGGCAGCTCGTCCGCGACAACATGGACAACTTCAACGCCGACGAGTTCTTGCCGCCCCTGGCCCGGCGCTGGGCCAGCCTCGAGGGCGACATGGACCGCGCCCTCGACGTGCTCTCGGACCTCGCTCAGTCGAGGCAGCTCGTCGAAGAGACGTCGAATCTCGTCCGGCGCCTCAACGCCGCCATCAACGCCCCCAACGCGGTGAACATCTTCGCCGACCTCCGTCGCCACCGCGAGGTGACCGTCGCCCTGCGCAACCGCCTCTCGCGCGTTCGTCGCGCGCTCATCACCATCGAGGGCCGGTCCCTCGGCAACGCGAGCGGCGAGCTCGCCCAGGTGCGCACCGAGCGGCGCCGCATCGAGCGCACCCTCGGCCGCATGCCGACCGCCGGTGACGACTTCGACGTGCGCAACGACCAGCTCCTCGGGCGCTACCGGGCGCTCCAGCGGCAGCTCAGCGAGCTCGAGGTCGAGCTCATGGGTATCGAGGCTCGGGCCGTCGCCACGGATCGCTACCTGACGGACACCGCGGACCGCCAGTCGGACCCGACCCAGGCCGACGCCATCCGCAACGAACTCGCGACCTACGAAGCGGCCGTCGAGAGCTACCGCGACCAGATCGACGAGCTCAAGGACCTCATCGAGATCGCCCGCATCCAGGTGGGCGTCGGTGACGCGCGCTATCAGCGCGACGACCGCCTCCGCGATGAGTACACCCGCCTCGTCGAGCGCGAGCGCGCCTTGCTCGCGTCCTCTGGCGTGCGCCGGCCTCGCGAAATCGACACCCTCTTCGGCCGCATCGCCGAGACCGAAGGTGTCCTCGACCGCCACGACGTGCTCATCGACTCCCTCGTCGAAGAGCGCACGGCGTCCATGCGCGTCGTCATCGAAGAAGAGAGCGCCAACATCGTCTCTTACCGCGAGCAGCTCGTGGGTCTCGAGACCGAAGCCGAGGACGTCGTCGGCGGCGTGACCTACACCAACTTCGACCACGTCCGGCACCGCTTCTACGACCTGGTCCTCCGCGCCGACGTCGGCCGCATCGACGTCGCCTGGGCCCGCCGCGAAGAACACCGCATGCGCGTCGACATGCTCACTCGGGAGCGCTCCCAGCAGCTCCAGGCCCTCGACGACGAGTTCCGCGAAATCATGGATCTGTCCGGCACCACGGGGGCGGCCCAATGACCAACCGCCTCGGAATCGTCAGCCTGGCCCTCGCGCTCTTGGCGCCCGCCTGGGCGTCCGCGCAGCAGCCCGCGCCTCAGCCGGCCCCCGCGCCGGTCGCCCAGCAGGGCACCACCGTGCAGCAGGGCACTCAGCCTGCCGGCGCCCAAACGCCCCAGGTCCAGTCCGGCACCGTCCAGCAGGGCGACCCGGCCGCCGTGCCGTGGTCCGGCACCGAGGCCACGCCTCCGCTTCCTTCGTTCCTCGACACCACCGATGACCGCATCGAAGACGACCGGCAGCCTCCGTCTGCCGAGCAGGTCACGGCGCTCCGCGAGATGGAGGCCGAGGTCGGGCGCTTCAGCACCATCGGCGGCTCCTACCGCGACACCGTGCTCTCCATCGTCCGCCGCGAGTACCTGCGCCAGCGCCGGGCCCGGGACCAAAACTACGCCCGTCAGATCCGCGAAGAAGAGCGCCTCCAGAACGAAGCCCGGGACCGGGCCATCCGCCTCTTCGAGCGCTTCGTGCGGCGTTACCCGGACGACCCGACCTACACGTCGGACGCGATGTTCCGCCTCGGCGAGCTCTACTTCGAGCGCAGCGCGATTCAGTTTCAGTCGGCCTACGAAGACGCCCAGGCGGCCCGAGACCGCGGCGAGACCCCGGCCGAGGTCGGCGATACGCCGGACTTCACGGCGACCATCGATCTCTACCAGCGCCTGGTCACCCACTTCCCGGACTACCGCCGCGTCGATGGCGTCTACTACCTCATCGGCTACTGCCTCAACGAGATGGGCCGGATGGACGAGGCGCGCATGGCGTGGCTCAACCTCGTCTGCGCCAATCACTTCCGTTACGACCCGGCGGTCTACGCCGAAGAGCAGCTCGCCCTCGCCGACCAGGAGGCCGCAGAAGACGCCGCCGCCGATGGCGAAGAAGATTCCCCGGTCCTCACCCTCGAAGACGAGGACGAGATCGAGCTGACCCCGCCGACCGGCG
>QMMC01000526.1 GCA_003647065.1 Deltaproteobacteria bacterium | reverse complement strand
CGAGGGTCCCCTCCCCCACGGCCCGAAGGTCCTCCTCGGAGCCGAGGGTCGACCGAAGCGTGAGCGTCACCCCCCGCCGAGCGCACTCCTCGACGAGGTGTTCGGCGATCTGATGCCGCCGCCCCTCCTCGGCCCCAGCGCTCATCGAAAGCGCAAACGTGGGCTTCTGGAGGCCCAACACCAGGAGCACCCCCGTGAGCAATACGAAGCCAATCGCCGCCGCGGCCACCAGGCGGGGGTTTCGATAGAGGCGCGTCACGCGGCCGATGAGTTCTGCGAGGGCCTTCATCGCGGAGCGGAGGGTACCTCAGGGGCGAGCGGGCCCCCTACGCTTGACACCCTCCCCTTTCCTGGCTATCTGAGCCGCCCGCTGAAAAGCGGGTTGGCCACCTTAGCTCAGTTGGTAGAGCAATGGTTTCGTAAACCATAGGTCGTCTGTTCGAGTCAGATAGGTGGCTCCAAAGCTCGACAAAGAAACCCCGGCTTCGGTCGGGGTTTTGTCGTTGGGGGGGGGGCCGGACCGCGCCGAACGCTGAGTGCTACCCTCGTTGCATGTTCGGAGCGAGTCGCGGGATAGGCTGCAGCGTGGTCCTCATCGCGCTCGCAGCCGGCTGCGGATCGAAGTCGGTGGAGCGGGCACCGATGGACGGGTGCCCAAGTTCGCCGGACGCCCTCGTCGAGCCGTGCGTCCTCTATCCGCGGATCACGGTATCGGCGCCGGGCCGCGTCACCGCGCTATTTCTCGCAGGCGAGCCTCACGGGGACCACTCGGACGGCCCCATGCTCCTCTGGTCGGTCGAGGACATCGAGGGGCGGGTTGTTACGGAAGCTATACCGCTCACCCTCGACGGAGAGCCTATGGGTGAGC
Source organism: Deltaproteobacteria bacterium (assembly GCA_003647065.1). GTDB lineage: Bacteria > Myxococcota_A > Polyangia > Polyangiales > B10-G4 > B10-G4. The sequence continues at coordinate 4,933 of QMMC01000526.1, read as the reverse complement.
CTCGGTGGGTTGCCCCCACGCGCGCCGCCTCGTTCGGTGAAGTGGGTGGCAGCAATCGCTACCTCGCGATGGTGGAAGGCGGCGGCGTCCGCTTGCTCGACCGCGAAGGGACGACGCTAGATACGTTGGGCCTGCCAATCGGTTCGGTCAGGGTGGGGGACATCGTCGGCCGGGGCCGGCACGTCGGTGTCACGGCGAGGTCCTCAGCGAGCGGGGAAACATCGTGGCACACGTGGGACGGCGAGAGTGAGTGGCGAAGTCACCGCCTCGAGAATGAGGTACTCGGAGTCAGCATCGCCGACCGCGAGTCGTCGGGAGTGGACGCGTGGATCCTCACCCGAGGAATCTCGACGGGGGTGACGCGCCTCGAGGCCCTATTCGATACGGATGATGCGCCGAGGGTCTCGACCCTTCCGAGCCCCGGAGCGCTGACTATCGACAATGCGGGGATCGCATCTTCGACCATCGCGCTCGGCATTCGAAGCGAACGGGGGCCGCAGCTCGCAATCTTCAGCGAAAGCGGCCTCACCACGCCCGTCGACGTCGGGGGCGAAATCTGGCAGGTGCACGCCGCGTACACCGAGCAGCACGAAGGCATGGTGGCGACGGTTCTAAGGGCCGATGGCGTGGACTCGACCTGGGAGGTCCACGCGGTCATCCGCGGCGACGACTTCGACCGGTGGCACGCTGTGCTGGCGGAAGGCCTCGACTCGACCAGAGCGGTCATCGTCGGGGCGGACCCCGGGAGTGGAGCCCATCCCGACTTCTTCGTCGCCTGGCCCGACGCTACCGAGGCCGGGGTGGTGATCCAGCCCATCGGTTGTTCCTGCTTCGCCAGCCCTTGACCATCCACGGAGGCCGCGCTCCAGCTGGCTGTGCTCCTGGCCGATTGGCGGCGACGCTGAGTCATCGCTCGAACTCGCTAGCGACAGGGCTCCGTAGTCTCCGCGAGCTCGGCCCGTCCGGATTCGTTTCCGCTTTCGTTCAGGAAGACGCTCCACCGCTGGGAGCCGATGGCCCCGCAGTCGTTCGCCGTGAACTCGATCGGAAACGATATGGGCTCATAGCTTTCCGCGGAAACGTGCACCGTCATGCGCAGCACTGCGCCGGACCGCCACACCGCGGAAACCGACCTTCGCTCCCCGCGAGCGCCGCGCCGAGAACTGGTGACACATCCGGACTCCACCCTCCGCGAGCACCTCCCTGCACACCGGCTGCTCCCGCAGTTGAGCCGCCACGCGCCACGACCAGTGCAGCCGCAGCGCGCTCCCGTCCCTACCCGCTACGGTCGAGCCCTCCCCCCTTCACCCGCACTCCCCATAACGAACCCCGTCCGCGCTCCAGCCGAGGTCCATGCAGGTCCCGGTCCCGCACGACGGCGCATCGAGGTCGCAGAGCTCCACGCAGCGGTCGATCGGACACGCGAGGCCTGGCTGACAGTCGAAGGGCGCGGTGCACGCGGTTCCGATGGCACCGGTGCCCGGGGCCACGCAGAGGGTGAGGGTCGCAGAGGCCCCCGACAGCTCGGCGCCTGGGGCGACGTAGCAGGCGGTGCCCACCGCGCAGCCGGTGCGGTCGATCGGGTTGCACGGGATTCGACAGGCACCGACCGAATCGTCGATGACGAGCCGGAGGCACTCTGTCCCGGCGCAGTCCCCGGGGCCTTCGCACCAGCGCATGCATATCCCGGCGCCGTTGCCGCGCACGCAGGTGAAGCCCGCCTGGCAACCCGTAGCAAAAATGCAGTATTCGCCCAGGGGCGTCGCCCCCTCACGCACGCAGGAGCGAACCGGGCTCCCGGCGGTGACCCGCGCACACATCTGCCCCGAAGAGCAGCCACACTGCGGGAGCACGAGGCGACACGGAGACTCCGAGCACATGCCCGCGTCGGCGGGGCCGGTGTCGGGCACACCCGAATCGGACGGGCCCCCATCGAGGGGCCCCGAGTCGACGGGGCCGGTGTCGGACGGCGCGCTATCGCGGGCGCCGGTGTCCGCGTCGGCCACGCCGGTGTCCATCGACCCATCGGTCGCCGAATCGCCGACGCCGTCGTAGCCGATACGCCCACAGGCCACGATGACAACGCATGATGCGAGCACCGCAAGGTGCCTGAGGCCGCCGAGCTTCACGAGCCGAAGCTTAGCAGCTGAAGGACGCCACCCCGAGGCTCAGAGCGCTTCGATCAAGAACGAGACCGAGTAGCCCGGGTCGCACACCGCGTCCAAGCTGGACGTATAGCTTCCGTCGCAGATGATCTGCCGCAGATCGGAGCCGCCCGCCCCGGGCCCCTCGAAGGAGAGGAAGTCGCAGACCGAGTCGTTCGTGTGGCCGTCGCAGCCCCATGCGCCGCCGGGGTCTTCGTCGATGAAGGCAAACTCGAGGCTGGAGTCGCGCTCGAGCATCACGTCGATGTCCTCGAGCCAGGCCGGCTCGAGGGTGTCGTCGCTGCAAGCATAGCGGTGCCCGGCCCCGTCTACGCTGACCGCTACCGTGGGGTCCGGGAGACCGCTGAAGATATCCCAGGAGTCACCTTCGTCGTTGGTCGGGGGGAAGTCGCCGTCGACGAGGGTGATCCGGTAAGTCCGGCCCCAGGGGCTCTCGCAGTGACCGAAGTTGCAGACCTCGTCGGCCCCGCAGCCGTCACAGTCCGAACAGCTCGGGGCTTCACAGGCGGTGCCCGCTGCATTGCAGACGTCGGTGCCGGTGCACCCGGAACCGCATTCACCGCCGCACCCGTCGGGGCCGCAGACCCGCGTGCCGCAATCCGGAACGCAAACGCAGCTCCCGGTCTGGCAAGTCTCTCCGTCGATGCACTCGTCGCAGACGTTGCCTCCGGTACCGCAGGCCGCGGCGGTATCCCCGGTCTCGCAGCCGGTGTCCGAACAGCAGCCGCCGCAGCTCTCTTCACACGCCACGGGTCGGCAAGCCTGGCCCGTGCATTCGTCGCCAGAACCGCAGGCGCGGCAAGAGTCGCCCATCATCCCGCAGGCCGCGCTGGTCGTTCCGGGCATGCACACCGTGCCGTCGCAACACCCCGAGGGGCATCCGCGGGGGTCGGGGCACGCATACGAGCCGTCGGGCACGGAGCTGTCCGTCGTGGCGCTGTCGGGCCGGCTGCTGTCCCGCGGGCCCGCGTCGAAGCCCTCACACATGCAGGCTCCGAAGCCGCGACCGACGCCGTCGCAAGTTTGCTCACCGTCGTCGCCGTTGGTGCAGATGCACGACCGCGTCTCACCGGGGGTGCACTCCGTCGGGACGGGGTCGTCCGAGGTGCACGCGCCAAGAAAAAGAAAGACAATTGCAGTGAAGATGAGTCGCACGGGTCCTCCGGGAAATTCCCCTGAAAGAACGTAGCACGGCGTCACTCGCCGGGGGCCATTGCACCGCGATGCTGACCGCCCGCGGTCGGTGAAGTCACCGATGGGGGCCGTTGACGGCGTGCGCGCGAACCGTACTTTCACGGGTCCGGACCGACGTCATGGGACTCGTGCCGGATTAACCAAGTGGGGGAGAAAAAGATGAATACGCGCAAGGAAACGTATAACGAAATCGAGGGCGCCCTCGGGCTCGTGCCCGAGTGGATGGACCAGATGCCCGATGGCGCGCTCCAGGGCTTCTGGGGCATGAGCCGGGATTTCTGGCTCGGCCAGACGAAGATCCCGAACAAGTACAAAGAGCTGATTGGCATCGCGGTCTCGGGGGCGACCCGGTGTCACTACTGCGCGCTCTTCCACACCGAGGCGGCGCGGCTCTTCGGCGCCAGCGACGACGAGATCGCCGAGGCCTCGATGATGGGCGCGTTCACCATGGCGGCGAGCACATTCATCAACGCCCAGCAGATCGACGCGGACAAGTTCCGCGAAGAAACCAAGAGCATCATCGCTCACGTCAAGTCGAGCATGTAGCCCGATGGACGACGTCACGCATAGCAGCGACGACGCGATCGCCGTCGCCGTCGGTCGCCTCCGGTCTGCCAAGCTGCTGCGCCTCCGAAACGGCTCGGTGAGACCGACCCGGCGGTGGCAAGCAGCGATGGCTCGGGCTGCTCTCCATCTCTACGCGAAGGGCGACCCGGGGGATGACCTTCGGGTCGCCATCGTGACCGCCCTCGTGGACGTCCTCGGCAAGTCGGTTCCCGACGACGAGTTGGTCGACATGGTCGAGACCATGCTGCCTCTCCAGGCCCAAGACCTCGGCGTCCAGGTTGCCGGGCTCAGCTACGACTCGCCCTGGCGACGGTAGCGTCCCAGGGAACGACGGGGGAACGACGGGGTGACGACGGGATCCTCCGGGGGTCAGAAGATCACGATCTCCTGACCTTCGGGGGGCACCACGATGTAGACCTGCCGCTCGTCGAGGTCGGTCACGCCGTTGCCCACCACGAAGATCTTCGCCCGGAAGATCTCGGCGGTCTCCTGACCCATGCGAATGGTGTTCTCGAACTCGATGTCGAACTCGACCTCGGTGCCGGGAGTCACCTGATGGAAGGTCGTCATGTCCTTCGTCGTGTAGCAAGTCGGGCAGGCGGCCCCATCACGGTAGGCCTCGAGGGGAACGATGGCGTTCAGGAAGAGCGTCGCGTCGATGTCGTCGGGGTTCCCCGGCACATTCTCGGTCCGGGTATTCACATCCTGCGGCGTGCTCGCCGCCAGGGTCTGAATGCTGTCGATGATCGACGACGACACGGTCCCGCTCTCCGCAACAGAGACCAAGGGGGCACCCGTTGCATCGACCGACCCAGTTCGCCGTGCCATCTCGTCGTGGGCTTCCCGGTCGAGGCCCGCGACCCCGCAACCGCCGCCGGAGGTGAGGGCAACACCGATGTAGCGCCCACCGATGGCGTTCAGGGCGGTGACGGTCTGGTCGAAGGTATGAACCGCGGGGGTGACATCGGTGTATGGATGGACGCCATCCACGCCGTTATGCCAGGGGG
>QMMC01000525.1 GCA_003647065.1 Deltaproteobacteria bacterium | reverse complement strand
GCCCTTCACACACCGCTCTACAACCATTCGACCTTCGGCTTCCCGACGACGGCCGCCATCCTCGATGTCGTCGAAGGACGCAAGGCCGGGAGCCTCTACACCCGGTACGGCCTCAACCCGACGATCCTTTCCGTCGAAGACAAGCTCCGGAGCATCGAAGGCGGCGAGGGCGCCATGGTCTTCAGCTCCGGCATGGCGGCCGAGGCGGCGACCTTCCTCGCCCACGCCGGGACCGGCGACCACATCATCTGCATCGGCGACGTCTACGGCGGAACCTTCGAACTGCTCGCGACCAACCTGGTGCAGCTGGGTATCCGGACGACCTTCCTGCTCGGGACCGACCTCGACCGCCTCGACGCGGCGTTCGAAGAGCGCACGCGCCTCGTCTTCTTCGAGACTCCGACCAACCCCAACATGGAGGTCTTCGACATCGTCTCCGTCGCCAAAGTGGCGAAGGCCCACGGCGCCCTCACCGTCGTGGACAATACTTTCGCGACGCCGGTGAACCAGCTGCCCCTCGCGTTGGGCGCCGACCTCGTGATCCACAGCGCCACCAAGTACCTCGGCGGCCACAGCGACCTGACCGGCGGCGCCGTGATCGGCACCGCGGCGGCCCTCGGTCCTGTCGCCCTCTGGCGCAAGAATCTCGGCCAGATGATGGCCCCCGAGGTCGCCTTCCTCCTCGCCCGGAGCCTGCGCACCTTGGTCGTCCGGGTCCGCGCTCACAACGCGGCCGCCCTCACCATCGCCGAACGCCTCGAAGCCCATCGCCGCGTCGAACGCGTCAACTACCCCGGCCTCGAGAGCTTCGCCGGCTACGACATCGCCCGCCGCCAAATGTCGGGCTTCGGCGGCATGGTCAGCTTCGTCGTCAAAGGTGACGCCGCCCAGACCGCCGCCGTCGTCGACCAGTTGAAGCTCTTCGCCATTGCCCCGAGCCTCGGCGGCGTCGAGAGCCTCGTGACCCAACCGGTGACCACCACCCACCACGGCCTCGAAGCCGACGAAAGAGCACGCCGCGGCATCGTCGACGGCCTGGTGCGCATCTCATGTGGCCTCGAAGACGCCGAAGACCTCTGGGCGGATCTCGAGGGGGCGCTGGGCTGACTAGAGCGCCCGCCTCTCGCTCTTTGCTGCGTGCTGCGCGAGGATGTCGGCATGGGATTCTTTTCCACGCTGCTCGACTTCAAGGCTCCTTACACGGCAGGTGAGGCGTGGGTTTATGACCACCTGATCGCGCCGGGTGTCTCGAGCTTTCACGGCCCTTTCCTCGCGGCGCAGCTCGATGCCGTGCCGGAGGGGGGCAGCCTGCTCGAAGTCGGCTGCGGCGGAGGTCAGCTGCTGATCGAGCTCGCGGAGCGCCGCCCGGACTTGAAGCTCGTGGGGCTCGATCTCTCGGAGGGGCAGATCATCCGCGCCCGTCAGCGCACGGCCCGCTTCGGTGGTCGCGTGCGCTGCGTGGTGGGGTCGGCCCAGGACCTTCCCTTCGACGACACGCACTTCGACGGCGTCATCTCGGTGGCCTCGCTGAAGCACTGGCCCGACCCGGCGTTGGGGCTCTCCGAATGCGCTCGTGTGCTACGGCCCGGCTGCCGCTTGTTCGTGGTCGAGGCGGACCGGAGTTGTCGGCCCGAAGACGCCCAGGCCTTCGTAGAGAGCTGGAAGATTCCGTCTCTGCTCACTCCAGCCTCGCGGGTGTTCTTCCGCATGATCGTCGCCGACCGCGCCCCGGCCCTCGATGAGCTCGAGTCGTGGTCCGAGGCGCTCCCCCTCGAGGGGGTGGTGGTACGTCGGGTTGAGGGTGCCCCCGCCATCGCGCTGGAGGGTTCGAGACGTTTGCACCGATGATTCGGGCCGCGGAGCGAGTCGTCCCGGCGCCTCGGTCGACGACCTGCGCGGCCCGTGTTCGACATTTGCGCATGCATCGATGCATGTGCGCGTCCGCGCGTGGAGATTGGTGGCCAGGGGAAGCCCGTTGCGACGGCGCGGCCCCCTTGCCATCGTGTAAGCACTTACAAATGAAATTTGAGTAGTAGTATCGGCCTGTTGCGAATTCGAAAGAAAGGACGGCTCGCATTGACCGCCTCCTCGGCGCGGCACATCCCGGTAGCGCACCTCGTCGACGTCCCCCGCGGCGACTGATCGCAGGCCCCCGCAACCGCCCGCCCCGCTCAGGCGGCAAACGGCGGCTGCCACCCGCCGGTGATGCGCTCGATCTCTTCGGCGACGTAGAGCGTCAGCGGGTCGGCGAAGCGTTTGCCGACGATTTGCACGCCCATCGGGAGGCCCTCACGGGTGCGGCCCATAGGCACCGCCGTCGCCGGCATCTCGAGGACGTTGAAGAGGCCCGAGTAGGCGAAGGCGAAGGGCAGCCGAAGCGCCACGCCGTGGCGCGGGGCCGGGCGCGGGTAGGGCAGGCACATGAGTACGCCGCGGTCGCCGAGCTTTGCTTCGATCTCTCGGGCGAGGGCGTCCCGCCGGGCCCCGGTCCACCGGCGCATCCAGGCGGGGGAGGCCGCTTGATCGAAGCTCGCGACGAGCAGCGAGTAGAGCGGGTGCACGCTGCGCCCGAGGGGAAGTTTGGCCCACTCGCGCAGGAGCGAGCGCTTGCGTCCGTCGTTGATGATCTCCGAGAGCGTCTCGGGCGAAGAAGCGGCGAGGTTGCCGATCCACAGGAGCGGGCCCAGGCGCGTGCCGGTCGGGCGCCACGGCTCGACGCGAAAGCCCTGGGCCCGGAGGTCGTCGGCGAGGGCCTCGACGCCGGCGTCGAGTTCGGGGTCGACGGGGGTGAGGCCGTCGCCGGTGTAGTAGTAGATGGTCACGTCCTGGGGCGTGACGCCGGAGAGCTCTCTGAAGCGCGCGCGGCCCGGGTCGCGGTCGGGGTCGTCGTGGGGGGAGAGCACCTCCATCGCCGCCGTGAGGTCCCGGACCCGCCGCGCCATGGGGCCGCTGACGCAGTATCGGCCCCGCTCGCCTTCGGCCGGCGGGTAGTGGCCCCGGGCGGCGAGCAACCCGCCGCTCGGTTTGTGTCCGCAGATGCCGTTGAAGAAGCTCGGGTTGCGGATCGAACCGCCGCTGTCGGCGCCGATGCCGATGGGGCTTCCTCCGGCTCCGATGATCGCGCCCTCGCCGCCACTCGAGCCGCCGGGGATGTGGTCGTCGGAGTAGGCGTTGTTGGTGCGGCCGTAGAGAGTATTGTGGGTCTCGAGCCAGAGCCCGGCCTCGGAGACGTTGGTGACGCCGACGCAGATCGCCCCGGCGGCCTTCATGTGCCCGACGAGGGGAGCGTCTTCGGTGGCGATGATGTGGCGCCGCTTGGCGACGCCGGCCGTGTTGGGCAGGCCCTCGACGGCGACCAGCTCCTTGGCCGTGAAGGGCACGCCGTAGAACGCTCCGACGTCCACGGTCTTTTCGTTCACGAGGCGCTCCGTCGCCCGCCGGGCGTCCTCGATCGCGTCTTCGAAGCGGTGGGCCACGACCGCGTTGAGGCGCGGGTTGACCTCTTCGATGCGCCGGACGTGGCGCTTCACCACTTCGAGAGGGGAGACCTCGCGGGCGCGGATCTTCGCGGCGAGGTCCGTCGCGGAGAGCTGGAGCAGTTCGGGCACGCCGGGCTAGCGTAGCGAACGTGCAGTGGAAGGCGAGCCGACCTCCGAGGTTGGAAGCCGATGGCTCCCGGGCCTCAGCTCGCCTGCGACTCCTGGAACTCCTTGAACATCTGGTCCTGCTTGCCAACGTGGGTCGACAGCCATCCGCCGAGGAAATCGACCACGTCCCGGAGACCGCCGAGGTCGCAGTCCCCGCACTGGGCGAGGAGTTTGTCGACGGCTTCGAGGAAATGCCCGTGCGCCGCGCGGTGGGTCTCTGCTTGTGGGTAGCCGTGGAAGGACATCACATCTTCCTCGGCCCTGAAGTGCACCCGGATGTTGTCGACCAGCACGTCGATCTGATCCGGCATACCTTCGAGGGCATCCGGGTCCCCATTGCCGCCCTCCGCGGCCGCCAGCACCTCCGCCAGCCCGCGCAGTCGGCGATGCAGCTGCTTGTGCTGGCGCTCCATCACCTCCAGGCCGGTGATGTGTTTCTTGATCTTGTCCGGTTCGACTTCCATGCCTGTCGATGCCCCCCTAGTTCTGGATCCTCGCGCGATCAACCGATGAGGAGATCGACGCCGCAGGCGTCATGGCCGAGGCCACCGATGCACGTCACCTCTTGGCCCTTGACCGGCTTCTTCATGACGACCTCGACGACGCCGGCCATCAGCCCTGCCTCGAAGTGGCAGAGCGTGCGACCAACGGGGGTCATGCCGGCGCAGGTGACGCATTCGTAGACGTCGATGCGGGCCTTGCTGGCCGTGAGCACGGGGACCTTGATCTGTCCGATGCGTAGCACCTTGCACAGCTCGAGAAAGGCATCGAGGTCCGTGATGCCGAGCGCCTTGCCCGTCTTCTTGCCCGCGATGTAGGCGGTTCCCTTGGCGCCACGGCCGAGAATGTCCTCGAGGGCCACCAGTCGGAGCAGCCGAAAGAGACCCACGCCGGTGAGGTCTCCCGTCACGGGTCGCACGACCTGGAGCGCGTTCGCGACCGTGATCTTTTCTTCTCTCGTCGGTGGCGCAGAGACTGCCGCGTTATCCGTGTCTAGCTTTGTTCCGAACACCATGCACCTCTAAATGGTTAGCGTAATCGTCCGCCCGGTCCTCCATGGACCAGGCAATTTCGAAGCCCACTTCGTCTACGTCAAGACACCCACGGCACCCCGTAGGATCTCGGTCATCTTTGCCGTCCGCGGTCCCGCTCCACTGGTGAGCGTTGCCAACGACAGCGTGTTCTCTTCGAACGTGATGGGGCAGTAGGTCAGCGTCGCCCCATTCGAACCCTCCACGACCACCCGCTGCAGGGAGCCCAGCGGCAAGAGCTGCATGGCTCGGTCCCCCACATCGGTGAGGTAGGCCGAGCACGCCGCGAGGTCTTCCGTGTGGTCGCCGATACCCGCCACGGGTAGCCCGTGATGGTCGGCCAGCGTCGCCGCGTGCATCCCGTCTAGGTCTGCGAGGCCGTTGATCAGACGCTGGAGCGCGTCTTCTCCGCCGATCTTGGTGAGCGGTGCCGGGACCGGCACCGCGATGGTCTCCGGTCGGGCGAGGCCCTCCGCCTCGAGGGCCTTCACCACCTGTTCGAGCTCTCGAACCTGTGCCCGGAGATGATCGGCCTCGCCGATCTGCTGTTGCAGTACCGCGTTCTCGTTCTTCATGCGGGAGAAGTCAGCCAGTCGGCGCTTGGTGATCTCCAGCTGGACCGCCAACTCCTTGCGCTCCTCGTCGATCGCCGTGAAGCGCCGCTCATCGACAGCGCTGGACTGGAGCCCCTCCATCCCGAGCCGCAGTTGGTCCTTCTCGGCGCGGACGGCTTCGAGCTCCTTGTAGTACTCACTCTTCTGGCGCTCCGACTCGACCTGGGCGTGCCCGAGGTCTTCCTTGAGCGTTGCGGCCATCTGACGCGACCCCTTCACCTCGGATTCCAGACTCCGGAGCGCGTCCTGGAGGTCGGCGGTGCTCGCCGAGCTCTGCGCCTCGGTGGCGTTGGACGTGTCTTGGGCCCGCGACAGCTCCGCGCGCAGTCCGTCAGCCTCGCGCTTCAGACGGTTGTTGTCCGTTTTCAAAGTCCTGGCCGCGTTGGCGCGCTCGAGGAGGTCTCTCCTCTCCCGCTTCAGGCCTTCGGTCTCGGCGCGTGAAGCCTGGAGGGCCGCCTGGGCCTCGGCGTGTGACGCTTGGAGGGCTGCCTGGGCCTCGGTGTGTGACGCTTGGAGGGCTGCCTGGGC
>QMMC01000524.1 GCA_003647065.1 Deltaproteobacteria bacterium | reverse complement strand
GCTTCGTCCGCTACGCCGGAGTCGATAGCCACGAGCTGTACATGGCCGAGCGTGAGTTCTCCGAAGAATCCGCACGCATCATCGACGAAGAAGTCCGCCGCATCGTCGACGAGGCCTACAAAGACTCCGAGCGACTCCTCACCGAGAACTGGAGCAAAGTCGAGGCCGTCGCCGAGGCGCTGCTCCGCTACGAAACGCTCACCGATTCCGACGTCGATACGCTCATGTCCGGCGGCGTGCTGGACAAACCGACCGTTTCGGATCTGCTCGCAGACGCGGCCAAAAAGAACCCCCCGCCCACGCCAGAGCCCGACTCCGGCGAAGAGCCCGAACTCCCGCCCGGCGCCATGCCAAGCCCCGCCTAAGAACAGATTTCAACGCGGAGGATCGCGGAGTTCCGCGGAGGCCTTTCTTCTCCTCCCCCGTCCCCGACGGGGGAGGTGCCGAGTGAGTCTTCGAACGAGGCGGAGGGGGTAAGAACTCGCTCTTGGTGGGGCCGGCTTCCGGCCGGCGCCATCGCTTCCTCCTTCTCCCTATAGCAGAGGGTGGTCGCGCAGCGATCGGGTGAGGGGTCGTCGTCTTGCTCCCTCTCCCCTTTGGGGAGAGGGTTGGGGTGAGGGGTCTTCCACTCCGTCTCTTGGTCTTTCCGTCTCTTCATCTCCGCCGGGTGCCATGGCCGCCTCTTGGCGGCTATGTCTTCCACTCTGTCTCATTCTCCATGTCTTTATCCTTTCATCTCTTCCACGCCTTTCTGACTCTGTGCTCTCTGTGCCTCTGTGGTGAATCATCTTCTCCGCGAACCTCCGCGTTGATATCCTGATCATCATGCCCGACCCGCGCGTCCACACCTGGTCCAAGCTCGAATCCGATTCGCCCATGCCGCTCATCGACCGGCAACGCATCGTGGGCGCACAGGCCATGATCTCGCGCGTCGTCCTCCACAAGGGCTTCGAGATCGGCACGCACCAGCACGAGAACGAACAGATGGCCGTCGTGCTCTCCGGCAAGGTCACCTTCGGCATCGGCGAGAAAGACACACCCGGCTACCGCGAAGTAACACTCGTCGCCGGGCAAGTCCTCGAACTGCCCGGCAACGTCCCGCACTCAGCCCGCGCACACGAAGAGACGCTCATCCTCGACGTCTTCGCCCCGCCGAGCGAAGCAACCGGCATCGACAAGCAAAAAAAAGAGCCCGGAGCGTGAGCGACGGGGCATGAGTACGTCGCATTGCGCGATGAACACGAGCCCCCGGCGCGAGCCGGGGGACAGATCTCACCCCAGAGAACACGGAGGTACACAGAGAAGGATCTATTGGTGTGATGGCGGACGCCTGATCTGAATCCTCGAAGATCAGGGTTGGATTCATTTGTGATCACGGGCGAGGGGGTTTGTTTTTCTCCTCCCCCGTCCCCGATGGGGGAGGTGCCGCGCGCAGCGTAACGGAGGGGGTATGAACTCGGTCTTACTTTGCGAGAACCGGCTTCCAACCTGAAGCATGCAGATGCGTGCGAGCCGGCCCGTGCCGGGCCGGTCTTATCGCCATTCCAACGACCGCGCCTGCTTACACAATGCAAAGAGGGGGTGTGGGGGATCCTTCCCCCACATCAGTGATCAACGATTCACCGAATCGCTACGCTGACTTAGCAATAGTGCCGGAGAGCCGTTCGCCGAAGGCAGGGAATAGGCTCTTACTTCAAGCCCAGAGCGTGAGCGACGGGTCCTCCGCACACCATGCCGTGCCTTCACGCCTATCCCCCTTCTGTTCATTGCGTTCTTCTCTGTGCCTCTGTGGTGAATCTCTTCTCCGCGTTCCTCCGCGAAACTCCGCGTTGAATCACTCCCCCGACTCCAGCAACCGCGGTGTCGCGTCCACCGGCTTCATCTCCGTCAGCGTCTTGCCGCTCTTGGCCCCCGCATCCTCAAACCGCTTGAGCGTCGGCATCATCCGCGTGTCGATCGAACCCACAAGCTTGTTGTACCGCTCGACGCTCTGCCGGATCGAATCACCCAGCTTGCCCGCGTGCTCGAACGCCACCGCCGCACGGTCGTGCAGTTCTTTGCCCAGTTCGAACAGCTCCTTGGCCTCCTCAGCCAGCGTGTACTCGCGCCACCCCACGTGCACCGCGCGCAACAAACCAATAAGCGTGCTCGGGCTCGCCAAAATCACATTCTGCTGCGCCGCGGTCTCGATCAGATCGGGCCGGCGCTCCAGCGCCGCGTCAATAAAGTGATCGCCCGGGATAAACATCACCACAAAGTCCGCGCCGCCCTCAAACAAACTCCAGTACTTCTTGTCGCTGAGTTTCTTGACCTGCTCGCTTACGTGCCGCGCAAACTTCTCGAGGTGTATCTCGCGCTCCTCGTCGTCCTTCGCGTTCACAGCCTCGAGATACGCGTACGTATTGGTCTTCGCATCGATCGCGATCGTGCGTTTGTTCGGCAGGCTGACGACCATGTCCGGACGCAGCAGGTTGCCGTCCTCATCGCGCTGCGACGTCTGTTCGGTAAAGTCGCAGTAGCTGGTCATCCCCGCCAGCTCCGCGATCCGGCGCAGCTGGATCTCGCCGTACTGACCGCGGATCTCCGGGCGACTCAGCGCCTTGCTCAGCTTGGCGGTCTCTTCGCGCAGGTCCTTGCCCGCGGTGATCACGCCCTGCACCTGCGCCATCAGCGTCGCGAAACTCTCGCCCCGCGACTTCTCGAACGCATCAAGCTTCTCGCGCGTCGCCTTCAGCGTCTCGCCAATCGGCTTGATGAGCTCGGCCTGCTTCTCATGCGCGCTCGTAAACACCGGCTCAGCCTGCTTCAAAAACTCCTCGCGCGTCGTCTTGAGCGCGTCGGCCGACAACGCCTTGAACGCGTCACTAAACCGTTTCTCGAGCGCATCAAACTCCGCGCGACGGCTCTCACCCTGCGCGAGCTGCTCCTTGGCGATCGCCAGCTCCTCGCCGAGCTTCCGCCCGAGCTCGCCCGCGTGACGGTTCGACTCCACCAAGCGTGAGTTGGTCTCGGTCAGGTCAGCCCGCTCGCCCGCGAGATCCGTTTCGAGCAGGTCACGCTCAGCCTCAGCCGCCGCCGCACGGGCCGCCAACTTTGCGCGCCCGACGCCCAGCCACACCACACCAGCGCCCAGCCCGGCCGACACCACACCCAGCACGATCACAGCAATATCCATGTCGCCAATATACGCGGGTCTCCTCCCTCTCCCAACGGGGAGAGGGTGCCGAGGCCCGCGAGGGTCGAGGCGGGTGAGGGGTTTCTTCTCTTCCCCTCCCAAAGTGGGGTCGGGAAGAGGGCTGGGGTGAGGGTCTTTCTTCCTCCCTCTACCTCGGAATATGGGTCATGCTCCTGCTCCCTCTCCCCTTTGGGGAGAGGGTTGGGGTGAGGGGTCTTGTTTCCTCTTTGTCCCCATCTGATATCAGAGCTCATCCAAAGCCCAGGGATTGCAATCCCTGGGTTCCTGCGCCCCCCAACAACCATCTCCTCACCCTGTCACATTGGCATCCGGGCGGGGGTGGGCCCCGATCCCTGGCAGAGCGGCCGATTCCAGGCAGTGCATAACTACCTGTCACAGCAGTATTTAGCATCTCACCGGGCCCGGCACCCTCTTTGCCATTGAAACAGACGATGGTGCAGATGCGCTCACAACACGGCGACGGCTTCGGAGCCACCGGCCCGGGCACAACCTCAGGCGGGGCTTCCGGCGGTGGTGGCGGTGTTGGGGGTAGTGGGGGTAGTGGGGGTGTTGGGCCCGGGCGGCTCAACCTGCTTCTCTCCTACGCCGGCTGGCAGCCCGACCCCTGGGTCGACGCCCTGCCGCTCCTGCTCAAGCCGATGGGCGTCAACGCCCTCCGAGCGGGATCGGGCGACGAAGCCAAACGCGTCATTGAGGCCAACCCCGTCCACATCGCCGTCGTCGACTTCGGACTCCCCATGGCGTGCGACTGCACCGAAGAGGGCGGCCCGCGCCTGCTCGAAATCCTCCGCCGGCTCGATCAGCCCCCCCCCACGGTCGTCGTCAAGCCGCGTCGTTCCCAGCGAGACGACGCCCGGCAGATCGCCGCGGCCCTCAAGGGCGGAGCGTTCGCCGTCGTCGATCGTCCGCGCTCACCCGACGACCTCGAGGTCATGCTCGAGGTGCTGCGCCGGTGTCTCATGCGTTTTTACCGCGGGCTCTGGCCGGATCCGGGCACGCTCTCATAAACCCCCACGAACAACCCCCACGAACCTCAACACATCAAACCGCGAGTTCACGAAACTCCAAAAGGGAAGAGACTCAACCATGGCCAAGGGCATCAAGATCAAACCGTTGCACGACAAGATCCTCGTCCGCCGCGACGAAGCCGAGACCCAGACCGACTCCGGCATCTTCCTGCCCGAGTCCAGCAAGGACAAGCCCAAGACAGGCATCATCGAGGCCGTCGGCGACGGCGCGCTCAACACCGAGACCGGGCAGCGCATCCCGCTCACCGTCAAGCGCGGCGACCGCGTCATCTTCACGTCGTACGCCGGCACCGAGGTCAAGCTCAACGACGAGCCCGTGCTCATCATGAGCGAGGACGACATCCTCGCCGTTGTGGACTAAGACCGTTTCTCGGAGATTCAGATGACCACGGACCAGCTCCGACAAGCACTCAAAGAGCTCAACGGCGAGCGTTCCGCGATGTTCGCGGTCACCGGGCTCCCCGAGCCGTGCATGGTCGTCCACAACGCGATGCTCGTCCCCGACGAACCCGATCACCTGATCAAGGTCACCGACGGGCACAGCATCTTCATCATCGACGCCGAACGGATCGCGTGGGTCCGCATCGGCCTGAACAACGAACTGAAGTAACCACCAACGAGACGCAAACTCGGAGAGAGAGACCAAGCTCTGCTTCTCCGCGGTGAAAGGAAAGATTCAAATGGCAGCGAAACAGATCGCATACAACACCGACGCCCGCGAGAAAATCCTCAAGGGTGTTCAGAAACTCGCCAACGCCGTCCGCATCACGCTCGGCCCATCAGGCCGCGTCGTCGTGCTCGAAAAATCATTCGGCGCGCCCACCGTCACCAAAGACGGCGTGACCGTGGCCAAAGAGGTCACACTCGACGACCCGTACGAAAACATGGGCGCGCAGATGGTCAAGGAGGTCGCTTCCAAGTCCTCCAAGGAGGCCGGCGACGGCACCACCACCGCAACCATCTACGCCGAGTCCATCTTCGCCGAAGGTCTCAAGAACATCACCGCCGGCGCGAATCCAAACCAGATCAAGCGCGGCATCGACAAGGCCATCACCGCTCTGGTTAAAGAGCTCGCCAGCATGTCCAAGCCCGTCGCAAGCTCGAAAGAGATCGCTCAGGTCGGCACCTGCAGCGCCAACCAGGACGAGGCCATCGGCGACATCATCGCCACCGCCATGGACAAGGTCGGCAAGGACGGCGTCATCACCGTCGAAGAGGGCAAGACCCTCGAAACCGACGTCGAGCTGGTCGAGGGCATGCAGTTCGACAAGGGTTACCTGTCGCCGCACTTCGTCACCGACCCGACCAACATGGATTGCACCCTCGAAAAGCCGTACATCCTCATCCACGAGAAGAAGATCGGCAGCGCGAAAGATCTGATCCCCATCCTCGGCAAGATCGCCGAGTCCGGCGCATCGCTGGTCATCATCGCAGAAGACGTTGATTCCGAGGCCCTCGCGACACTCGTCGTCAACAAGCTCCGCGGCGTGCTCAAAATCGCCGCAGTCAAGGCCCCGGGCTTCGGCGACCGTCGCAAGGAAATGCTCCAGGACATCGCCACCCTCACCGGCGGCGAGGCCGTCATGGAAGAGCTCGGCATCGACCT
>QMMC01000523.1 GCA_003647065.1 Deltaproteobacteria bacterium | reverse complement strand
TGGTCCGCCGACACCGCGAGGCCGACCCGCCCCACCCAGAGTTGGCCCGAGTCGGTCGGCCTAGTGGAGCACCTGCCCAACCGTCCCGGCGACGGATGGGCTCGGTCGGTGATGACCCTGGTTCGTACGCCCCGCGTCGAAGCACCCGGTTTCTGGGGCGTCCTCGACGGTCCCCGAGACTGGGACCCGGCTTCGGCCGGGTGGGTGTGCCTCGGCTACGACGTGGCGGACGCGGGTCTCTTGTCGGGACTCACGAACTGCGGATACACCGCCGCCGAAAAAGACGCCCTCGTCGAGGACTGGGCCGCGCACCTCAACGACCTGCATCTCTTCGGGACTGCTCGGGCAGCCCATCGTTTCGCCGAGCACGCCGACCGGCGCGTCCCGGAGCATGCGCCCTTCTACGTCTACGGCCTCTACGCCTGCGCCGCCGATCTGCCCGCCGAGGTCGAGGACCGGCGGGCTCCTGTCGGGTAGAGAGGCTCTAACGGGGCGGACTGAGCCGTCCTTCGCTGCGGGACTCAAATCAAGTCGTACGGTGCGCAGGTCGAGACGCCTGCGCCGACGATCGTTCCGGGGACATCGAGGGTGACGTCCACGGTTTGCACGACGGTTCCCGCGTCGAAGTCGAACTGGACGACCCGTGCGCTTTCATCGGGGGCCTCCGTAAAGAGCCAGAAGTCGCCGCCCCACTGGGCGAAGGCGAACCCGCTGCGAGCTTCGATGGGGGCCACCTTGCGCTCGAGGGTCCCGCCGGTCGCCGCGTCCAAGAGCTCGATCGACACGATGATGTCCCGCAGGTTGCGCACGTCGAGGACCATGCCGAAGAGCCGTCCGTCGCCGGTGCCGGTTAGCTCCATGTTCGCCGGCGTCGGGGCGTCGATGTCGCCGATGATGCTCAGGCCGAGGGTCGAGGTGTCGATCGCGCCGAGCCGTCGGTACGCCAGTCCATCCATCCACCAGCCGCCTTCCGCAGTGATGAAGAGGCGTTCCTCGGTCGTGTCTCCGACTGTCGCGAAGCCCATGCCGTAGTTGCGCACCTGCTCCTGCCCCGTCTCCATGCCGGTCGCGACGCAGGCTGCCGTGGTCGTGTCCACGCGGTAGAGCGCCCCGCGGCTCGAACTCACCCAGGCGGTTCCGGCCCGGTCGACCGCCATCGAGCGCAGGATGTTCGTGCCTTCGAGCTCGCAGCGGAGCTCGCCGATGTCGGTGTAGGTCAGCAGCTCGGGGTCGAAGCGCAAGAGGTGGCTCTCGCGCGTGGCCGCACCGAGGTCGGTGGTCAGAATCCATACCTTCTTGTTCGCCTCGTCGGTGCAGTCGTCGAACACCGTCGCGTCACGGGGCGCCGAGTCGGGGCCGACCGCCGAGTCCCGAACCATCGCGCTGCCGTCCGCCCCGCCGTCGGAAGCTGGAGAGTCGTCGCCACAAGCAGCGCCGGTCACGACCGAGAGTGCGACGAGAAGCGTGGAGAAGATCTTCATAGCCGACGACGCTAGCAAGGCGCCCGGCTCGCATCAACGATCAGAGGCCCGTCGGCCCCATGTGCCAGACGACGCCCAGGTTGCCGCCGATGTAGCGGTCGACGGCGCCGCCTACGTCGGTGACGACGGTGGGGTCGGGGTGGAAGTCGAGGAAGTACATCTCGACGCCGAGGTCGGCGCGGACCTCGAAGCCGAGGGGCAGGGAGTAGCCCACGCCGAAGTCGAAGGACACGCCCTGGGCGGTGGTGCCGGGGTAGTAGAAGGCGTCGTCGATGGCGCCGGGGTCGAGGACGGCCCGGTAGGCGACGGCGCCGTAGATGTTGATGTCGCCCATGCGTATTCGGGTATCCGCGCCGATGCGCAGCTGGGCGTAGCTGACGCTTGCGATGTCGGGGTTGCCGCCGCCCGACTCCCGGGCATCGACGGAGAAGCTGTGGCGGGCGAAGCCGAAGGAGAGGCCGAACTCCGAGGCGCCGAGGGGCACGCGGCCGCGGGTTCCGATGCCCCAGGTGGTGTCCTTGGTATCCCAGGCGACGCCGTCGGGTCCCGCGGTGCTCATGCCCATCGAGTGGCTGCCTTCGAAGGTCAGGCCGATGTGGGCCAGGGCGCCGTTGCTGAAGAGGGCTCCGGGATAGAGCTCAGCGCCGAAGGCGAGGGCCGCGCCGAAGGGCAGAGAGTAGGGGAGGGCCGCGCCGCTGACGTCGTCCCGATAGGTGAAGTTGCGGTTGATGAAGCGCAGGCCGAGGCGCGCCTCTCCCGGTGAGTGGGCGGCGTCGAAGGGGGGAGCGGTCCGCATCGCCGGGATGACCTCGTCGTCCATGGCTCCGCCGGTGGGGAAGAGCTCTCCGTCCAGGTTCTGCCGGCGGATCGCCTCGAGCTCTTCTTCGACGCTCTGCTCTCGCTCCTCGACCGGCGGCGGAGCCTCGTCGTCCATCGCGGCCAGGTTGACCTGCTGGTCGGCTTCGTGGATGTCGAAGACCATGTCGTCCCGGCTGGCGACGGCGGACCCGGCTCGGCCTCCGACACCGAGAGTGCCGGCGATGGCTCCCCAGAAGCCCGTGCGCACACGGTTGCCGAGGGCCCTCGGGTTACGGGCCGAGATCGTCGACCGGGCGATGACCTGGCCCGTCGAACCGTCTCGGACCGACAGGGTCAGGTGCCAGCCGCGGCGCCTTTGGACTCGGCCCTGGATGAAGATGTTGGCGTTGAGGGCGCGGCCCGCCCGGGCGAAGTCGCGGTCGCCGCGCATGCGCAGGCGCATGCGTCGGGCGGTCCGGGCGAGGTCGGCCCGGGGCAGGACGGCGACGCTCTGACCGCGGAGGCCGCGGACGGCTTCGGTGCGGATCGCCGCTGCCCGGGGCCCCTGGAAGTTCTGCACCAGCACGCGACTCTGAGCGTCGGCCTCCGCGGGGGAAAAGAGGGGGGAGAAGACGGCGGCGAGAGCGAGGGTGAGGGGGAGCGCGAAACGGGCCATGGGAGCAGTGCTTACAAGGCACATGCCATCTCGCCGGTCGCGCAATCATTGCGAAAACCCGGAGGTGCCGCACCATCGAAGTGGAGCCTGGAGCGCTCCGTGGGGCGGAACGGGGTGGGCCGACGCCGCTCGCTTGGGCGGCAGCGTGTCCGGATGGGGGCGCGGCCAGGTCAGGGCAAGGTCGGGGCAAGGTGGTCCTTGACGACCCGCGTTCGCCGGGGCCACGTTTGAGGCCCTTGGAAGACGTTGCCGACCCTATCCCGGAGCCCGCGGCCACCGCCGTCGCCGTCGCGGTGCCCGTGCCGCCCAACGCAGCTCTGCTAGCCGCCCCTCTGTCCGCCCCTCTGTCCACCGCAGGGGCCACCTGGGTCGAGCGCCTGGTCTGGCTCTTCTTCTTCGCGGCGCCGGCGTCGGTATTCCTGATCTCCATCTTCCTCACCGCAGACCCGGTGGGCCACGGGACCCACACTCAGCTCGGCCTGCCCCCCTGCGGCTTCTTGGTGATGACCGGCCTGCCGTGCCCGGGGTGCGGCCTGACCACTTGTTTCACCGCGATGATTCATGGCGACGTCGCCGCCGCGGCGAGCGCCAATCCCTTCGGCATCATGCTGTGGTTGGTCAGCTTCTCGACGATGATCGTCGGCGCCGTCGGTTTCGTTCGCGGTCTGCCGGTGATCGAAACCCTCGATCGCCTGCAAGCCGACAAGTGGGCCATTCTCCTTTCTGTCACCTCGCTGACGGTCTGGTGCATTCGCGTCGCCACGATGCTCGCGGGGCAGTGACCAGCGCAATTGAAGAGGTGGCTGCCGGCACGATGATCGCCGGGCGGTTTCGCATCGAAGCGCTGCTCGGGTCCGGGGGCATGGCCGACGTGTACCGAGCGATCGACGCCGCGACCGGCGCGCCTCTCGCGCTCAAGCTCATCCGCCCCGTGTCGGGCGCCCGGGGCGTCGAGGTCGAAGACCGAGTCCGGCGCGAGGGAGAGATCCTCCGGGTCCTCGCCCACCCGGCGATCGTACGCATCGAGACTTTCGGTCGGACCGAGGACGGGCTCTTCTTCATCGCCATGGAGCTCCTCGAGGGGGAGACCCTCGGAGAGGTCATGCGCCGCGGCAGGCTCTCCCCCGGGGAGCTCGCGCCCATCGTCGCCGGGACCTGCGCCGGCCTCGCGGCAGCTCACGACAAGGGCGTCGTCCATCGGGACCTCAAGCCCGACAACATCTTCCTCACCCAGGACGGGGGCGCCCTCCAGGTGAAACTCCTCGACTTCGGCATCGCGCGATTGGATGACGCCGCCAAGAAGATCACCAAGACCGGGGAGATCCTCGGCACGCCGCGCTACATGGCCCCGGAGCTGCTTTCGGCCGAGCGCAACCTCGACGGACGCACCGACACCTATGCCCTCGGGGTGATCCTCTTCGAGGCCCTAGCGGGCAAGCCTCCGTATCTCGCGGCCAACCCTACAGACCTGATCGTCGCCATCCTCCACGCCAAGCACGCGCCCCTCGGGTCTGTCTGCCGCGGTCTTCCGCCCGCGGTCGAAGCGGTCGTCGCCCGAGCCATGGCCCGGGCTCGAGAGGCGCGCTACGCGACCGCCCACGAGCTCGCGGAGGCCTATCTGTCCGCTGCGACCGCCGGTGCTCCGGGGATGAAGGCACCGCGGGCCGGCATGGGGACGGCGGTCCTCGGCAGCATGGGCGCCGACGGGGACGTCCCGGGGGCCGGTGCCGGTGACCTCGAGCTCGGCACCTTCAGCCAGCTACCCCAGGTGACCACCGGTGACGTCGACGCGGGCGAGGCCAGCGGGGCCTCCGGCGGAGGGCGAGGGGGGAAGGGCAACGCCTCGAGCCGTGCGTTCGCCAAGACGGCGCCGGCGCGGGTGAGCCAGCTGCCCGACTCGCCCTCTCCCGACATCGCCGCCGACGCCGATGGAGCAGCGGCGACGCGCAAGAAAGGCTCGGCTAGCCAATCGGAAGGGCGGCGCGGACGCTCTTCGGAGGCCGCCTCGGGGCCCGGCTCGACGGTTGCCCTGTCGGATGGACCGGTCAGCCGGGAGAGTGGCCAGAGCTCGCGGTCCGCTTCCGACTCCTTCGACGACACGACCTACCGCCTGCCGACAACTAGCGGCCGCGCGAAGCTCATCGTCGTGGGCCTCCTCGCCGGGGCGCTCTCGGCCGGATTGGCCATCGGCGCCCTGAGCCTCTTCGGCAAGGGGGATGTCGACGCCGGTGAGGAGCGGCCCGGAGCGGACGCCAGCGTTCGAGCTGGCGGCGATGAAGGCGGCGATGAAGCTGGCGATGAAAGCGGCGAGGGGCATGGCGATGCGACCCTGCCGGCGATCGAGGGGCCGCCTGCGGACCCGCCGACCGGCGTCGATGTACCCGACCCGCCCGAGGGGGGAGAGCCAACCGGCGGCGCGGGCACATTGGATGGGCCTGGACGGCGGTCTTCGGTGCGCCGGCGCGGCGCGGCGCGTCCATCGGAGGTGATCGCCCAGCCGGCGGCGGGTACCGGCATCGAGCCCCCGCCTCGCGGCGAGGGCACGCGGACGCCCACGCCAACACCGACCCCGACGTCTCCTCCTGTTTTTGCTCCGGCCCCGCCCCCTCCTCCGCTTTTTGCGCCGACGCCCGCGCCGACGCCCGCGCCGACACCTGCGCCTGCTCCCGGACCCAGCGCCGCCGAACTCACTCGGGACGCTCGCGGAGCCCTCCGCGACGGTGACCCTCGGCGCTGCGCCGACCTCGCAGGACAGGCCGTCCGCGCGGGGGGAGGCCACGCCGCCGTGCGCCTTCAGGGGGATTGTCTGCTCGGCGCCGGAGACCGCGCCGGCGCCCTCGCGGCCTACGAGCGCTTCTGTCGCGGCGCCCCGAACCACCCATCAGCATC
>QMMC01000522.1 GCA_003647065.1 Deltaproteobacteria bacterium | reverse complement strand
CGGCTTCGACCTGAACTCGCTGTGGCGCCACGCGATCCTCACGGCGCAGACGAGCGCGTTCCTCGCCAAGCGCAGCAAGCGCAGCCTGGACCTGACTCCCGAGGAGTTCCACGTCTGCGGTCTGCTGCACGACATCGGGAAGGTCGTACTACTCGACAGCATGGGCACCGAGTACCTCGAGGCCGTGGATGAGGCCGTGACGCTCGGCGAGCGCCAGCACATCACCGAGGAGCGACGCTTCGGCTTCAATCACACGGACGTCGGGGCGATGGTCGCCGTCCGCTGGGGACTGCCCGTTCCCGCGATCGCCGCGATCCAGTTCCACCACGGCCCGCGCGAGAGCGTGGAAGAGGATCCCGTCGTGGCCCTCGTCGCCAACGCCAACATCCTCGCCCACCGCGTCGAGGACGGCCGCCACGAAGAAGCCATGGCCACCCTCGACCTCGACACGACCAACTTCCTCGAGCTCGAACGCCAGGACGTCCACGCCATCGTCGACTTCGCAACCGAGGCGCTCACCACGATCGAGGTCTGAGCGCGTAACCCCTTCGTACGGTACCGCGTTCGAATTACAGTAGTTACGCGGCAGGGGGAGGCAGGCTGAACGCCTGCCTCCCCCTGCCGCGTAACTACTGTAATTCGAACGCGGTACCGTACGAAGGGGTTACGCCGCCGGCGGGGACCCGGGGTACCTTTCGGCGTGGGGGAATGCCCCTCCCCCGCCCCAGCCATCCATGGAAGCCGAAGATCTGATCTCCAATCTCTGCCGCCGCCACGGGGCTTCCTCCGAGGTGGGGGCGCGGCTGCTGCCGCTGGTGCGCTGGGCCCTCCAGGGGCCTCCGGAGACCAGAGAGCGCGTCATGGAGCTCGTGGAGCGGACCCTGCGGCTGCGCGACCATCAGGCCCAGCGGGATGCGGCGGACGAGGTCACACTGCGGGCCGTCGCGCAGGTGCTGCACGACTGGAGTCCCTCCCAGGGCATCCTCGACCTCGGCGGCTCGGCGGCCTGAGCAGGCGCCAGCGGGCGGACAGGAACACAGCAGCGGGCCCCCCTCGAATCTCGAGGGGGGCCCGCTGCTGTTTCACAGGCGGAGCCAAGTGGCCCGCCCGGCGATCCACTGACTAGCGGTCGTGACGCAGGCGGCGCAGTTCACCGCGGAGGTCGTCGAGCTCCTCGCGCAGCTCGTCGAGGATCTCGTGCAGTTCCTCGATCTCCTCATGACCAGCTTGCGCGCGGCGTTCGTGGACCTCGCGCAGCTCGACCTCACGGGATCGACCTCGGCGGTCGAGTTGACCGCCAGCGGGCGGAGCGGAGACGCGCACCCGGCGCATCGTGCGCGGCGCGCGTTGCGCTCGCATGTGTTGCCCGCCACGTTGACCTTCCGCGTGCATGCGCTCGATCCTCTCGCGCACATGCACTTCGATCTGCTGGGGGTCGATGCCGTGCGGCGCGCCGTGTCCGGCGCCCGCGCCAAAGCCACGCATCACGTGCGGGGGCATCGCATGGGAGCCATGCGCGCCACGGGGAGCGTGTTGGCCATGAGTCTGGCCATGAGCGCCGCCGAAGGCGTGCCCGCCGAGCTTGGCGTGGAACTCGTCCCCGTCGAGCTCCTGCAGGCCATTCGGGCCCTGCACGAAGATACGCACCTCGCTGGAGCTGCCGTGGTCATTACCGCCGCCGCCGAAGATGCTGAAGAACCCGCCCTCGCCCTCTTCACCGTCGAATTCGCACTCGAATTCGCACTCGACCGTGCACTCGTCGTCGCACTCCTCGGAGCCTTCGCAGCAGTCATCATCCGACACGCCGGTCTGCGTGACCTTGAACCAACCGTTGCTGCCACCCCCGGCGTCGATGCCGAGTTCCTCGGGCGAGACTTCCTCACCATTGATCCAGATGCGCCGTTCGGCGTATGCGCCGTCGCCACCTTCCTCCATGGCTTTGACGTGCAGCTCGATCAGCTCGCTGAACTCGCTCATTTCGTCTGCTTCGAGCTCTTCCTCGATCTCTTCGAGCTCCTGCCACTGAACGTGGGGCGCGCTCTGGTTCTCGGAGGCGCCGAGCGTCACTTCGACGCGCTTGCGCCAGCCGTCACGGTCGATCTTGAGGACGACCGTGTCGCCGACTTTGCGGCCCTTCATCGACTCCAGCAACGCGGCGGTGTCCGCCAGCTTCTCGCCATCGATGGCGAGGATGCGGTCACCGGCTTCGAGGCCCGCGGCCTCGGCGGCGCCACCGGGGACGAGGCTGCCGACGAGCGCGCCCGGTCGGCCCGGTCGGTCCACTTCGAGGTACGGATCGAGGTAGACCCCGATCACACCGCGCGAGGAGGCCTGCTCGGTGGAGTCCTGCATGACGGCGATCGGGGCCGTCGGGGCCGTCGGGGCCTCGGATGCTTGCAGAAGCCTGACACGAACCGGTGCGGAAGGGGTGGCCTGGGTGGTCGCGGCCTCGCTCTGGGCGAAGGCGACCGTCAGCGGCAGCGCCAGGAGGGCGCTGGCACCGAACGGAACGGTGAATCTCATTGGGAATTCCTGGTATCCAAGGGTCGAACTGCAGCAGCGAGGGGGGCTACGCAGGTGCCCGTGCAAGGTTGGCAGATTGTGCCGGCCGGCGGGCGGGCGGGCGGCCCGGAATGGTGCAGGTTCGCACAGCCCGCGGATTCTGGCCACACGAGAGCGCGGCCCGCGCCCCCATCCGGGGGCGCGGGCCGCGCTGTGTGAGATCGGTGGCAGGCGCCTAGCGGCGACGGCCGCCCTTCTTCTTCTTGGCCTTCAGCTTGACCTCGACCGCCTCGGACTTGCCTTCGGCGTCCACGGTCACGGTGGCCTTCGCCTTGCCGAGGGTCTCGTGCCAGATCTTGATCTTGTACTCACCGGGCGGGAGGCCTTCGATCGAGAAGCTGCCGTCCGCGGCGGTGGTGTCGGCGTAGGGCGTGTCGGCGACGAACAGGTAGCAGTTCATCCACGGGTGGATGTCGCACTTGACCTCGATCGACTCCGACTTCTCGAGCTTCTGCTTCTCGCTCGCACCGGCGGCGATCGTCTTGTTGAACGCCGCGTTCTTGGTCGAGTAGGTGTGCACGTTGTGCGAGATCGAGTCCGAGTTCATGTACGCGACGGTCGCGCCCATCGGAACGAGCATCACGTGCGGCTCGTAACGGCACTGCACCTGGTCGAGGTGGATCGGCTTCTCGGGCATCTTCAGCTTGGCGCCATCGACTTCGATGGTGATCACCACGTTCTGGATGCCGCCTTCCTTGGCGATGATCAGGGTGCGGTTCTGGGTCGAGGTCTTGCCGCCCTCGACGCATCCCTTCTCCTGCTTGTCCGTGATTGTGAGGTCTTTGATCTCGGGGTGCTTCTCGCCGTCGAAGATGACCTTGCCGGTCACGGTGCCCTTGACGGCGCCGGCGGGCAACGGGTTCGCGAGCTCGAGGTAGTTCGCGCGAGGCACGGCGACCGCGACGGGCGTCACGGGATCGCAGCAGCTCTTGCCCTCTTGTTCCTTGTCTCCGAGGGTCGCCGCAGTGGCGCCGCCCGCGACGAGGAGGATGCTGAGTAGGTTCAAGGTTTTCATCGTTCCAGTCTCCGTCAGTTCTTGTTCTCGGCCGGAATGCGGTCGAGGTTGTACAGCCAATCCATCACAGCTTGGATCTGGTCGGCATTCGTGGATTCGGGGTAAGTGGCCTGATATCCCGCAGGATCTCCCGCGAAGTTCGCGGGCATCGCCGTGCCGGGGTAGATCAGGCTGGGGTTCCAGAGCCAGTCGAGGACCCAATCCTCGCGCAGGCGCTCGCGCGCGTTCGCAAGGTCAGGGGCCCAGGCGATCGGCGTTCCCACCTGTTCGGGGGGCGTACCGTTGTGCCAGTGGCACTGGTAGCAGTTCACATCGGTGACCGCGAGCTGTTGGCCGACGGCGAGCATGTCGCCGCGCTCGGCGAGGTGTGACGGCGTACGACGCACGATGCCCTCGTAGCGCGGGTCGACCTGTGCATGCCAGGAGAACCCGGCTTCGTCGCCGTAGGCTTTCAGCTTGTCGAAGCTGGCGGCGATGTCAGGTGCAGAACCGGCCTCGATGCTCTCGACCGTGTTGCGCGAGAGCTGCGCGCCGACAGCGACGTCGCTGACCGGGATGCTGCCGGTGCCGGCGATCTGGTTCGACAGCTCGGGCCACGGCGTGCCGGGACCGGCAAAGCTGTCCTTCGGCGTCGTACCGAGCGCGACGCGCATCGACTTGGCGTACTGCGGCGCGTGGTCCTGTTCCGCGAGGTACGCGAAGTAGTCGGCCACCGCAGCGGCTTCGCCCGCGGTGAACGCGAAGGTCGGCATCTTGACGCGCATCTGCTTGCGCAGCGGAATCGGGTCCTGCAGGAACGCGTAGAACCAGTCGCGGCGCAGCTTGAAGCCCTCGTTCCAGAGCACCGGCGGCGCGAAGGTCCAGCGGACCTTGTCGTACTGTTCTTCGAAGTACGGTCGCAGCTCGCCGTCAGCGTCCTCGACCTCGCCCTCTTCCCCGAGGTTCCAGTTCCAGTAGGCGTCGTCCGGGTCCTCGGACTCGGCGTCGAACATCTCGATGCCGCGCATGTAGTAGTTGGTGAGCAGGTTCACAAAGTCGCCACCGCGCGGCGGAGTCATGCCGAGGATCTGATCGCGCTCGAAGAAGTGCGTCGAGCCGGTCATGCCGAAGCCGGGTTCGGGACCCAGCAGGCGGATGCCGATCTCCTCGACCTCTTCGTCGTAGTACTCCTCGTAGCCGCTGATCGCATCGTCGAGGGCCGCAAGGCTCGTCTGCGCGGGCGGCATGGTGTCGTCGCCGATCGCGAGGAGCTCGGCGGGCAGAGCGTGCGGATTGCCGTCCTCGCCCATGACCTCGATCATGCCCGGCGTCAGTTGGTGACACGCCTCGCAGTTCATGCGGCGCACGACGCGCATGCCGTCGTTCATCGCCTGCTTCGCCACGGAGGGCACCATCTTCGCGCGCTGCACCTCGTCGTCGACGAGGCCGACGGCGAAGGTGACCAGCGACTCCACCTGTTCATCGGTGAAGGCGAAGTAAGGCATCCGCAGCTTCTCGATCGGGTTCTTGGTCTTGTCCCGGTCGAAGATGCGCGGGTTGTGCAGCTTCTCGCGAATCCAGTGTTCGCGATAGTTCTTGTACTCCTCGCGGTGACTCAGATCCCATCCGAACTGCTTCTCGAAGAGGTTCGGAACGAGGCCCCAGTCGAGCTTGTCGACGGTCTTCGAACCCCAGTTCGACAGTTCCGTGCCGACCGGGTTGGCGGTCTCGTAACCCGTCACCTCGTGGCAGCTGAAGCAACCCTGGTTGGCGACCCACTTCTCGCCGATCACGCCGAGCAGAGTCTGGTCTTCATCCCAGCGGTGCTCGGGGTTCTGTCCGGTGAAGCGGCGCCCAAGTTCTTCGCGACCGAGGCGCGAGAAGAACCAACGGGCCTGTTCCTGCAGGACGTCCATGTCGTACGGCGCGTCCTCGGCGGTCCAGTCGTCCGGCACGTCGTGGAAGTGACCGTCGGGGTCATCCATCAGGTACGCGGTGATGTCCGCCGCGTCCTGATCGGAGAGGCGCAGGTTGGGCATGCGCGTCTCGGTCCAGTAAGCCTGCGGGTCCTTGATCCAGGAGTAGAGCCACTCGCGCGAGACCTTCGTCGCCACGCCGCGCAGGTTCGGACCGTGCACGTTCGTGTCGTTCACCTCGAACGCGAGGTCCTTCGTCGCCAGTTCTTCACCCTCGAAACCCTCGAGGTTGTGACAGGCGAGACAGCCCGCGACGCGGAAGACTTCGCGTCCACGATTCGCGTCGCCGTCGACGGGCACCGGGGGCAGCGGCTCGCTCTGGT
>QMMC01000521.1 GCA_003647065.1 Deltaproteobacteria bacterium | reverse complement strand
TGGCGATGGCAAACCGTTGTCAGGCCGCCCTCGGTCGGGCCATTCGCGACCACGCGGGCCTCGCGCCGGAGGCCCCGGGTCAGGCGGGTCACGTTGCTCGGGTTCCGTCACGCGGTGCCCATTGGCTCGGGCGCCCGGTCCTGGTCACCCAAAACTCCTACGAGGTCGGCCTGATGAATGGCGACATCGGCCTCGTCCTCCAGACCGGGGCCGGGCTCAGTGTCGTCTTCCCCGTCAAGGAAGACGGCATCGACACGACGCGGGAGGTTTCCCTCGCCCGTCTCCCGGACCACACCGGCGCCTTCGCCATGACCGTGCACAAGAGCCAGGGCTCTCAGTTCCGACGTGTCGCCATCGTCCTCGCGGGCCGAGACTCACCCATTCAGACCCGAGAGCTCGTCTACACCGCCATCACGCGCAGCAGTTCCCGCCTCGACTGGCTCGGAGACCCAGCAGAGCTCGACCGGGCCCTGCGCCGCCGCGTTGGCCGCGCTTCGGGCCTCGGCGACCTGCTCTGGGTGCGCTGAGCCCCGCGTCCGGTCCATCGCCGGCGCTGGCGCGGCCGTCGATAGCCAGGAGCACCTCGAGGACGAAGATCGAGCTATGAGTGACCGCCAGGCTGTAGTGCCCGCCAGTTTACGGCTACGACGTGCGGGGGAGGCTCGAACAGGTCTTCCGTCGGAGCGCGCTGCGTTACGAATACGGCTATGACGGCAACGGCAACCGGACCTCGTGGGTCACGCCCTCTGGGCGCTGCGACGACCCCGGCGGCACGGGTCGATGCGTCGAGGTCGACGCGCAGGACCGCCTCTTGCGCTACGGCGAGGTGGGGCCAGGCGCGATCAACTTCACCTACGATGCCGGTGGTCAGTTGGCGACCCGGAGTGATTCTTCCGGAACGACCCGCTACACGTACGACGCTGTCGGGCACCTCGTGGAGGTCGTCCTGCCGTCGGGACGGCGCATCGAATACGTCATCGGCCCGGACGGGGGTCGCGTCGCGCGGCACGTCGATGGAGTGCAGACCGACGCGTGGCTGTACGGCTCGGGAGGCCGCATCGTCGGGCGCATCGATGGGAGCGGACGACTAGAGATTACCTATATCTACGTCGGCGGCTCGTGGGTGCCGAGCTATGCGCTTCATCGCGACGGGCGGCTGTTTCGTATCGTCACGGACCAGGTCGGGTCCGTTCGTGTTGTGGTGAATGTCGACACCGGAGCCGTTGCGCAGAACTACGAGTACTCGCCGTTCGGCGTTCTCGAAGTCGACGTCACGACGGAAGCCATCGTCCCGCACCGCTTTGCGGGCGGGCTCTACGACTCGGACACGGGGCTCCTGCGCTTCGGCGCCCGCGACTATGACCCCGCAATCGGTCGCTTCACCGCGAAGGACCCGATTGGCTTCGCCGGTGGCGACCCGAACCTCTATGCCTACGCCGGCAACGACCCCATCAATGGCGCCGAACCGAGGGGGCTCTTCGTCGACACGCTCATGGACGCGGTCGCCATCGGCGGCTGCGCGTTTGCCATACTGCGCGACAACGTCTTTGGCTCCTGCGGGAACTTCTCCGCGAACGCCCAGCGGTGCGCCATGGCCGCGGCGGCGTTTGTGGTGCCGTTCGTGGCATACGGGGCGCTGCGCGCGACGGGGCGCCTGGGGCGCCGCGTGGCCCGGAGGGCGGCGGACCCTCCTTGCGGCGGGGGCGTGTGCCCATGCTTTGTCGCGGGTACCTTGGTGGCGACGGGCATCATGGCGGGCGCCGCGCCTGCCGAGGCACTGACCCACCAGAGCATCGAAACGCTCGAGGTCGGCGACCGGGTGGTCACCGCCGCGACCCTTCGCGATGGCGCGGACGAAACCTTCGACACGGCGGTCACAGCGGATTGGCAGGTCATCGACCTCGAGCTCGCGGGCGACGACGAGTCCGGCAAGCGTAAGGTCGTAGCGCTCACCGTGCTGCGGCCGCCGGGATGGCTCGACGCGGAGGACCCGGATCGGGATGGCGCGTTCGCGCTCCACCTGCCCGAGCTGCGCCTTCGCGGCCTCGCCCACGTCGTGCACGTGCGCAGCCCGCCGCGGATCGCGAAAGGGCCGGGGCGGGTCGTGCTGGCGACGGTGGAGCACGTTGCGGACGACGTCGTTGCGCTCACATTGGTCGCCGAGGACTACGCGGCGGGTGCGGGGCCGAGCGAGACCCGCGTGACGCCGAATCACCCCTTTTGGTCGCTGGGGCAGGGGGATTGGGTCGCGGCAGGTGAGCTGGCCATCGGCGAAGCCGTCGAGACGGCGCGAGGGGTGCACGCGCTAGTCGCGCGCGAATCGGTGCCGGGCGCGCATCGCGTCTACAACCTCACCGTCGAACGGGACGCGGAGTACCTGGTCGGAGCTGTTGGGGCCCGGGTGCACAATACGTATCCCGGTGGGGGGGCCTCGGTGGGAGGAGGCCGCGGGATACGCGTTGGGCGTCGCTGGAGAGCACGGAGTATCGATGATGCGACGTGCGCTAGCGGCTGCGAGGGCGTGGCTCGCCAGATTCATCGTCATATAGGCGGCGATGTCCATCGAATCACACCAGGCGGTCGCGCCCCACAGCTTGGTGGTTATAGAGGCGGCAACATGGGATGGTCCCACCATGAGGTGGTCGTCCGAGACGGTCGCGTCTACGATGCGTTCACCGGGCATAGAGGGCTTCCGATCGGTGAGTACAAGGCGCTATGGGAATTCCCAGAGGCCATCAACTTCGGATTCTGATGAGGTAGTATCAAGTGGACTCTCTTGAGCTGTTCGAGAACGTACGCAAGCGCCCAGGAATGTACTTTGCTCAGCCGTCATACGAGGTCGTCGCCGCATTTCTTCTCGGATTTGACTTAGCCACTGAGGGAGGTGCTTTGCGAGGCTTTCGTGAGTGGCTCATTGTGCGTAATGACGGCGGTAACAACCTGGCCTGGGGCGAACTCGTCCTTCAGTCGGTCTTCTCGGGAGATTCAGACCCGAAGGCACGCGCGAAAGAAGCCCCGCAGGAGGCAATCGATACGATATTCAAGCTCGTACGAGAGTTCTCTTTGGCAAGAGCCGAGCCTGAGGGAATGCGGCGAATCCTGCTGTCGTATGAGGGATGGCTTCGTCGGCAAGATTGGTACACGCCCGACTCTCCTGTTTGGGTTGATATCCCGTAACCACCCAAACTCCCCTCATCCACCCGCACGCCCCACAGCACATCACCTCCTGATGACGGCACTTGCGAAGGTTTTTGATCAGTTCGCCGGACATCTTTCCGGAACGTGCATCACGCCAGACGAGGCGACCGAACTTCAGGGCGTCGGAATGCCAGGTTGGTTGACCCAAGTCCTGGAGGTCCATCCGCTCGTAGGCACGGAGTGGTATCTCGCGGAGCACGTGGATGAATCCGGTTTCGGCGTTGAGATGCAGCTGATGAGCGCGGCCGAGGTGTTGAACGAATGCCGCAACGCTATGCCCGGTCAGGTGGCCTGCCGCTTCGGCTTCATCCCCTTCGGAAAGTGCCTCGTAGGGTCCGGCGACCCGTACTTCTTGAAGATTCACCCCGCGTCGCAAAGCGCATCACTAGTGAGGGTGCCGCATGAGATATCGGAGGACGAGATGGAGGCTCGGGTCGAGCTTGTATCTCGGGCACTCCACCTCTTCTTCGAACAGGCAGAACTCGGATGACCGAGGCGAGCGCGTTGCGGGCCAGGAGATTCGGCGATCCGGACCAGGGTGGCTGTCAGCGCCCCGACCGAGTCGACAATGAACTCCAACGAGTTCAAGAGACGCGATCGAGTGGGTGAGGAGAGTCGAAGCTCCCGAGGTCGTTGAGCGAGATGGCGGGCGCCGCGAAACTCTCGTGCGCGGCGCCGCTGGGCGAGGATGATTCACGCTCGCCGACGCGCGGATCCCTTCCGTAGTCTGTCTGTGGGGTTTGACGTCATCTCTAAGCGATGATGCGGCGCGGTCAAACCAGGCGGGTTCCTCGCTCTCGGCACGAACGACACCGCCACGGTAGACTGGCATCAGCATGCGTGACCCCTCCCGCTGGACCGTGCCCCCAGACATCCTTGGAGGTCTCGTCGAACCCTCGATGCATCGGACACGGGGTTACGGGACCACGCACGCCGCCACTCAGATCTGTCTCCCCAAGACTATTTGCGGCGCGGACAGAGGAACGTGGCGGACGGTAGGGTGCTCAAGGGCGGAGGTCGAGATTCGAACGCCGAATACTGGGTACGGCGGCTCGGAGACAACGAGTATAGTGTCACGATCACTGACCATCGAGGGCAGATCCGGTCTATCGACACGTGGAGTTCAGGGGGGGAGGTGATGACGAGAGACATAGTGGAGGAGGGCCTGGGAGGTAGTGGTGTCACGCCGCCTCGCGGGTTCTGGGGGCGGCTCTGATGACGAGACAACGGATGGAGGACGTCCAGGCAATGCTGGAGACATACGGCTGGCATCTGCTTGGAGCGGACGACCACCCCGAAGCAAGTGCGAGCCCGTTTGCGCTCGAAGATGACACGGTCAAGTGGGCCGTCACGCGAGGACGAGGGCCCGACGTTGTCGAACTCGAGTTCCGGGCCTTTGGACACTTCGGTGAGCGCACAAGCAAGCTGCGCGACATCATGTACTGCGTTGCCCTGGGTTCCGAACATAAGCTGTTCTTTCGGAAACGGAACGACCCGGACTGGCGGAGCCAGTTGAGGACTTTCATCGAGGGCCTCGACACGTGATGAGCGAGGGCACCCTCGGGTCTAGGCACACCCCGGAGCGGCACAGAGACGGCATCCTCGGCACAGGGGCGGCTACGATTCCAGCTTCACCAGCCGGTGGCGCCAGTATCCGGGCCGCCGCCGCCCGTGAGCCACGGCCACAACGACACGCTCTTCGCCGACAGAGCCAACCAAGAGGGCGTACGGGAATCGCTTCAAGTTATACCAGCGAAGCTCAAAACGCTCCGGCGCGTCTTGCTCGAGGCGGCCGGCACCAGGCACGGCCTCGGCCTTGCGGGCGCGGTCCATCAACGCCGTAATAAACTCGTCGCCAAGACCGACTCGCCGCTCCTCGTACCAAGCGGCGGCCTCCCGCGCTTCCGCGGTCGCCTCCGGCAGAAACCGGAGCGGGGTCATCGTTCCTTGATGGAATCTCGGAGGGCGGCCTCGACCTCATCGAGGCTTTGCGTCTGCCCGGCCTCGCCCCGCTCGTGGCGTTCAAGTCGCTCGACGGCAACCTTCACCCACGCATTGCGGACCTCGTCGGGATCCTCCACACCCTCGGACAACTCCGCGGAGACAATCGCCCGGTCGGCCTCTTCGAGGGCATAGGCGTCATCCAAGAGTTTTCGGGCGCCGGAACTCATTTCCAAATCTTAGGTCATCCGGCCGCTCGGCGCTACCAGTCCGGGCCCAGAGACCCGAAAACGCAGGGTGAAATCGCCATCAAGTCCTGCTCCGGGTATACACGTCGAGTGTCCCGCCTCGCCCCTATCGCCGGCCTCGTCTGGGCCCTCCTCGTGCCGGCCCTCGCCTCGGCCTCGGCAGGCGTCGGCCCTGGAGCCCACGACTGGGCCATCAAGTCCAGCGGGCAAGTCCGCTTCCAGGCGCAAGGCCAAGTTCGCCCCACGGAACATCGGCAATAGGCACACCAGTACAGCCGGAACACATCGGGCTATTCCCTTGCCTCAAGGGGGAGAGCAAGGAATCGCGTTCCGGACCGAGTAAGAGGGCGTCCCACCACCGAGCAGCAGGCGCTCATCGACATGGCTGCCGCTGACTCAAGGAGAGTGCCCCGAGGTCAGGGCCCCATCTCTCAGGCCGATGCGGATGCCTATGTGGACCTAGCCGATCAAGTCGG
>QMMC01000520.1 GCA_003647065.1 Deltaproteobacteria bacterium | reverse complement strand
TGGTCGGTCTCGGCCCATTCGAAGGCCTCGGCGATGGGCACGGAGCGCGACGGGTCCTCGCGGTCGAGGGCCGAGCGGTCCGCCAGGACCACGCGCCCCCGGGGAACCTCCCAGCGCTTGGCGACGCTGCCGGTGACCAGGCGCCGGAGGGACCGGGCGGCGTCGAGGGCCGCGTTGCCCACCATGAGGGTGAGGCGCGAGCTGTAGGCGCCGAGGTCTACCGGGCAGAGGTCCGTATCTCCAGACACCACTCGCACGTCTTCGATGCTCACCCCGAGCTCTTCGGCGGCGACGAGGGCGAGGACCGTGTCGACCCCCTGGCCAATCTCTGACGCGCCGCTGAACACGGTGACCCGGCCGCTCCGGTCGAGGGCCATGTGCACCGCGGTCTGCGGCATCTCGTTGGGGTAGATGGGGTAGTTGGTGCCGCTGATGTAGGTGCTGCCTGCGACGCCGAGGCCCCGGCCGTGGGGCAGCTTGCCGCGCCGCTCTTTCCACCGGCTCGCCTCTTCGACCTGGCTCAGGCACTCGAGGAAGCCGTTGCTACCCACGAGGAGCTCGTTGATGGTGCGCGAGTCGGCCCCCATCGCGTTTTTTCGGCGGATCTCGATGGGGTCGAGGCCGAGGGCCACTGCGGCCTCGTCGATCTGCACCTCGAGGGCGAAGCGCGGCTGCACGCTGCCGTGGCCACGCTTTGGCCCGCACGCGGGTTTGTTGGTGATGACCCGGGTGCTGTCGAAGCGATAGGCAGAGAGCTCGTACGGCGAGCAGGCGAGCTGACCGGAGTAATAGGTCGTCACCAGACCGAAGCTCGAATAGGCGCCGCCGTCGATGAGCGTGCGCGCGTCGAGGGCGTGCATGTGTCCATCCGCGCTCCAGCCCGAACGAAAGTGCATCTCCATCGGATGCCGGCCCCGGTGGGCGTAGAAAACCTCTTCCCGCGTATACGTCAGGGCGACGGGCTTGCCGGTCCGGAGGGCGAAGAGGGCGACGACGAACTCGAGATCGAAGGGCTCGGACTTGCCTCCGAAGGCGCCCCCGATGGGTGGTTGGATGACCCGGATGCGGCGGGCCGGCACGTCGAGAACTCGGGCGAGCTCGCGGTGCAGGTAGTGGGGAACCTGGGTCGCGCTCCACACGGTCAGCACACCCGAGCCGTCGACCTCGGCGAGGGCGGCGTGGGGCTCGAGGGCGGCGTGGGTCGTGCCTTCGAAGAAGTACTCGCCTTCGAGGACGAGGTGGGCAGCTTCGAGCTCTTGGTCGACGTCGCCGAAGGCGAGCTCGACCCTCTTGCTCCGGTTGCCCTTGGGCACGTTGGGGTTGATTGCCACCTGGGCGCGGAGGGCCTCGGCCGGGTCGAAGTAGGCGGGCAGCGGCTCGTACTGCACCTCGATGCACTCGAGGGCGGCGAGGGCTATTTCTTCCGAGACCGCGGCGACGGCGGCGACCCCGTCCCCGACGTAGAGCGCCTTTTTGGGGGCGAGGGCATGCTCGTCCCGGGTCCACGGGATGATGCCGTAGGGGATGGGGAAGTCTTGTCCGGTGAGCACCGCGACCACGCCGTCCATCGCGAGGGCTTTTTCGCTGTCGACCCCGATGACCCGGGCGTGGGCGTGGGGGCTGCGCTTGATCCGCGCACAGAGGGTGCCGGCCCGGGCGAGGTCGGCCGTGTACCGGGTGCTTCCCCGGAGCCGGTCCATGGCGCCGACTTTTCGGTGCCGTTTGCCGACGACGTGAGCGTCGAACAGGTCGTCGCCGCTCTTTTCCTCGTTTACGCTCACGTGCTGCCGCTCCCGGGAGGGGTCGAGTCTTTTGCCGTGTCTTTTGCCGTGATTTGCGAGGCATCGACCACGGCGTCGAGGATCTTCACGTAGCCGGTGCAGCGGCAGAGGTTGCCGGCGAGGGCTTGGGCCACCTCTTCGCGGTCGACTTCTCGGCCGGTGGTGCGCAGGAGGTGCTCGGCGCTCAGGACGATGCCCGGCATGCAGTATCCACACTGGGCCGCATCGTGGCGGTCGAGGGCATCCTGGACGGGGTGGGGCTCGGCGCCTCCGATCCCTTCGATGGTGCGGACCTCACGGCCCTCGGCCTGGATCGCGAGGACCAGGCACGAGAGCACCGGCTCGCCGTCGAGCTGTACCGTGCAGACGCCGCAGTCCCCGGTGTCGCATCCCTGCTTGGTGCCCGTGAGGTCCAGTCGATCCCGCAGCACGTCGAGGAGCGTGTGGTGCGGCTTGACCGCGACCTCCACGACGGCGTCGTTGACGCGCATGGAGAGGAGCACGCTCTGGCCACTCATCTCGCCCTCCTAACCTCGTTGCGGCGACGTCGATTGATCTGGCTCAAATGCACCCGCCCCGTGGACTCTACGTTAAATCGGTGAAACCTCGCGACCTCAGTCAGCAGGTGCTCCCGGAGCCGTCCGTCGGCGTGCGGGACCTCACCCCCGTGCTGCTGCACGACGAGACCCTCCGCGACGGCCTCCAGACCCCGTCGGGTCAAGACGCCGTCATCGACGACAAGCTCGAGTTCCTTCATCTGCTCGACCAGATAGGCGTCGACTCCCTCAGCACCGGCCTGCCGGCGGCGGGGCCCCGGGCGGTGGCGGACGCGACCCGCCTCTGCCGAGAGATCGCCGACCAGGGCCTTCGCATCCGCCCCGGTTGCGCGGGCCGCACCGTCATCGGCGACGTGGCCCGGATCGTCGATGTGAGCCAAGCCGCCGGCATCTCCGTCGAGGTCATGACCTTCATCGGCAGCTCGCCCATCCGCCGCTACGTCGAAGGGTGGAGCCTCGACTTCGTGCGCAAGCAGTCCTCGGCGGCGATCCGCCTCGGCGTCGCCGAGGGGCTGCCGGTGACCTACGTGACCGAGGATACGACCCGGACACCCCCAGACGTGCTTCGGGAGCTTTTCATCGCCGCGATTGACGATGGGGCGACGCGCCTCTGCCTCTGCGACACGGCCGGCCACGCCACCCCCCACGGCACCAAGAAGCTGGTCGAATTTGCCCGCTCGGTCGTGGAAGAAACCGGCGCTGACGTGGGCCTCGATTGGCATGGACACGACGACCGGGGCCTCTCCCTCGCCAACGGCCTCGCCGCCGCCGAGGCGGGCGTCGACCGGGTCCACGGTTGTGTGCTCGGTATCGGTGAGCGCGTGGGGAACACCCCCCTCGAGTTGATGATCGCCCACCTCGACGCCCGGGTCCTGGCCTCCACCGAAAGGGATCTGACGCGTCTCGGAGACCTCTGCCGCTGCGCCTCGCGGGCCCTCGCTCGCCCGATTCCGACCAACCATCCGCTCTTCTTCGTCGACTCGGAGGGCGATGCTGCTGCGCCCTCCGGCGCCTTCCGGGGCGGGCTCTCGCCCTGGACCCGGATGCCGGCCGGCGACTGAGCAAGTCCCGTACTCGTGAGTATGCTCTCTCTCCGCTGCTCATCTGGGTGGGAGAAAAAGCCTAGGGAATAAGTAGTTGATCTAGCTCAACTGCCGTCTGGGGGGCTGGGATAAGAGCTAGAGCATACTCATGGGTATGCCCGCCATCGACCACGATTCCTTGCCCGCCTCCGGGGCTCCCGAGGCGTCGCGCGAGAATCCCACCGCCGGGCGCATCCTCGCCGCCGCCGCCGAGGCCTTCGTCGCGGGTACCTACGCCGACGTGACCGTCGACCAGGTGGCCGAGGCCGCCGAGGTGACCAAGGGCGCGGTCTATCACCACTTCCGGACCAAAGAAGCGCTCTACGTCGCAATGATCCACCGCGACCTCGCCCGCAAGCGCGGGATGCTGTTCGAAGCCATCGACTTCGAGGGCACCAGCCAGGACCGGCTCCGCGCCCTGACCGGCGTCTTCCTCGCGCTGCCGACGACCGAGCGCCAGCTCATGCAGCTCATCCGGCGCGACGCCAACAGCTTCTCGGGTCCGGTTCGCGGTGAACTCGTCCGCGCCTATCAAGAAGCCCTGCCGGCCCTCGTCGAGGGCGTCATCCGCGATGGCATCGGCCGAGGTGAGCTCGTGCCCGCCGACCCGCGGCTCCTGGCCTGGCAGTTCATCGCGAACGTCGAGGTGCTGCTCACGCCCTATGCGGAGCAACGCTTCGCCTGTGACGACGACAAGCTCAACCACGTCATGAGCTTGTTCTTGAATGGCTGCGCTCGCATGCGCGGCCCCCAGATCCAAGAGACGCAAGTGCCGCAAAAGACAAAAGAGACAGAGGAGCTCGGTCGATGACTACCGTTCTCGATGATTACCAAGACATGCCCCTCACCGAGGTGCTGTCCATGTGCCGCGACCTCGTCGAAGACCCGGAGATGCCCACCGTGGGCCGCTGGCGAGAGGCCGGCGGCAAGGTGGTGGGCCACTTCCAGGTCTACTTCCCCGAGGAGATCGCCCACGCCGCGGGCATGCTGCCCTACAAGGTGCGCGGTGCCCCGACGCCCCCGGTGCAAGCGGACTCGCGCTTCGGTTCGTACCTCTGTTCGATCCTCAAGACCTCCCTCGAGGTTGCGCTGACGGGTCACGTGCAGCTCGACCTCTTCGTCACCCACCCCATCTGCGACGCGGCCCGAAACCTCGGCGCCATCTTCGGTCGCAACTTCGACTACCCCTGCCAGATCCTCTATCTGCCGCAGAACGCCAACTCGGCCCACACCATCGACTATCTGCGGGACGAGTATCAGGCTCTCCTCGAAGACATCGAAGACGTCGCCGGCGTCAAAGTGAGCAACGAGGCCCTTGCGCACTCGATCGAGGTCTTCGACGAGAACCGCGCCCTCCTCCGCGATCTCTACGCCCTCAAGAAAGAGACCCCCTGGAAGATCGCCGCCGAGGATGCCTATTGCCTCGTCTCCCTCGGCGGCATGATTCCCCGCGAAGAGCACAACGCGCTCCTGAAGCACGTCTTGCCCCTGCTCCGGGCCCGCGACGCGAAGTCCCAAGACCGCATCCGGGTGGTCTTCGAAGGGGGCTTCTGCGAGCAGCCGCCTCTCGACCTCATCCGCATGATCGGGCGCTCCTGCTACGTGGTCGACGACGACCTGCTCATCGGCCTCCGCTACCTCACCGAAGATGTCGGCGCGAGCGACGACCCCTTGCGGGCCCTGGCTCACGCCTACATCGAGAAGTCGACCTACAGCCCGGTCCAGCACGATCTCCGCAAGCCCAAGGAGTCGATGTTGATGAAGCGCGTCAAGGCCGCCGAGGCCGAGGCCGTGATCCTCGGCGCCGCCAAGATGTGCGAGCCCGGCCTCGAGGAGCAGGTGGCCTACAGCCATGCCCTCGACACGGACGGCCTGCCCTACTTCGTCACCGAGTTCGAAGAGAACATGTCCAGCTTCTCCTCCCTCGAACTCCAGCTCGAAACCTTCGTCGAAAACCTGCTCTTCATCTGACCGAATCGAGGCCTTTTGTGACCGAACAACAGACAGAACACGAGAGCATCGTCGGCCGCGGGAACCGCGAGGGCGCGCGCCTGGTCCGGGAGTGGTTCAAGGACCTCGAGGCGGTGGCCGAACGTGGCGACAAGGCCGCTTACGTCTTCGTCATGGGAAGCCTCAACGAGATCCTCGTCAGCTTCGACATGCCGGTGACCTTCCCCGAGATCAACTCGCTGCAGACGGCGGTCCGCCGCGTCGCCCACGAGTTCCTCGAGGAGGCCGAAGACTACGGCTACTCGCCGGACGTCTGCGGCTATGTAAAAGCAGACGTCACGGTGCAGCTGCGCCGGGGCGCGCACCCGATGGGGCGCATCCCGAAGCCTTCAATCGCGGTCCTCACCAACGCCTGCAATACCTACGTCAAGTGGGGTGAGATCTGGGAGCGCATGCACGACGTGCAGATGGTCACCATCGACGTGCCCGGGAGTCGCTCCGCCGA
>QMMC01000519.1 GCA_003647065.1 Deltaproteobacteria bacterium | reverse complement strand
GAGCGAGAAACCGGCCGCTAGGTCCCGGAGATCCTGCTCAGGCCAGCCGCTCACCCTCATCGAGGAGCCGCGGGCTCGCGCCGGCATCCGCCAAGATCCCTCGCGCCTGAGCCTGCAGGCGCGTACCCGCGGCCCCCGGCGTCCGCTGCCCCCGGGCGTGCATGGCGAGGGCCCGATCGAGGGGCTGGTCCCGCGCCCTGGCGGCCTCCTCGGCCCCAGCGAATCCGCGCCCCGTCGCGTAGCAGAGCACCCTCCGCCCGAGGCCGTTGGCAAAGGAGGGCCGACGCACCGCGAAGGCGGCGTAGGCGATGGCACGGGGGACGCTCGCTCCGGGATCGCCGGCGCGCGCCGCAGCGAGCTCGGTCATGGCGACGATCGCGGCGACGATGGGCCCATAGGCCGACGCGTAGAGCCCCGCGCGACGCTCCAGGACGCGCCGGAGGTCCGCCCGGGCGCCCACGGCCTCCCCCAAGAGCACCCTCGGCAGCGCGGCGTAGACCTCGATGAGCACGAGTTGCAGCGTCCGGGGCTCGGCGGGCCAGCTCACCCGGGCCCGGGCCAAGAGGGTGACGGCCTCCTCGAAGCGCCCCTGCCAGGTGAGCACGAGGGCCCGAGCATTGTCGACGTGGCACTCGACGGCGATGTCTCGGCCATCGCGCGCCGCCGCCTCGAAGAGCGCGACCGCCGCCTCGGCCTCGGTCACCCGCTGTCGGGCCAGGACGGCGCTGGTGCGAAGGCTGAGGCCGAGGAGCCCCTCGAAGGAGAGCGCGTCGGGCGAGCCGCGGAGGGCGTCGAGGCCCGCGTCGAGGCCTCGAACGGCCCCCGCGTAGTCCCCTTCGCGCTGCAGCTCGTAGGCGTCGAGGAACC
Organism: Deltaproteobacteria bacterium; assembly: GCA_003647065.1. Taxonomy (GTDB): domain Bacteria; phylum Myxococcota_A; class Polyangia; order Polyangiales; family B10-G4; genus B10-G4. The sequence continues at coordinate 5,012 of QMMC01000519.1, read as the reverse complement.
CCGGTAACACATGCACCAGGGGCCGTGAATCGCTGACGTTTCGAGCATCGCCGGCGCGGCGGTACCGGCGCGCGAGCCGCGGGAGGCCCGCGAAGCGCGCGTAGAAGGCCAGGAGGTAGTCCGTCCACGCGCCGAGCTCGTCCGCCCCGGGGCCGAAGGCGCTCCGGGCGTCGAGGGCTAGGCGCACGCCCTCGAAGGTATTGAAGTAGCCCGCGAGGGAGGCGTTCCGGAGCGCTCGCTCCGCCGCGGCGCGGCCGAGGATCGGACGCTCCACCCGGGGCCCTCGAAGAAACCGCGCCAAGCTCCGCCACGCGGGGGCGGGCGCACCGAGGGCCTCCGCGACGACGCGCCGCCCTTCATCGATCCGCCGCGCGCTCAACAAGCTGCGAGCTCGGGCGAGGCCGTACTCTTGGCGTCGGTCGCCGGCGCTGAGATCCGCGAGGCTCTCCCACTCGCTCGCGGCTCGCCCATGCTGCTGAGACGCATCGAGGGCCACGGCGAGGTGCTCGCGGAGCCCCCGGTCCGTCGTCCCGTGCGCCGCCACCTCGTAGAGCTCCGCCGCGCGACGATAGGCGCCCCGCCGAAATGCACTCTCCGCCGCCTCCGGCGCGAGGGCGCGGGCCTCGTCGACGCGGCCCGCCGCGAGCCAGGCGTCAACCCGCTCGGCGGTATCGAGGGCCGGGTCTTCGGCCCGCCGAAGCCGAGCGGCGCCCACCCAGTCCGCGCCGAGGGCCTCACCGATGGGAGCCACCAAGACGCCGTGGGCGAAGTCTATCCCTCCGGCCGACATCGCGACGAGGCCTCGGCCCTCGAGAGCGCCGACGGCGTTGGCATCGAGGTCGGCGCGGTCGACCGGGCGGCCCGCTGCACAGAGCGCCGCGAGGACCTCATGCTCCTGGCGACCGAGGCCTCGAACGAGGTCGGTGACCGCCGCCGCAAGGGGCCGCGCATCGGTGGCAAAGCGCGCGGCGAGGAGCGCAACCGCAGGCAGGCCCCCGGCGAGGGCCGCCACCTCTCGCGCGCGGTCCTCCGTCAGCCCAGCCGCGACGAGGAGCTCGACGACGGTGGACTCCCCGAGGGGGGAGACATCGACCGTGGACACGTCCGCGAGGGAGAGCTCGCCGGGCACCGAGGTCGCGAGGAGCCCGAACTCACCATCGGCGTTCCGGGCGAGGGAGCCCAAGAGGGCCACCGAATCCTCATCGCCCCAGTGCAGGTCGTCCGCCAAGAGGACGACCCGCCGGCCGAGGGAAGAGAGGACCGTCCGGACGTCGTCCGCGACCTGCGCCCCGCGCCCCGGCGCGCTACCGAAGAGCCGCGCACGTAAGGTGGCGCGCGTGCGGAGCGCGTGAGGGTCGGCGCCCGCCCACCGCGCTATCGCCGGCGATTGAACGCCAAGCCGCTCGGCTGCCTCCGTCAGGGGCCCAGACGCGGGGCAGCGGCCGAGGTGCGGCGCGGCCTCGGTCAGCCAGAGGTCGAGGAGCTCGAAGGGCGCGTGGGCCCCGTGGCGCCCGCGAGCCGCGAGCAGCAAGAGCCCCGCCTCCCGGACGCGGCCTGCCACGGCGCCCATCACGGCGGTCTTGCCGACCCCCGAGGGACCGCGGAGGACGACCCAGGCGCCCCCGAGAAGCTCACCTGTCACGACGGAGACCAGGGCGCCGCGGCCCACGAGGCCCTCTCGTCTCGTCGGGTTGGCCGATGAGTTCACAGCGACGGCGCCGAGGGAGCGCAGCAGGTGGCCCTCGAGCTCCCGCGCCGAGGGCCGCTGGGCGGCGGGACCGAGGAGGGCTTGCGTCGCCTCGTCCACGGCGACGACGGCGTCCCTGGCGGTCGCGGCGCGAAGCAGGCAGCCGAGGGAGTAGAGGTCGCTCGCCGCCGTCGGCGGGCCGCCCTCCACGCGCTCCGGAGCGATGAAGCCGGGGGTGCCCCCGTGAGCCGCTCCGATGCCCAGGCCGCCCCGGGGGCTCTCGACGCCCCCGAGCCCGAAGTCCATCACCACCAAGCGCCCGTCTGGGCGCACCCGGACGTTGCCGGGCGAGATATCACCATGGACGAAACCGCGCTCGTGCAAATAGCGGAGCGCCGCGAGGAGCTGCGGCAGGGCCCCGGCGAGGCGCGCGAGGGATCCTGTGCAATGGCGGACGAAGTCGTCGCTCGGCACGAACTCGGTCACGAGGAAGAGCCCACGCTCGTCGCGGCCGAGTTCGAGGGGGCAGAGCAGGTTGGGGTGGTGGAGGCCAGCGAGGAGCCGGTGCTCGCGGCGGAGTGCCTCCTCGTGGACGGCGTTCGTCTGCCGAAGCCTCTTGACGGCGACCTCCCCCCGTCGCTGGGCGTCGAAGACGCGCTCGACGATCCCGCCGCCGCCCTCCCCGAGGACACCGAGGACCCGAAACCGCGGCGAGTTCACGACGCGGCGCGGTCCCACTCGTCGAGACGATCGAAGTCGACGGCGCGCCCGGGAGCCTCGCGGGCGACCTCTTCGACCTTGGCTCGGACCGCGGCGATGGCACGCCGGAGGCGGCTCCGCGCCGTGCCCTCGGGGACGTCCAAAGCGTCGGCGAGCTCGGGCCCCGTCAGCCCCACGTCGAAGCGGAGCTCGATAACCACCTGCAGCTCCAGAGGAACGCGCACCAACGCCGCCTCGAGGAGCGCGGCGTCTTCACCCCGCACGAAGAGTGAGCTCGGGGTCGGCGCGAGGTCGAAGAGTGACGAGACCCCAAAATCGAGCTTCGGCGCTCGGCTCTTGCTTCGGTAATGGCGGAAGAGCGTCCTCTGGGCGATGCCAAAGATGAACGCCTGCACCGTGCCGTCCCCGCGGAAGCGCGCCGCCCCCTCGACGGTCGCTACGAGCACCTGCTGGACGAGGTCCGCGACTTCATCGGGAGATGCCTTGTGCCGAAAGAACCCGTAGAGCGGATCGAAGTAGCGCTCGAAGAGCTCCTCGCCCGCGGCCTCATCCCCCGCCTGCCACGCTCTCAAGAGCGCCGTCTCATCCCCAGATATCACGCGCCCGAAGACTACAGGACACGGCCGCCCGGAGCATTCGAATATCCCCATCCGGGGGTGCGATGAGTCAGAACCGTCTCCCTCACCGCACCGGCGGCTGCTCGTAGTAGTCCGCGTCCTCGACGCCGTCGTTCTCTACGTGCACGTGGGGGCCGCGCTCACCGATGTCGGCCGACCAGTGGTAGACGCGCTCCTCGAATCGAAACGTCGGGAGGCGTCGGCGGCCGAGCTCCCGGGCCTCGGCTCCGGCCCGGGACATCAGCCAGCGATGCTCTTCGACGTCCTCTAGGCACCGACGCATCTCCTCGTGAATCACGGTCCCGTCGTCGAGGGCCCGGCTGCTGACGTGATCGAAGGGACAGACCGCGTCGTCGTGGGCGAGCTCGGTCTGAATCACGAAGTACATGATCAGCACGATGAGGGTGATGAGCGGGGCCGAGACGGCTATCGCGACCCATCTCAGGATCTTCTTCTTCCGTGGGTCCACTGGGCCGTCCGGCCCAGTTCCCTGCGGGCTGTCCGGTCCGCCCTGCCATCGTCCGCCGCGGGCGCCGGGGTCGCTCACGGCGCCGCCGGTGCAGCGGGTGCGTCGGAAGCGAGCGCTTCACCCAGGGGCTCGAACTTCGGCAGACGCGCGGCGACGTCTCGAGCGCCGACGAGGTCGAGCCACCCTTCGAGGTCGGCGAGGGCCTCGGTCGCCCGGGCCTCGCGCATCGCGCGCTTCCGGTCCCGCTTCTTCCCGCGGATCCGGGGACCCGTGTACTCCGGGAACATGCTCCACACGACATTGGAGGGCTGGTAGTCGTCCCGCGGAGTCGCGAGGTGGCCAAGCAGAGACCCGAGGGCGGTCGTCACCGGCGGGCGTCGACTCACCATGTCGCCCGCTCCGTCACCTGCTGCATCTGCTCCCGCGAGCATCACCCCGAGGCAGAGCCCGCAGGCGGCGCTCTCGACGTAACCCTCGACGCCGGTGATCTGCCCCGCGAGGTGAACCCCCGGGGCGTTCTTCAACGCGAGGTCCGCGCCGAGGGCGTCCGGGGCCTTCACGAAGGTGTTGCGGTGCACGGTGCCGAGGCGCGCGAAGGTCGCGTTCTCGAGGCCGGGGATCATGCGGAAAACGCGCTTCTGTTCCGGCCAGGTCATGCGGCTCTGGAAGCCGACGAGGTTGTAGGCCGTCGCGCCCTTGTCCTCTTGCCGAAGCTGCACCACCGCGTGGGGCCAGCGCCCGGTCTTCGGGTCCGTGAGACCAACGGGCTTCATCGGCCCGAACGACAAGGTCTTGGGACCGCGCTCGGCCATCACCTCGACGGGCAGGCACCCCTCGAAGTAGCGCGCCTTTTCGAAGCTATGGGCCTCGACCTTCTCGGCCGCGACCATCTCCGCGACGAAGCGCGTGTAGAGCTCCTCGTCCATCGGGCAGTTCACGTAGGCGTCGTCGCCGCCCTTGTCCCAACGGGAGGCGCGAAAGACCTTGTCCCAATCGATCGAGTCGGCGTCGACCACGGGCGCGATGGCGTCGTAGTAGGCGACGTGTTCGGCTCCCACCAAACGTGCGATGTCCTGAGCGAGGGCCTCGCCGGTCAGGGGCCCAGTCGCGAGGACCACGGGCCGCTCCTCGGGCACCTCGGTGACGACCTCGTGCACGACCCGGATGCGGGGATGAGCATCGATGCGTCGGGTCACCTCGGCGCTGAAGATCTCGCGATCCACGGCCAGAGCGCCGCCCGCCGGTACCGCCGCGATACCAGCGGCGGCCATGATCACCGACCCGGCCCGGCGCATCTCTTCTTTGATGAGCCCGACGGCGTTGGCCAGAGCCGCGCCCCGGAACGAGTTCGAGCAGACGAGCTCGGCGAGGCCGTCGCCGTGCTGCGCCGGAGTCCGGACCTCGGGCTTCTGCTCGATGAGCACGACATCGATGCCGCGCTCAGCGAGCTGGAAAGCGCACTCGGTCCCCGCGAGGCCCCCACCGACGATGGTCACCGCCATGGAAACGCCCTCAGCTG
>QMMC01000518.1 GCA_003647065.1 Deltaproteobacteria bacterium | reverse complement strand
GCACCCTGCGGGCGGTGGGCCTCTACCTCGCCGCCGAGGAGCCCGACCCTTTCCAGCGCGCCAAGGCGGTACACGACTACGTCGCCGACCGCGTCGCCTACGACGCGCCGTCCCTCGCAGCGGGCCGGTATCCGCCCCAGGATGCCGAGACCGTCTTCCAGCAACGCATCGGCGTCTGCGCCGGCTACGCGAGGTTGGTCCGGGCCATCGGCCGGGCCGCGGGCCTCGAGGTCGTCTACGTCGTCGGGGACGCCCGGGTTGGCGACCAGACCGAGCCGACGGGCGAAGGGCACGCCTGGAACGCCATGCGTCTCGATGACCAGTGGTACCTGATGGATGCGACCTGGGCCGCGGGATCCGTCAACGGCACCGTCTTCACCAAACGCTACTCATCGGACGGATTCCTCGCCCCTCCCAACGTCTTCGGAATCCGGCACTTCCCCGAGGAGCCCCGCTGGCAACTCCGGGCCGAGCCTTTGACGCGCGGCGAGTTCAACCGCCAGCCCATGCTCCGGGCCCGCTTCTACCTTCACGGCTTTCAGCTGCGGTCGCCGGACCGCTCACAGGTGGATACGCGGTCCGACTTCTTGGCGCAGGTCACCAGTACCGGGACCCACTGGCTGATGGTGCGCGCCGAACCCCGGGGCGGCGGCCAGGCGATCGACTGCGGGGTCCACCATGGCCGCGACCTGGATATACGCTGCGTCCTTCCACGGGCCGGCACCTACACGGTGCGCTTCTTCGATAGCCCGCGCCAATACGGCGAGTCGTATTGGGGCGCGGGGTCCGTCGTCGTGAACCGACGCTGACTCGCTGCAAACGCTGTGCGTGGCCGGGCTACCCGACCAGTGCCGTGATCTGCTCGCTGAGTTCCCGCGCCCGGGTCTTCTGGATGTTGTGACCCCCCGCGGGATATGCCGCGGTCTCGGCGTCGGGGATGACGACGGCGAGCCTCTGACCGATCTCCGGCTCGACCAGTCGGTCGTCCTCGGCCCACGCCACCAGCGTCGGGGCCCGGACCGCCGCAGCCCGGCGTCGGGCGGCGAAGAAGTCGATGGCCATCACGTTCGCGAGGTCGATGCGCAGCTCCCGCGTGGTCAACGTATCGGCGTTGGGGAAGCCCATGCGCCGATAGATCTTCCGGCTCTTCGGCAGCAGCGCCCTGCCCACGCCGGGCAGCCCCGCGGCCCACCGAAGCACCCCCGCCTGGGCCGGTGAGAGGGCCATGCCTCGATGTCGGCGCACGCCGACGCTCGCGAGGACGATGAGCGCCGTGACCCGGTGGGGCACCATCGCCGCCGTCGCAATCGCGGCGGGGCCGCCCATCGAGTGCCCAACCACCGCGAACTCTTCGAGGCCGAGAGCGTCGGCGACGCCGACCACCAGTCGCGCCCGGCCGTCCGGGCTGTAGTCGTGCCATTGGGCGTCCCGGACCGCCCCGTACCCCGGCAGGTCGAGGCGGTGTACCCGAAGGGTGCGGCTGAGCAGCGGCGCGAGGTAGCGGTAGTCTCGGGTGCTCCCGGGGACCCCGTGGACCATCAGGATCGCCGGCGTCCCCTCGGGCCCTTCACTCGTGGCGCCGACCTGCGTGCCGAGGACGTCGTACCGAGCGACCGCCGCGTCGACGGGGGAGGGCAGGTCGGGCAGAGCGGGTGAATCAGAGGTGCGCACGTCTCGCATCGCGGCAACCATAGCTCACCCTCGATTCTTCGTCGGCGTTTGGGTCGGCTCGACCCCAGCTCCGAGAAAGCGTCGGAGAATCGCTTGCTCGACGATGCCCTTCTTCCGCGCCTTCGTCGGCACCCGGAGGTGGAGCACGACCTGATTTGCCCCAGCCAATCCCACGAGGACCCGAGGTTCCACCGACAACGTCGTCAGCCCGTGCTGGCTGCTGGCCGCGTCGAGGTGCTGGAGCGCCGGCTCGACGTACTCCTCGCAGGTCTCGTTCGCGGCGGCGAGGAGCCTCCGCTCCGCCTCTTCCCAGTCGGTCCCGTCTGCGATCGGCACGTCGATGGTGTGCAGCACGAACTGCTTGGTTGCGGTCTCGTTGATCACGCTCGAGGTCAGGAAGATGCTGTTCGGGATCACCACCGAACGTCCCGTGCGCCGGTGACCCGGCCCAATCTCGAGGACCCTCGTCGCGAGGAGCCCGTGGTCGACCACGTCCCCGCGGATACCGTCCACCTCGATGCGGTCACCGATGGCGAACGTCCGCGCGCTGGTGCGCAAGAGCGACCCGCTCACGCAGAGCAAGAGCTCCTTGACCGCGAGGACCAAGGCCACCGCGACCGCGACCAGCGACAGAGCGACGGTCTGGATCTCCTCGGACCAGATGACCGCCAGCCCACCCACGAGAATGGCGATGGCCGCCCGCTTCACCGAGTTGGACCAGCTGAGGCGCAGCTCCTTGCGCGCCGCCGCGGTCATCCGCCGCACCGTGCGCAGCAAGAAGAAGCGGCCTAGCGCCGTACCGACGATCAGGATCAGCGTCGCAATAGCCCGCCGCCGAAGCTCGTCATCTGCCCAGAGGGCCTCGAAGTCCATGGCGCGTACTTAGGGCCGCGGCGGCGCGGGGGTCAACTGGGACGGTAGCGGAGTTTGCCCGGGTGAACTGCCACCGATTCGAGCCCCGTCCGCTCCGCCGAGCGGCCCCTGATTTACGGGGCTTTTGGCTTCCGTCCCATCATCGGGTCAGCGTGGTCAAGAAGCCAAACGAGACGGCCGCTGCGAGGAGGCAGATGCCACCTCCGCTCCGGTCGTTCTCGGAGAGGGCAGCGATGGCGCTGAAGAGAGCGACGGCGCCGATGAGCATCAAGGCCATGGCCGACAGTCCGACGAGCATGTCGCCTCGCTTCTGCTCGTTCTCGCGCGCCACCTCCGCGATAGTAGGCGCGTGAATTGCCGTGGTCAATCGCCCTCGCCCGAGGCTCGTCATCGGGTGATGTGTTTCTCTACGCGGTGACCGGTGACGGGGTAAATCCCGTTCGCGTATATCGCACGCCTCTTTGACCCACCGCTGGCCACGCTTCAGCGGGATGACACGGACAGCGGGAAACGAATCGTCACCGGTTGGCTTTGACGCGGAAACCGCGTGCCGGTCGCCACGGCGACGATGCATCGCCCCAGTTCGGTGCCTTCGAGGCGCGACGGATGGAGCTCCACGGCGGTCACCCGGCCGTTTGGGGCGATATCGACGTCTACGTCCACGCGCGGGACGCCGGTGACACCTGCCGCATGGGTATTGAAGCAGCGCGCAAAACGCGCATTGCGACGGGCGAAGACGCGGGAGAGGGTTCGGGAGTTGGGCTCACGGCTGGGGGCGTCCCCCATCGAAGGACGACTGACGTCGGAAGGTATCGCCTTGGTCGGGGCGGTATCGACCGACCGGGGGGAGTCGGGCGCTGCAGATGCATCGGCTGTCGAGGTGATGGCGTCCGACGCCTGACCCTCACCCTCACCCTCACCCTCCACGATGACGTCGCCGTGAACGAGGACAACCGGCGCTGCGGGCCGCGATCCTGCGTCTTGGCTCGAACTGATCACCCCTACGACGATTGCCGTTCCGCCCAGGGACCCGAGAAGCACGAGGGCGAGGATGAGCTTGCCCCGTCGGCCCCGCGCGGGCCGCGAGAGGCTAGCGGAGACGGTCTCGGCTTGAATCGGCCGTTCGGGAAGCGCCCGGGGCCCGTCCGTTGACTGGTTCCCCACGGCCTCGTGCCGTTTGGTGGCGATCTCTCCGCTCTCCCGAGGAGGCGGTAGCGTGCTGTGGAGTGGCCTGTTTCCCCGCCAAGCCGCTTCCAGTATCTCGAGTGGCCTCACCTTCACCCTTTCCGCCATCTCCGGATTCAAGAAGTCTCGTGACGTGTTCTCGGCCAAAGCGGCTGCGGCATCCTGCTCGGATGTCGGGAGCGCCGCCCTCAGCGCGTTGGCGAAATCCGAGACGTTGGGAAAGTGTTCAGCGCGGACTACCGGGTCCTTGGTGAGCGCGTCCCCCACCAGATTCGCGATGTCCGACGGGACCCCCAAGTCCAGGTCGTCCAGGCGGGAGAGCTCGGTGGTCAGGACGCGACGCATCGTCTCCCGAGGGTTGTGGCCTCTGAACTCGTTCTTGCCGCCCAGGGCCTCGTGCAACACCAAGGCCACGGAATAGAGGTCGCTCATGCGACTCGGGGGGTCGCCCGAGAGCAGTTCCGGCGCGAGGTAGGGGAATTTCCCCTTCACCGTGATGGCATCACCGGTCGTGGCGCTGACGTCGCTGTCCAGGCGAGCAATCCCGAAGTCAGCGAGCTTGGCGCGGCCCTCCACGTCGATGAGCACGTTGTCTGGTGCAATGTCCCTGTGGATGATGTTCAGGGGATGACCCTCCGGGTCGAGGCGCTCGTGGGCGTAGTGGAGGGCCTCCGCCATCTGGAGGACGATGAGGCAGGCCACCTCTGCGGGAAGCCTTCGCCCGGTCGCCCGGAGGTATTTCAACCAATGGTGCAGGGAGTAGCCGTGCACGTAGTCGAGGATCATCACGTACCCGTCGTCGTCACGCGCGAAATCGAGGATGCCGACGATGCCCGGATGCCTGAGGCCCGAGAGAATCTTCGCCTCGCGGACGAACATGTGCTCCTGTTCGGGATCGACCCAGTCGTCCGCCGAGCGGAATCGTTTCACCGCAACGGGGCGCACGAAGCCAGCGGCGCCCTCGCTGCGCGCGAGGAAGACCAGGGCTTGTCCCCCGGAACCGATGCGTTCGACGACGCGATAGCGCCCCAACAGGAGATCGCCCTGGCCGTCAAACGCGCCGGTCATGGTCGCGCCCGCCTGAGGTAATAGTGCTCGCCGCTCGAGGCATGGCTGATGTGCACTGCGAGGGCGTCGTGGGCGGCGGGGACGAGCACCATCTCATCAAAGCGGAATCGACCGTTGAGGCGCAGAGCGTGCCCGTGTGAGGTGACCGTGGACCCGCGCACGGCGCCGCCCCGGACGCGAACGCGATCGCCTGGTGCAAAGCTGCCGTTGTCCGGGCCTATGAGAAAGGCCGAGCTGGATGAGGAGTCGAAGGCGACGCGCAGACGCGACTCGCTGGAGCCACGTCCGCCGTCCGTCTCGAAACGGTACCGGAAGTTGCCGTGGCCGATCTCGCCAGAGCGGAATGTCTGAGTCGGGCGCGGACCACGGCGCGTCGTGATGCGACCGCGCGGGCCCGTCACGGTGAGAGTATACGACGAGCCCTGGGGTGCGTCTGACCACTGGAACGTCAGTTCGGGCAGCAACGTCTGGTAGTGGACGGTGTAGCGCCGACCATCGGCGTCCACCGTGGACGTCGGAGGCGTAGCCGGCAGTGGTGAGGTTGCCGAATCGCGTATCACACGAAGGGCGCCGGAAACCGCCGTCTCTCCGATCTCTCCCGTATCGAGGCACCGGACACGATACGAGTGGTTACCGGCCTCGAGGAGGACGATGGCGTGGCCTCGGCCTCGCACGACGACGGTCGGTTCGTCCAACTCACCCACCTCGACGACAGCCTCCGCGCACGACGTCTCTCCGAACACGATGTCGACCGCCGTTGGTGGAGACGGGTCGTGAATCGCGGCGTTGATGCCGGCGGTGACCGCGACCGCGCTGCGCGCGGGTGCCGGGTCGATTCGAGCCTCTCCTTCCGGTGAGAGGTAACCCTGGAGACCGAGTGGTACCGTGCGGCGTCCGGTTTCTCCGACGATTTCGGCGGTGCCGCGGATCGTGCGAACCGCGGCCCGCCCGTCGGCGCCGATGCGCACCGTCGCTCTCGTACGTGCCATCAGGATGATTTGACCACCCGGCACGCCGATTTGGATTGGCCCTGAGTCCGTCTCCGCCGTGGTCGCCCCCCGGCTGAGTACGAGGACCGAGCCGTC
>QMMC01000517.1 GCA_003647065.1 Deltaproteobacteria bacterium | reverse complement strand
CTCCTGGCCCGTCGTGTGAGCGTCGAGGAACGCGGCGTCGAGGAGGTCTTCCTCGACCATCACTCGGAGCATCGCCGTCAGCAGCCACGCGTCACACCCGGGGCGGACCTGCAGATGCAGGTCGGCCATCGCGGCGGTCTCGCTCCGCCGGGGGTCGATGACGATCAACGTGCGGCTGGGGTCCTTGCTGATCTCCTTGAGCGTGACCCGGGCCCGGGGGATCGAGTGGGAGTGCCACGGGTTCTTGCCCAGGAAGAGCCCGACGTCACAGTGCTCGAAGTCGGCCCGGGTCATGGTGCCGAGCATGCGGTCGGCGACTAGAAACTCGCCGGTCTTCTCTTGGGCGAGGGCGCTCGACCGGTAGCGCATGCCGAGGGCGCGGCGGGTCGACGTCGCGTAGGCCCCGGGCAGGTGGTTGCCCTGCCCGCCGCCGCCGTAATAGAAGATGCTCGCCCCGCCGTGTTGGTCGCGGACGGCGCCGAGGCGCGCCGCGACCTCCCCGATGGCGACCTCCCAGGAGACCTCTTCGAAGGTGCCGTCGGGCCGGCGCCGAAGCGGCTGGGTCAGTCGGTCCCGAGCGTTTTGGTAGAAGTCGAGGCGGTGCGGCTTTTCACACGCGTAGCCCTTCGACGCCGGGTGGCGTTTGTCCCCGCGAAAGCGGACGAGCTCTCGGCCGTCGTCGCCGCCGAGCTGCACTTCGATGCCGCAGTTGCACTCGCAGAGAATGCACGCGGTGGGCTTCCAGTCGGGGGTGGGCATGGCCGGCCATCATAGACCGGGTTGCCGCCGGCCGCTTACTGGCCGTTGATGAAGTCCATGACCTCGGCCCACGCGCGCTCGTCATTCACCACGGCGTCCGGGGTGTCGTCGTGGCTTACGCCGGGGAGCTCGATGAGGCGCACGTTTGTATGGTCTTCGGCGAGGGCACGGCTCAGGGCGAGGGGGATGGCTCGGTCGTCGGTTCCGTGGAGGACGAGGACGGGTGTCGCTTCGGTCATCTCTGCTCGCGGGCTCCAGCGGGTCATCGGCACTTGGCCCATGGCCCGGGCGATGTGCGCGCTCACGGCGAGGATGGGCACCGAGAGCGGGCCGAGCAGTCGCACGCGCTTGGCGACGAGCAGCGCGTAGTCCGATGCCGGCGCGAGGAGGACGATGGCGTTCACCTCTGCGTTTGTCTCTGCGTTCACTTCTGCGTTCATTTGGGCGTTCGCCTCGAGGTCCTGGGACGCGGCGAGGACGGCGCCGCCGCCCATGGACGAACCGACGACGACGACGGCGCCCACGCCGGGTTGCCGATGCATCCATTGGACTGCGGCGACGACGTCGTGGCGTTCACGTTGGCCGTAGGTGCAGACGGCGCCGTCGCTCTGGCCGTGGGCGCGCAGATCGAAGCGCAGGGAGTGCATGCCGGCGGCGCCGAGGCCTCTCGCCCAGGGGATGAAGCGGTCGCGCCCGTCGGCGATTCCGTGCACCAGGACTACGCCGACGGCGCCGTCGTCCCCGGGGGTGAAGGTCCCGCGGAGCGCGTACCCGTCGCTGCTCTCGAAGGCCACTTCGGACTCGCCGGCTGCGACCTCGGGGCTCTGGTGGGCGAGGCTGACCGGGGCGATGATCATCTGCAGGTTCACCACGACGACGCTGAACGCGACGAGCACGCCGAGGCCCGGGATGGCGACGAGGAGCGCGAGGCGGGCGCGGGATGCCTTCTGCGTCGCGAGCTGCGAGGAGGCCCGCGCGGCGTAGAAGAGCGCCTCGGCGCTAAGGAAGAGGGCGCTGCCGGAGAGCCAGGTCACGGCCAGCGATGAGCGCGGGAAGAAGAGCGTGGCCAGCCAGGGTAGGGCGAGGGCCCCGAAGAGTGCGCGAAGCTTCGCATCGGGGCGCGCGACGTACCCCGCGAGCAGCGGCACCGCGGCACCGAGCACCACCGCCACGAATCGCCCATCGGCCGTGGTGATGGAGAGCGCATCGGCGAGGGCCGTGGACAGCGCGGCGCCGACGCCAGCGAGGACCGGGACCGCCACGGCTCGGGCCGCTCGTCGGGCGGCCTTTGGGCGGCTCTCCATGGAGACGGACTACCTCATCCGACCGGCAGCCGTCCAAGAGGAGCGTCTGCTGCTAGCGCCGGCCGAGGAGACCGGGTACTTCTGTCGGGCCATGGAGCACGCAATGACCCGAATCTCATCCGTCTTCGCCTTCTTCGCCTTCTGCGCTCTCTTCACCCTGGCCGCGTGCGGCGGCGCATCTGCTGGGGGCATCCCCGAGGACTGCGAGGTGCGCTACGACGGGCAGTGCTACATGACGTCCGCGGAGGCGTGCGCTGCGGCGTCGTGTCCCTCCGAGCGCTGTTTGATCCTCCGGACCGACCCGGGCCAGGTGGACTGCCAGCCTGAAGTGACGCCCGAGCCGGGTGAAGGGGCCGATGAACCCGTGTCCTCGTCAGCCGGCGGCGGCGAAGGGGACCCTTGCGATGCCACCACGCGCTGCGCCGAAGGGCTCTTCTGCGACGGCGCCGAAGGCTGCGACGTGCCGTGGACGTGTCAGCCGACGCGCCCGTGCACCCGTGACCTGGTCACCTACTGCGGCTGCGACGGCGAGACGTTTCAGAACAGCGGCTCTTGCCCGGGCCGTCCCTACGCAAACCGCGGGTCCTGCGAGGACTGATCCCTGGCGCGTTCCCGTTCTAGAAGAACATCGGCCCGAGGCCGCGGAGGACCTGGAGCGCGCCGAAGAGGGTGAGACCGACGCCCAACATTCCAGCCTTCATATTTCTGTTGGGATGCGCCGTCAGCGCCATCATGGACCCCATACCTCCGGCGATCACGGCGACCGCGCCGGCGCCGCCCTGCACATAGTCCACCCCGTTGACCTCGATGCTGATGACGACGCTCACCGCGATGGCAGCGATCGCCGCCCCGATGGGGGCGTTGATGAACTTGTGCGGCGAGGCGTGCTGTTCCGCGTAGCAGTCGCCACACAGGATCCCGGTGACGGCCGTGTTCATGACTACGGCGCCGCACAGATGACATTGTTGAGCGTTATCCAAAGTACCCCCTAATCGAGGAGGTTAAGGGTTCGGGCCCCCTCGGCGCATCCACCATTGCGTGACCCAACCCCCCTCGACTGTGTGATTGTAAACAATCGTTTCAATGCCCGAGTACCTACGCAGCTGGATCCAACAGACCGTCGACCTGCTGCTCTACGGCGCAGCCCGAACCCCCGAACGCCGCGAGGAGTAGCGATGGAAATGCAAAGCAAGCTGGAGTCCCCAGAGAACCCGCGACCCGTGGTCGAGGCCGAAGAGTGCTGCATGGTCTTGGGCCGGGCGGTCTCCGACGTGCGCCTCAGTCAAATCGGCCCCGACGTGTGGAGCCTCTTCACCATGCACGGCGCCGGCAATTCGCGCTTTCAGGTGCGCCTGCCCAATAGACTGCTCGTCTTCCGCGTGCGCGACGCCGCCGGCAAGGCGAGCCTGGTCATCGTCAATGCCGTGTGGCCCGACGAAAAGAAGGACGAGCCCTTCCGCGCTCTCCGCGCGCTCAGCGAGGAGCTCGGCGCGCCGATCCGCTTCATCATCAACCCGGGCCCCGAACACCACATGTCCCTCGACAAGTACGCCCGGGCCTTCCCGGACGCTCGGGTGTGCGTGGCCGCGGGGCGAATCGAACGCGAAAACCCGGCTCTCTGTGCCCTCGACAATGTCGAGACCATGGCCGTCGGCGACGCCCTCCCGGAGCTCTCGAATCAGGGGCTGCACGTGCACGTGTGGGACGGCTTCATGGAGGGCACCCTCATCAACCGGTCCCAGATGCGCTTCGGAGCGCGTCGCGGGACGGCCGAACCGACGGTGTTCTGGCACGAGGCGAGCGGCAGCTTCCTCAACGGCGGTCACGGTTGGTTCTATTGGGCCGAGGGCGACAAGCAGCCTTGGCCCATCCGGAAGATGATGCGTCTGCAGGAAGGCCACGTGACGTGGTCCCCGGCGCACTACCGCGTGCACGACGAGGGCCGTTGCATCGACAGCGCCCGGCGCATCCTCGACTGGGGCTTCGACAGCCTCATCGACCTGCACGCGGGCGCGGACAAGCGCATCGATGCAGGTGCTCACGAAGTCGCCAAGGGTTTGTTGCGCCCCCTGATCGACGCGAACTGGGACGAGCTTCCGTTTGGCCGCGAGGCCCTCGAGATCCCCGAGGGCACCGTCACCGGCGGCGGGTGGAAGAGCTACCGGTAGGGGTCGGTCGATATCGACCCCGGGGCCGGGGTGCTGCCGCCGAAGCCCGACCACAGGACGGCCCTCGGCGGCGAACTGCCGGGTACGGTGACGAGGGCGAGGCGGCCCGATGAGCCGGTGGTGAACGTTGAGCCTCCCGTGCCTTCGGCGTCGAACACTGTTCCCATGGTCTTTACCCCGGGGCTGCAGACGAATCGAGATTGAGACGGTCGTGGAGATCCCGGCCTGTCCTGTCTCGGCTCCTGATTCGGAAGACCTCCGCGGAGGTGGCCATTGGGGCGTGATGTGTAGAGACTATCCGGGTCTGGCGGCCTTCGTGTTTGCCATCGGCGGCTGAGAGGTAGAGGCGATGGATAGGAGACTGATGGTGAAGAAGCTTGCGATGATCTCGACGCTGACGGTGCTTGCCTGCTCGTTTGGCGGATGTGGTGACTCTGACGATGGTGCGACCCCGTACTGCGGGAACGGCGTCGTCGACCCGGGGGAGGAGTGCGACGGGACTCCCGACTGCACCGTCCTCTGCACCATCGAGACGGGGCCGCCTGCTCAGTCGCTGTCGCGGGACCTCTTCTGCCTTCTCGGAGAGGCCACGATTGATCCGATGACGGGCCTTCCCGTCACCGACCCGATGGGCCAGACCAATGGAGGCACCATCCTCGGCGTGCTGCCCGTGAGGCTCAGCGTCAATCCGGACGCCGACTTCAGCGCCGGGACCGCCGTGGGGCTCATCGTCGCCTTCGACGCCATCATCCCGCAGGAGATGTCGGCGAACTTCATCGTGCCGGCCTACTCGGCCGACACCACGAACAACCCCGACCCGGTCACCGACCCGATCGTGCTCGGCGACGTCTCGGCCCGGGTCAGCGTCAACGGCACGCCCATGACCATCGACGTCGAGCGCCTCACGACCGACGACAACATGGACATGATCCCAGATGACGGCACCGACCTCTACTTCGCCGTCGACGACCCCGCGAATCCCGGGACGCCGCTTCCCGTCGAGGTTCCGTTTGGTCCGTTCACGGGGTCCGCGTCGGTCACGCTGGACGGGGCGAGCCCCACCGCCGATTTCCTCGTCGAAGGGATCAGCCTCGACCTCGCTGCCGTGCCGCTCATCCAGTCTCTGAACATGGGCAGCCGCCTCGACCCGGCGATGCCCAACGCGGACTTCGTGGTGGACTGCATCTTCCTCGACCAATACCCGGTCGGCTCCGCGTCCCCCGAATACCTCACCTTCGACGTGCGCTAGCGGCAGAGGTCCCCATCCGGCTCGACCGCGACCGCGGGAGCCGTCAGGGGGCCCCGCCGAAACAGCGGGCGCCGCAGTAGGCTGCGGAGAGCCCGCCGCGCATGATCGGGCAGCACATGTCGGCGGCGTCCGTGCAGTCCGCGGGGGCATGGCACAGCTCGAAGCCCGTGAAGCCGCCGCACATGTCGGCCGCGACGCAGGAGACGGTCAGGCCTCCGGTGAAGCCGCCGGTCGCGCAGCATACGTCGCTGCCGGAGCAATCTTCGGGTCCGTCGCAGTCGACGGCGGCGCCCATGCATTCGTCCCCGGCCGGGATGCAGGTCGACGTCGCGCCGGTGGCGTCTCGCGTCACGCAGCACTGCTCGGTGGTCGTATCGCAGGTCATGGTGCCGCAAGCGACGGT
>QMMC01000516.1 GCA_003647065.1 Deltaproteobacteria bacterium | reverse complement strand
TGGCAGGGGACGATCACGCGGACCTCGATGCCTTCGTCACGCGGCGCTCGGTGGAGAAGCTCGTCGACCACGTCTGTGCACTCGGCGAGGGAGCCTTCGCTCGTCCCGTCCACCAAGACCTCGTCCCAGCTACCAACGCCTTGGTCGCGGATGCCCCAACCCACGCGCGCCTCCGTCGTCGGGGGTGCCTCGGTCGGTGCATCGCCTCTGGCGTCGAGGTCGGAGGGCGCCGCGGGCCCCGCGGTCGAGCCCCCGCAGGCCGTCGAGAGGAGGGCGATGCACTGCAATGCGGCGCCGAGACGAACTTGCCCTCGGCGCAACCGCGCGACTGAAGCTCGCGATCCCATCACGTTCCCCTCATTCGAGCGCCAATGTGCTTCAGTTCGCCGGCCTCGGGCAAGGCGATGTGGCCAGGGGTCGCCGCGGTCGTGAAAATCGCGCAAGCGAGGTAGGCCGCGGCGTGAAATCGAGGACGGTCCCTACCCGCAGATCGGGCGCACCTCGTCAGCGCGCGCGACGGCCCTCGTCGATGCGATACGTCGCCGTTCGCCCCCCTTTTCACCCGATGGCTCACGTTGGCACTCTTGCGCAGGCCTCGCCATGGAGCGCCCCCGATCCCAGTCAATGACGCCGTGAACCCGCTTGGCACGCGCCTTGAAATGGGCCTTGGCCGTGGATGGAAGGTTGGAGACTGGTCGCGGGGCCTTACGGCATCCGCTCTTTTGGGGGGCCCTCGCACTCCTCGTACTCAACGACCACGTGTGGAAGAGCGCCGGCGTCTTGCCCGGGGCCCTCACGGGTAAGCTGAGCGACTTCGCCGGGATGATCGTTGCGCCCGTCTTGATCGCCGCGGCGTTCAGAGCCCGCCATACGCCGGCCCGCTTGCTCGCATTCGCCGCGGCGACGGTGCCGTTTGTGGCGATCAACGTCTTCCCGTCGGCGGCGACCGCGATGGAGAGCTTGGTGGGCCTGGTGGGCATCGAGTGGCGCATCTGGTGTGACCCGTCGGACCTCGTGGGCCTCGTGGCGCTGCCGGCCGCGTGGTGGGCTCTCGACGCGGAGCCCTTCGCGTTGCCGAACAAAGGGGCAGTCGAGGGCGTCGGGCTCTTCGCCGCCGCGTTTGCTTGCATGGCCACCAGCGCCCCGGAGACCATCTATGAGACGGTCGAGATCCCTCCCCCCGCCTGGCAGACGGCGGCCCAACTACACAATAGGGGCACCGTCGACGTCGACGTACGCCTCCGGTGGGTCACCGCAGAGTTCGCTTGTGACCGAATCCGTGAGGCCCCCGGGGCCTATCTGACTCGCGAGGCGTTTGGCGAAGGCGTGACTGTCACCCTCGATCCCTCACGCAACTTCCCCCTCAGCCGCGCGGCCGCGGGGGAGGCCCTCGACGTCGGCGCGGACTGGCTTCCGCTTCGCCGTGGGTGTGATGCGGTCCTGGTCCAGCGTGACGGCTCGTCCGACGCCGTCGTATTCTTCAATTCGGAATACCCCGTCCCGGTCCCTCGGCACTCGTCCGGCCCCTATGACCCGTACGGCGTTCCGAACCGGGTAGAGGTGGGGATGCCTGGGCGCATCTCGAGCGGAGGTAGCCCAACCGTCATCGTCTCGCCGCTGCGGACGACCCTCGGTGATGACAGCGCGTGCCCCGCCACCGACGCTCCAGCCTTTGCCTATAGCGGCGAATACGTGGAGGCAGGGACCGTGGCCAAGGTCTCCGGGACCGGGATGCTCCGCGATGGTTGCTTCGAAGTGAGCTTCGAAGACGGCGACGGGCGGGCCATTCACTCGTTCCTTTGCATCCCGATGTGGGCCTTCGACCTCACCGTCGGTGACCAGGTGCGCTTCGATCTGGCCAACACCACAGGGTTCCAGCTCACCCGCTTCGCGGATGGCGACCGGTCCGAGACGCAGGTTCTCTTGACGAACTCCTCCGAGAACTACATCCCGAGCGACGGAGTCGGTCTCTGGTTCCGCGCCGAGAGTGCGGAACGCTGTCCCGGAGCTCCGACGGCGTGCGGTGCCTACGCCGCGGACATGCAAGTCCGCGTCGGGGCAGACGTGTTGCACGCAGGTGACGAGGCGACTGGCCTCCTGCCCGGTGGTCGACGGTACCGCGTCGGCATCGGAGCCGTGCGAGAGACGATCGTCGGCATCGACTCTTGCGCTTTCGCCGAACAGCGGCCTGGGGTTCAGATCAATACGGTGGTTTTCGTCGAGGAGGGTGAGTGATGGGACGGTGGAGCTACTCAATCGCGTTGGTGCTCTTGGCTGCGTGCGGCGCCGAGGAAGCGGGCGTCGTCACGACGACCGTTCCCGGTGTCGATGAACCGGTGACGGGTTCCCGCACGGTCAGCCAGGGCGGCCCCCAGGACATCGCGGTATTTCGCGGCATCGTCGCGCGCGGTGAGGTCCCCGCCCCGGAGACCCTCGACCCCGTCGGCTTCTTCGCGGAGCACGCGGTGGACCTCCCCCTCGCCGACTGCGGCGAGGACGTCTGCATCCACCCCTCCCTCGCGGTCGCCCCCCGCTTCAACGGCGACAACTGGACCATGGCCTTCATCGCCATGAATACGCCGGTAGACCCGACGACCCTCGAGCGGCCCCCGGTGCACCTCGCCGTGGCCGTCGATGTCTCCAGCGACGACCCGGCCGCTATCGCCACCATCAATGAGGGCCTCGGGGTCATCGCCAGAGGCCTGGGCGTCGATGACCGTCTCTCGGTCATCGAGTACGCCAACACCGCTCGCGTGCTCGTCGAGGACGCGTCTCCGGAACCGTCGCCGATGGCCCCCGTGGGCGCGACCCCGACCGATTTCGCCGCCGACCTCTACGGAGCCCTCGCCACGGCGGGGCGCCTCGTCGACGGCGACGCGACCGGCCGCGCGGGACGCATCCTGCTGATCTCATCGGGCGCCGCCAGCGCCGGCATCACCGACGAGGCGCGCATCGTCAACCTCGCCGAGTCCTACGCCCGGGCCGGCGTGGCCATCAGCGTCGTGGGCTTCGGGGATCTCTCGGCCCGAGAAGCGGCGCTGCTCTCCGAGCTCGGAGACCTCGGCGCCGGCACCTTCTCCCTCGCCGAGGACGATGGCGATCTTGCGCAGATCCTCGACAACCAGGCGCGCACCTCGCTCTTTCCCCTCGCGACGGACTTCTCGGTCGCCATCACGCCGAGCGAAGGCTACCGGGTCGGCCGGGTCTGGGGCGCGCGCCGCGGTACGGTCAAAGACGGCGTCGCCTTCCTCGACTCGCCCGCCCTCTTCGTCGGGCACCGAACCGGCGCGTCGGACACCAGCCGTGGGCGCCGCGGCGGCGGCGGCGGCCTCTTCGTCGAGCTCATCGCCGAGGATGGCGCCGAGTCCCTCGGGCCCTCACTCCCGGCGTTCTCCTATGAGGCCTCCTGGATCGCCAACGATGGCGCCCCGCGTACGGCGACCGCGGCGGTCGTCAATCCCCTCGCCCCGGGCCAGAACCCGGTCGACATGTGGCCCGAGTTCAGCGCCGGTGAGAAGCCATTCATGATGCTCAACATGTTCCTGGCGCTCAGAACGGCCGTCGACCTCTACGCCGCCGGAGACTGCGCCCGATCCCGGGGAGTCGAGGAGATGATGGCCCCGAGCGTCGAGGCCTATCAGGCCCGGCTCCCCGACGAGGACATCGGGGCCGACTGGATCCTCCTGCAAGATCTCACCGACAACATCACCCAGAAATGTGGCGAAGCCCTCGGGGTCGAAGACCCAGAAGCGCAGACCATCGTTCGGCCCGTCGACAGCGGAATCGGCTGCATGTTCATCTGACACTCCGGCTGTCGGTGGTCGTTTCGCCCGGTGTCGTGCGTTCCGATGCGCTCGTGCACGCATCGATGACGGCCCGTGCCGATATCCTCCCCGAGTCGACCATGGGGCCCCCTTTTCATTAGCTGCTCTGCGGCCAGGCCTACCGCAGGCTCCGCCGCACCGAAGCCAGAATATCGAACGTAAAGGCCGGGTTGTGGCGTCCCCGGGAGCCGTCCTTTTCGACGAGGGCGATATCCCAGACCACCTTGCGTAGTTCGCGGCTGAGTTGGCCGACGCCTACGGTCTCTTCGCCTTCGCCGAAGTGGCGGTCTCCGTCGCAGTCGCCGAGCAGACTCCCCCCCGCATCGACGAGGAGGAGCTGGGCGTCGTATTCGACGAAGTCGCTTCCGAGGCGGCCCTCGCCGCATTCGTCTCGCACCCGGGCGAAGGCGATGCGCTCGCGTAGGAGCCTTCGGGCGACCCTGAGCGCGCGCTCGAACTCGCGACCGATGTTGTCACTCACGTCGTCCCCATCCCAGTCGCGGATCCCGCCGATGGCTTGGGGAGGCACCTGGGTCCCGTGGCAGTTGGTGCACGTAGGCGGCGCTAGGATCGGGCGAGAGCCGCCGGACCCGAGGTCGCGGACCGAGAAGGTGTGACCGCCGGCGCGGCCGCGCATCTCGGATTCGGGCTCGGCCATGTGGCAGGCGACGCAGCTGTCGGCGAGCTGGGCGTGCACGCCCGTGCGGGGGGCTCGGAGCAGCAGCGAGCCCCGGCCGAGGAGCACGTCGGTCTGCGGCGCGTGGGGGGCCGCCGAGGGCCGGTCTTCGTCTGGCTCCCCAGCTTGATGGCACGTGGCGCAGATGGCTCCCGTGCCGAGGTTCTGGGCGAGTCGACCCGACACCTCGGTCTCGTCGTGCACGCGGAGAGCGTGCGGGAGCGAGCCGTCGTGGGGGTCGTGGCAGGTCGCGCAGGTGATGGCGTGCACGTTCCGCGCTTCGGGGGTGATGTGCTGGCCGGTGTCTTGGTGGGCGATGAACCCCTGGGCGCTGTGGCAGGCGGCGCACTCGCGGCGTGCGGCGGGCCCGGGGTCCGCGCCGCCGCCGACGAAGGTAGCCATGGGCGCGGCTTGCCACTCGCGGAACTGCCAGGCCTCGACGGCCGAGTCCGGGTCGTTCACCGCGTCGTGGCATTGGGCGCAGACGCCGGCCTGGAACTTCGCGCCGTACTCCCAGTGGAACTGCGGCGGCAAGATGCGCCCCGGGCCGTGGCACGCCGAACACCACACCGAGCCGTGGCGGCGGACCTGCCGCGGTACCTCCTCCCAGGCCCCCGGGTGGGGCGTCGGCGCCGCCCAGCCTATCCCCCGGGCGGTGACGTGGAACCCGCCGTTGTCCACGCCGGGGTCGACGCCGGTCGCGTGGCAGGCCCAGCAGCGTTCGTCGAACTGGCTGCCGAGCTCCCCTTCGAGGCCTCGGCGGAAGGCCGTAGCGTGGGCGGTGGTGAGCCAGCCTTCGCCCTCGGGCTGGTGGCACCCCTCTCGGCCGCAGTCCCGGGGCACGTCCTCGTAGGCGCCGGCTTGGAGGTTGATTTCGACCCCCGTCGGCTCGTAGCGGATCATGTACTGCCCGAACCTATCGGGGCGGATATGCGGTGTGCGGCTCTCGGCGTCGACGAGCTCGGCGCGGCTTTCGTCGGGCTTGGCGAAGAGCGTCCAGCGATGTTCGTTGCCGGTGCCGCCGTTGAAATAGGTGTCGACCCCGGTGGCGACCTGGAACGTGCCCGCGTGGGGTGAAGCGGCCGTGATGCGCAGGACGCGGCGCTCCTGGCGCCCGGCGAGGGTCGCCTCCATCTGGAGGCGGTACTCCTGGCGCTGGGCCCGTGAGAGGGCGACGACCGAGAGGCGAGCGTCGAGGTCCACCACGTCTTCGAGCGCTGGCGTGCGCACCACGACGCGGCGCCCCCCGTCGCTGATGGTGAACGACGCGGAGTCGAGGTCAGGCCCCGCGATCTGGGTCCATCTGAGGTTCTCGTGCTGGTCGCACCGGGTCCGCGCCTCGATGACCACCTCTTGCCCGAAGCCGACGGAGAGATGTTCTTCTTCG
>QMMC01000515.1 GCA_003647065.1 Deltaproteobacteria bacterium | reverse complement strand
GTCATCGTGACGGGCTACGGCTTCACCGACGAGAAGGACGAACTCAACGTCATCGATCGCGCCACGGGTCGCAGACTGCACCGCCAGCGCGTCGCATCTGGCCCCGGCTACATCATCGAGCACCAGGGCCAGCTCTTCGTACGCACCTACGATCAGGACTACGTTTTCGAACTGCGCGTGCGAAGCGCGCCGTAGGAGGAGGGCGGGCGGTTCAAGGGGTAATCGAGTCCGGCGGCTCCGGAAGAGGCAGCGTGGTAGTGTCGAGGTTGGTGCCGTTGTCGCGATACTCGACATCGTTCGTGAGGCGGGTGGTGTCGTAGCCGTCGACCTGAATGCACGCGCCTATCTCAGATGCGGATACCGTGCCTGATTCGAGGTCGAGAGCCGCGGGTGGCGAGGACGCTTCGCCAGCCGCGACAAATACTCCACACGTGTCGGCGTCATGGATCTGGAAGCGCGTGAGACGAACCGCAGCACCGATGGCAATCACCGCGTGGCCGTGGAAATCTTCGGGGCATGTGGTGGAGGCACAGGCTGCCCTCGCGACCCCGGAGATGGACACGTCCCGTAGGTCGACGTCGGCCCCCTCGGTCGCAGCGACTCCAAGCTCATGGGAGTCTTCGATGACCAGCCGGTTGCCTTCGAGGCGCGATCCGTAGTCGACATGGATACCTCGACCCAAGGAGTCATCGCTCACTCGCGGTCGCGTATCTCGGACGACGATGTCGCTCAGGCCCACCGCGGTGGCGTCCCTGTTGAGCGAGATACCGATTTCGTGGTTTCCCTCGACCAGGACACGGACTGCGGTGAGTTGAGCTCCGCTCTGTATCCCGATGCCCCGACCGAATTTGTCATCGCTCGTTCGCGGTGCCGTATCTCGGACGACCGTGTCCGTCAGGTCCACCGCGGTGCCGTCGCCATCGGCGAAGATACCGCCGGACCGGTTGCCACGGATCACGAGGCGCGCGGCGAAAAGCTGAGCCCCATCCTGCAGCTCGATGCCGTTCCCAAATAGGCCATCATTCGCTCGCGATGCCGTATCCCGGATGATGGTATCCGCCAGGTTCACCGCGGTGCCGTCGCCGTTGGCGAAGACCCCGCCTCCGTGGTTACCCTGGACCAATAGGCGTGTAGCGGAGAGCTGAGCCCCGTACTGAATGGCGATGCCCGTTCCGAAGCCACCATCGCTTGCCTGAGGCTGCGTATCTCGGACGACCGAGTCGGTCAGGTTCACCGTGGTGGCGTCGTGAGCGGCGAGGATCCCGGTCGTGCGGTTGCTTTGGACCAATAGGCGTGTAGCGGAGAGCTGGGCCCCTGACTGAATGTTGATCCCCTGGCCGAACCCATCATCGCCCGCTCGCGGCTGCGTGTCTCGGATGACCGCGTCACGCAGCGTGACAACAGAATCTGGGTTGGCGATCGCGATGCCGACTCCGCGGGTACGTTCGACGAGCACGCCTTCGAGGGTGATCGAATGGCCCCCAGTTGTTCTTAGGCCTTCCTGTGCCGCACCTCCGATGGTGAGATTCTCGACCCTCGCTTCACCGACACCGTTGATGGTCGTGGCGACGCTGGAATCGGGGTCGGTGTCCCCTGTGACCCGTGTCTCCCGGACGCAGGCGCCGACGATCCGCACACCTTCTTTGACATGGAGGGTCCCCTCGTAGGTTCCCTTCGCCAGCGCCACGGTTGCGCCAGGCGAGAGCCATGTCCACCGTATCTCCGAAAGGGCGCCGTAGGGCATAGCGTAAGAGCCGTCCCCACCAGCGGCGGCCCCCGCCTTCACATAAATCACCGAGCCGTCGGTTGGTGGCGGGGTCGGTAGGCTGTCGGCGTAGTCCCCGGTCGGGCAGGCTTCTCCTATCGGTCGGCATCCGGATTCCCCGGGGAAGTGCGCTTCGCCGGCCTCGCAGGTCGCCGGGCCGGCTTCCGGATACGGGTCGCACTCGGAGACGCCGTTGACCGTGACTTCACGCCAGCCTTCGGGGCACGGCGCGAGCATGATCGGGGGGACGCCCTCGGCGAGCCAGGGGATGTTGGGCCCGGGGACGCCGCTGTCCGAACCGGAGTCGAGTTCACCGTCAGGAGCACCGCTGTCGGGGGCCGATGGGTCGTCACCACATCCGATGACGACGACCAGCGCTGCGCCGAGGGCCCGGGAGACGAAACGAAGCGCCATCTGGCACGAGAGTATCACGGGGGCAGGGGCCAGTCGGCCCAGCGACTCCGGCGCGGCAAGCAGGGGGCTGATAGGATTCGCGGATGACGATGCTCGTTCGAGAATCCGACGGAACGATCCGCGAGGACGTTGAGCTGCGCTTCGGCTACGACGCCGCCGCGATGGAACTCTCAATCGGCGATGAGACGATTTCCGTCCCGGCGCATCCCGGAGATCGGCCCGACGCCCATTGGACGATGCAGAAGCTCGGAGAGAAGCTCGCCGAGTCGGGACGCCAGCTGATCGGGTGCGGGACCTGCGCCCGTTTTCAGTTCTCGGGAATGAGCCGCGACATGTCCGCTGGCACGGTGGGCTACTGCCTGCGCGTTGGGCACCGGGTGAAGGGCGGCATGGTCGAGATCACGCATCGCTGTGGGGAGCACGTCTACAACGAAGGGTGGGAATGCTCCGAGGCATGGAACGAAGAGCCCGTGATGCAGCGTCGAGGTGCTGCCCACCGCGAGGCTAGGGTGTCCGCTTTCGAAGGGGCGATGGTTGGCCTCGCGGTCGGTGATGCCCTCGGTTTCCCGTGCGAGTTCCGCTCGCGCGATCAAATCGTCGCGTCTTTCCCGCCGAACGGGGTCGATGGGTTCGTCGCCCTCCACGACCCCCGGTGGCAGGGCGGGGTTTTCATCGCCGGCAAGGAGCACCCCCCGGGGACCTTCAGCGACGACACCCAGATGAGCCTCGCCGTCGCCGACGGGCTCCTCGATGTGCCGAGTGGAGAGTTCGACGAACTCATGCCCGCCATCGCCGTGCGCTTCGTCGAGTGGAGTCGCTCCGACGACAACGACCGCGCCCCCGGCAGTACGTGCATGACCGGGTGTCAGAACCTCGCCGCGGGAATGTCCCTGCGTTCGGCGGGCGTCGCCGACTCGAAGGGCGCCGGGGCGCCCATGCGCGTCGTGCCCATCGGCCTACGCTTTGGCCGCGACCGCGAGCAGTTGCTCAAAGTAGCCCGAGCGAGCAGCGTGCTCACCCACGGTCACCCAGCCGCCATCGAATCCTCTGCGGCCGTCGCCCTCGCGGTCTCCCTGGCCCTCTACAAGCAGACGCCAAAGACGATCCACGCGGCGCTCCTCGAAGAGTGCGGCGCGGCGTCCCCCGAGTTGCGGCGCCGCCTCCAACAGGTCCCCGCCTTGCTCGACGCCCCGCCGGAGCTGGCCCTCGGCCCAGAGGGCCTCGGGGAGAGCTGGGTAGCCGAGGAGGCGGTGGCCTCCGCCCTGTGGTGCTTCTGGCGCTCGCCGGCGGACTTTCGCCGCACGGTGCTCACCGCCGTGAACACCATCGGCGACTCGGACACCATCGGCTGCATCGCCGGCGGGATCTCCGGCGCCTTCAACGGCCTCGACGCCATCCCCCGAGAGTGGCGCGAAGGCATCGAGGACGGCGCCCGCCTGCGCGAGACCGGCAGGCGCCTGCACGACCTTCGATGAGCCTCAGACCTCGTCGTCGCCGAAGAAGCCGGGGCAGAGGGCCTCGAGGGTTTGACACTCAGGGGGATTGGGTTCGTCGAACTCCATGCCAGCGTCGGCGCACGAGAGCGCGTTGATATAATCGATATAGGCGGTGTAGCTCGCGTTCATGCAGTCCTCGAACTGTCCGACCGTGGCGTCGCAGCCGGCGAGGTCGCTCGCGCTCGCCGTGCTGCAGTCGGTGGGCTCGGTGGGTTCCGGCGGCGGGGGATCCATCTCGAGGCACCCGGTCCGCGCGGCCGCGCACGCGTCTGGCGTCGCGGTCCCGAACACGGCCGCGCCGGTGCACTGACGCTCCCAGCTCACCTCGGGCGCGAGGGTCTCGGTGGTGACGCTCATGCACGCTGCCTGGGCTTCGGCGTCGGTGACCGCGCTCAGCTTCTTGCCCCGATCGAGCCCCGTGTCGACGGGGCCGTCGACCCCGCTGGTGCAGGCGGCGCCGGTGAGGGTCAAGGCGGTGAGGAGCGTCGCAATCAAAGTTCGTTTCATGGGTTCTCCGAAGCTTGGAAAGGGGGCGCCTAGGGGGGAGCCCGGGTCCGGGGTGCCGTCTTGCAAGGCAGCGGCCAACCATCGCGCCCGCAATTGTCGCCGGTAGAGCATTGGGTGGTCTACTTCTGGTGGCGCAGATGGGCTGCATTCGTGAACTCGGGTTCTCACTCGCAGTTCGCCCTCGCGGTGGAGGCACCCTTCGCAGGGCGGTTGTCTCGAGCGCGCAGTGACGCCCGACGTTTTTTCGCGGTATGGACGACCGGTGAACCTTCGCGACCCCAAATTGGTTTCATGTCTGCTCTTGTCCTGCGTCCTGTGGGCCTCTTGCGATGAGCCCGAGGGGGCGGCTCCCATCGCAGAAACCGTCGCCGCTGAGGTTCAGCCCGTGCCAGAGCCTGCTCGGGTTCCCGAACCCGAACCCGATGCGTGCCCCCAAGAAGCAGAGGGGGTGACGGTCTTGCCCGACCGCATCGACGCGACGGGGCGCATTGCGTTCGACCTCTACGCGCCGGCCCTCGAGCCGGGCGCCGATGCCGTCATCGGACCGGTCGCGCGGCGGTTGGTCGCGTGCCCCGAGCTGCAGATCGAAATCCAGGTCCACACGGATACGCGACGCATGGGCTCGTTCAACGCACGTCAGTCGCTGGCCATCGCGGAGGCGATTCGAGACCAACTCGTTGCGATGGGTGTTCCGGCCGAGCGCCTCGCCCCCTGCGGATATGGCGAATCGCAGCCGGACCCGAGGGAGGGCAGAGAGCAGTGGGACGAGGCGAACAACCGGGTGATTTTCGTGCGTCTGCCTGGAGCCGCTTCGGGTCACCAGTGCCCTGAGGTGGAGACCTAGCGGTTTAGAACTCGGGAGGCGCTGAAAGCCTCGTGGGTTGAACCGGACGCTGCAACATCACCCCCCCGCGTGCTTCAATGCCGTGCATGGGAGTGATGCACCGCGCGCCATTTCGCTTCATGGTGGCTTTCCTGATGGCTGGCTGTACGGAAGGAGGGGCTCCCGTGCCAGAGCCTCCCGGCGAAGCACCGGCCGCGGAGGAGACGCGGGCCGAGGCGCAAGGGGCGCAAGAGGCGCAAGGGGCGACCACCGAAACGAGGGCATCCGCCCAGCTTCCCGCCGCTGATCCCGAGCCAACCGCCGACACCCCGGCGTCCGTCATCGCCGATCCGGAGCCGACCAAAGCCGCTCCACCGGACACCGACCCCGCACGCCAGCGGGCGTGCTCCCCCGCTGCCATCCGCCACGCTCGGGCCGAACGTGGCCTCCGATGCCCCCGATGCCGCAGCTACGAAGTCGTCCCGCTCAGCCACCAGTACCTCTGCTGCCACTGCGGACGCAAAGCACGCTTCGGCAGCTGGGTCAGTGTCAGCCGCCGCTAGCCCCCTCGAGGTGCGCTACCGCCGCGCCGAGGGGCCTGGCGCCGATTCGCTTGACATTCCGGGCCCTCCGGCTAGGTTGCCGCCTCTGCTGCGTGGAACCGCGTGCGCGCTGGGACCTCGCAAAACGTAAAAAGGTAGGAATTTCGATGCCTAAGATGAAGACGAACCGCGCTGCGGCCAAGCGCCTCCGGGTTTCCGGAAGCGGCCGAGTGCGCCGGGCGAAGGCCGGTAAGAGCCATCTGATGCGCGGCAAGTCCGCCCGTCGGCTCCGCCGCCTCGAGAAGCACGACATGGTCGACAAGTCGGATCAGAAGCGCATGAAGCGCCTGATTCCCTATCTGT
>QMMC01000514.1 GCA_003647065.1 Deltaproteobacteria bacterium | reverse complement strand
TCGAGCGTCTTCGACTTCGAGGGCGACGGCCGCGCCGAGGCGGTCTACGGCGACGAGTGTTTCCTCCGCGTCTACGACGGCGAGACCGGGGACGTGCTCTTCAGCCAGTCCCGGTCGAGCTGCACCTGGTACGAAAATCCGGTCATTGCCGACGTCGACGGTGATTTCAACGCCGAGATCGTCATGGGCGATAACTACAACTGCGGCTCCGCGACTCTCGGGAGGGATTGCTCCATGTTTGGCCTCGGCCCGCGCAATACCGACCCCATCTTCCCGGGGCTGCGATGCGCCGAAGGCGCCGATTGCATCTCCGGGGTCTGCGATGCGGGCCTGTGCCGATGCACGGCGGATACCGAGTGCTGCACCGGCCCGGGCTGCGCCGAGGCGGCCATCGTCTGCGAGGTGCCACCGGCGGGCACCCCCGGGACCGGCAATACCTGTCGGGCTTCTCGGCCCGTGGGCACCCTCGGCATTCGTGTGTATCGAGATGCCGCGGACCGTTGGGTGAACTCCCGGCGCATCTGGAATCAGCACGCCTACCACGTCACCAATATCGATGAGGACGGTACGGTCCCGCGCACTAGTGCGGCGGGGATCAACTGGACCGACCCAGCGCTCAATAACTTCCGTCAAAACGTCCAGGGCGACGCGATCGCGGGGGCGGCCCCGGACCTCACGTCGAGCGGGTTGCCGTTCACCTGCGATGCGATGGGTGGGGCGATCCTCACCGCCAACGTATGCAACCGCGGCGTCGAGCCCGTGGGCGCGGGCGTCGTCGTCGGGTTCTACGAGGGCGACCCCAGCGCCGGGGCAGCGGTGCTCTGCACTGAGACCACGATGACGGTCCTCGAGCCGGGTAACTGCGAGACCGTCACCTGCACCTGGGCCGACCCCCCCGCGGATGCGCCTGGCGCCGACGTCCAGGTAGTCGTCGACGCCGACGGCCAGACCGGCGAGTGCTACGAGATGAACAACATCGGGACGTTCCGCGGCGTGCGGTGTGAGCCCTTCGGCTGAGGCGCTGCCTTGGAGATCATCGTCACCCACGATCTCGCGGACTTCGACGCCTTTGCGTCGGCGGTGGCGGCCCAGAAGCTCTACCCCGAGGCCAGAGTCGTCATGGGCCCGCGCCTCGGCCGCAACGTGCGCGAGTTTCTCGCCCTGCACAAAGATCGTTTCCGTTTCATCCGCGCGTCGGAGGTCGACCAGGCCGCCGTTCGGCATCTCATCGTCGTCGATGTTCGGCGCCGAAGCCGGCTGTCTGACGTCGCCGAGCTCCTCGCCCGGATCGACGCTGGGGACCCTCTGCTCCGGGTGACTGTCTGGGATCATCACGGCGCCACCTCGGACGACCTCGTCGGAGACGAGGAGGTCGTGGCGAAGGTCGGCTCGGCGACGACGCTCTTGGTCGAGGCGATGCGTGAGGGGGCGGTGCCCATCGACGCCGTCGAGGCGACCCTCTTTGCCTTGGGCATCCACACCGACACCGGCTCCCTGGTCCACGCGACCAGCACCGCCCGGGATGCTCGCGCCGTGGCTTGGCTCATGGACCAGGGGGCGAGCCTCGCGGTGCTCAATCGCTACCTCAGCGCGCCCATGACCCCCGACCAGAGGCGGGCCCTCGCGGAGGTGCTCGAGGCCGCAGAGGTGCGTTGCGTCGGCCGCCTGGAGGTTTGTTTCTCCATCGTGGTTCTCGATAGGGACATCGACGGAATCGACGTCGTAGCCTCGGAGGCGCTGGCTCTCCTCGGCCACCACGCGCTCTTCGCGCTCTTTTTCGTGAAGTCCAAGGCGGTTCAGGTGGTCGGTCGGGCGCGCTCCGATTGGATCGACGTGGGCGCTGCGCTTCGCGGCATTGGCGGTGGCGGTCACGCTCCGGCCGGGGCGGCTCGGGTCAAAGGGCAGGGCCCAGCGGAAGTCCAGGATGCCATCATCCGGGCCCTCACCGAGCAGGCCCCGCGGCCTCGCCTCGTTCGGGACGTGATGTCGACCCCGGTGCGCACCGTGCCGCCAGAGCTGCCGTTGTCCGACCTCGAGCAATCGCTCCGGACCTGGCAGCACACGGGGGTACCTGTCCTGCGCGGGGGCGAGCTCGTCGGCATCATCTCTCGCCGCGACGTGGAAAAGGCTGCCCGAGACGGTCGCCTCGCGCTGCCCGTCTCGAGCTGTATGGCGTCCCGGGTGCACACCATCGCCGAGGACGTCTCCCTCGAAGGTGCCCTCGAGCGGATGACCGAGCGCGACGTGGGGCGGCTCCCAGTCATGCGCAACGACCGCGTGGTCGGCATCCTCAGCCGGACCGACGTGCTGCGCTTTCTCTACGACGAATAGCTCTACAAGAGCAGAAGCGCGGCGGCACTGATCAAGAGCACCGCGCCGAACGCGATCACGGCGATGACGAGCCCGTTCTTCTTCAGGGTCTTGGGCAGGGTGATGAGTTCGAGCTCTTCCATTACTTCGAGCTCATCGAGGTCTTTGGCGCTGGCAATGGGCGTCGGCGCTATCGGCGGCGGGGCGACCGAGTCTTCGAGGGGCTTCTTCTCGGGGAAGAGCTCGCGGACGACGCTCTCGAGGCGCTTTGCATCGACACGCTGGCGTCGATCGAGGAGGGCTTGCTCGATGGCGTTGCGCATCTCGCCGGCGGACTGAAACCGCAGCTCCCTCCGCGGCCAGAGGGCTCGTTTGATCACTGCGTCGAGCTCGGGCCAGACCTCCCGCCGCTTCGGAATGGCCGAAGGCGGCGAGGTGTAGGCGCGGATGTTCATCACCGTCTCGGCGGCGGTCTCTTGATTGAAGAACGCCTCGCCGGTCATCGCTTCGTACATGCAGAGGCCCAGGGCGAACACGTCGGTGCGAGCGTCGACGTCGCCCGTCAGTTGCTCCGGGGCGAGGTAGCCGAACTTGCCTTTCACAGTTCCCGGTTGGGTCTTGGTGAGCTGGCTGCGCGCCTTGGCCAAGCCGAAGTCGAGGAGCTTCACTCGACCCCGGAGGCCGATCATGATGTTCGGAGGGCTCACGTCCCGGTGAACGATCGCCAGGAAGCGGTCCTGCTCATCGCGAAATCGGTGGGCGTAGTCGAGGGCATTGGCGATGTCGGCGATGATGCGTGCGACGGCTTCGACCGGCAGCCCCCCGCGGCCCCGGGCCCGGGTGATGAGTTGCTCGAGCGAGACCCCATCGGCCCACTCCATCGCGATGTAATACTGGCCGTGGTCTTCACCGAGGTCGTAGACCGCGCAGATGTTCGGATGCCGGAGCCCTTTCACCAGGCGCCCCTCGTCGAGAAACATCTGCACGAAGATCGGGTCGTCCTTGGCCTGCGGCAGCAGACGCTTCACCGCCACTGGCCCCGGCCCCCGAGGCGTCGGCCCATGGGAGAGAAACACCTCCCCCATCCCCCCCGCGGCCACCCAACGCCGCAGCGTATACGGCCCACATTGCCCCAGCTCCTTCATCACCGCCCCGAATCGTAGTGTTAACCGGGGACGGTATAAACTTTCTCACTTTTGCAGATCAGACTCCGGACCTGCCTGCGGGTGCATGTTTACTCAGGTTTCCGCGCTACAAAGCCGGTTCAGCTGGCGATGAGCTTAGCCACCACGCCCTCCGCGACGGGCTGGAGTGCCCGGCACGCGTCGGGGCGGCGGTGCAGTAGTCCGGACGCCGCACTGGTCGAGATGCCGAGATAGCCAGCGATCTCACTGGAAGGGCGGTTCAAGTACCGGACCCAGACGAGCACCGCGACCCGCCGCCCGGCGCACAGTTCGCGCCGGCGATCCCGGGATCGCAGGTCAGCGGGCGCTAGGCTCAGCTCACCGGCGACCACCGCCAGCACATCTTCGAGGGAGAAATGCCCTCGTGGCCGGACCGGTACATCGACTCTCGTTACCAGGGAGACGGCGCTCACCAACCCCGATTCGCTCATGTCGACGACCGGGACTCCGAGTTCCACGGGGGCCCCGACCTTCTCTCTCGCTTTGCGCCTGAGGGAGGGTAGGGCTCGCTCGCTCAGGGCGTCGTTGCGGGGCTCCCATCGAAGCGAATTGACGAAATCGTCGAAGCCACGCCTCCCTTTCTCGCTGGTACTGAAACCGGCAAGTTCGAGGCCGCGCTCGACCTGAAGCCACTTGGGTGCGGAGCCGGGATCCAAGTAGAGGTCGTGAGAAGTCCACTGTGAATCGCGAGCGACTTCGACCAGGCCTGCTCGTCGCGGGTTGTTGCTGACGTACGCGATCACGTAACCGACAGCTCGGTTCGCGCAGATGACCGTGTTAGGCCGGCCGGCGAATACGGGGCCGTGGCGGTTCTGTGCCTTGTTCAGTGCGGACGCCGTGCCGATGTGGAGCGGCTTGATGAAGCCCTCGAGATCCTGCTCGCCGGAGACCCCGATGAGATGGATGTGGGTGCTCATCACCGCGAAGTGGATAATCTCCCAGTCAGTTCGCTCGGCGACGGTGCCCAATCGCACGAGGTAGTCGTCTCGGGCGTTGGAGTCGCGAATGCGAAACTCCGAGTTCACGAATCGACACACGATGTGAACGACGACACCGGGGGGAATGAGTCGGGCTTGGCGGGGCATGTGCCCTTTTCGGGCCGAGAGCGCGCCAGTTGCGTGGCTAACGTGGGCGAGAGAAAGTGAGAAAGTTTATACCGTCCCCCTTATCGGAGGGCCCAGCCGGCGAGGATGCCTTGGGCGACTAGGCCGGCGAGGGCGGTGACGATGGCTCGGGGCCAGGGGAGTGCGGTGGCGCTTCGGACTGCGAGGGCGCTGAGGGAGGCCATGTAGAGGGCGGTGAAGGGGCCGATGATTCGGACGAGGGGGCCGAGGGCGTCGAAGCCGACGATGGAGAAGAGTATGGCGTCGGGGAGGGCCCAGGCGACGACGAGGGGGACGCCGTAGGCGAAGCCGAGGGGGGCGGCGAGCATGGCTGCTGAGGTGGAGGCGCCGTAGCGGCGGGCTACGAAGGCCGAGGTCGCGCTCATGACGGCCCAGGCCAGGAGGAAGAGCGGGGTGACGAAGAACGATTGGGCGAGGTAGTGGACGCTGCCGTCGATCATCGGTGCCGGGCGGCTCGGCGCGTAGCCGCCGGCGGCGAGGACGGCGCTGAAGGCGGCCCAGGCAGCCCCGGCGAGGAGCACCGGCCCGAGGCCGGCCTTCGGTGGTGCGTCCGCGAGGCGGGTCATCGTGGCCCTGGGGTGGAGGGCGGTGCCAATGAGGTTCTGGAGCACGGCGCCATCTTCGAAGAGGAATGCTCAGAAAGCGAACAACTGACGCCGGCAGCGGCCGATACGGAGGTATGAAACCCCAACACCATCGCCCCTGGTCGACCCTCGCGCTGATCACCCTCTTCTCCACGCCCACCGTCGCCGGCTGCGCCGAAGCGAGCCCGGCCCATACGGAGTTGGCTACCGCGATTGCGGTCGGCCGTGACGCTTGGGGGCTCTACGAACGCGCACCGCGGCTCTGTGGGCCCTCGGCGGGGGGGGCGGCCGACGCCATGCCCGACGGCGAATGTCAGATCGATTTCGTCCGCGGCCGAGTCGGACCGTCGTTTCACGAAGAGGACCACGCCCTTGGCTTTCGGTTCATCGGGACCGATGGGACCGACGTCACCGTGAGGTCGGAACGAGAGGGCGGTGCCCTCGAGGTCCAGGTGTCGGGGCGGGTACCGATCGGCGGGCGCCTCTTTCGGGTGACCCTCGGGGCCCTTGCCGTCGGCTCCCGGGGACCCGACCTCGAGGAAGCCGAAGTCGCGCTCCGCGCACGGATCGAAGGAAACGATCTCGACCTCGACCTCGACGAGGTGCGCTACCTGCTCCGCGAGGGCGCCACCGAGGTGTTCTATCGGACTTGGTACGATACGTGGTTCACCCCGGCGGGCACCTTCGTGCTCGAAGACGGGGTCTTCGAGGGGGAGCGCGG
>QMMC01000513.1 GCA_003647065.1 Deltaproteobacteria bacterium | reverse complement strand
TGGGGGGGAACGCCGGGGGGAGGAGAGGCGGGGCGGGGGCGGGTGGATCCAGCGGTACGGAATCACCCGGTCGAAGTGCGTGGGGGGCCCCCAGGGGGTTGCGGGGGGGGCTCTTTGGCATTTGGGGGGGGGGGCGTCGAGTGGGAGAACTGTGGTCGTCTAAGAAAGTTAAGTTGACTAAAGGTTTGTGCGTGCCCATGTTCTGGGCATGACAGTCGCCGCCCACCTGCAGGAACTGCCTCTTCGTGAGCGAAAGGCCGCGAAGACCCGCCTCGGTCTGGTCGAGGCGCTCATCGAGGCGTTGCGCGAACGGCCCTTCGACGAGATCACCGTGCGCTCGCTCTGCCAAGAGGTGGGCATCTCGGAGCCCACTTTCTTCAAGTACTTCCCCCGCAAGGAGGACCCCCTGGTGCTCTTCGTCGCGCTCTGGAGTATCGGTCTCGGGGTGCGGGCGGCGGACGAGTCGCTCAGCGGCAAGGGTATCGCGGCCCTCGTCTTCGAGGAGACCGCTCGGCAGATGAAGCGGTCGCCGCGGGTGATGCACGAAATCATCGCTCACCAGATGCGCGCCGAGGCGCCGCCTCGGGGGGCGCCCCCGACGCGGTCCGAGTTGATGATGTACTTCGGCGACGAGCCTCTGGCGTGGGACATGAAACCGGTGCCGGTTCAGGACCTCATGGCCCTGGCGATCAACCGTGCGAAGGCCCGCGGCGAGCTGCCCGTGGGCGCCTCCGTCACGGATGCTGTCTGGACCCTCGTAGCGGTCTTCTTTGGCGTGCCGGCGAGCACCAGGTCGCAGCGCGTCGTCGCGCGCCGATACCGCCGCGCCCTCGACCTCGTTTGGGCAGGGATCGGCAGCGAGGAGCATTCGCCATGACTGAAGCACTCTTCGTCATCGACATGCAGACGGACCTTCTCGATGCCGAGGGGCGATTCCCGGTGGCCCAGGACCAAGTGGTCGATGTCCTCGCCAAGACCAACCAGGCCATCGCCGGGGCTCGGGAGCGCGGCATCCCCGTCGTCTACATCACCAACGAGTTCCGGCCCTGGGACCCCGGCAATCTATTTCGAGGTGGGTGCTGTGTTCGGGGCCGGCCCGGGACCGAGCTCGATCCCCGGGTCGATGTGCTGCCAGGCGCACCGGCCTTCGAGAAGTGGCGCGGGAGTGCCTTCTGCAACGAAGAACTCGGGGAGTGGCTCGCGGCCGAGGGCGTGGATTCGGTGGCCCTCGCCGGTGTCTATGCCGACGCGTGTATTCGGGCCACCACGGCCGGGGCGCTGAAGCGCGGGCTGCGAGTCACGGTGCTCTCGGACGCTGTGGGCGCCGCCGGGCAACGCGGCCGCGACGCCGGGTTGCGAAAGATGCGAGCCGCAGGAGCCGATGTCGCGTCGGTGGCGGAGTGGATGGACCCGATGCGATCGGGCCAGGAAGGACAAATGCCATGAAGGACCGACTCGCCATTTGCAGAGAGCACGTCGTCGCCGGGGGCCCTGACGACTTCATGGAGGTGCGGCATCTCGTCCTCGGCGGTTCCAATCGTGCCATCGGGCGCCACCTCGCGGAGTTGGCGCGGGACCGCCTCGGCTGTCGCAAGGAGCCGTGGACCGATCCCGCCGCGACCCGAGCCCAGAAGGCCTTCCTCGAAGAGCATTGGCCCGGCCACCGGGAGCGCGCCCGGGGCGTGGCCGACGTGTACGGCATCCCCGCCGACGACGATGGTCGCGATACGAGCTTTCTCTACTACCAGTGGGCGGTCCCGGGCTGTTCGGTGGCGTTCTATCCGCCCCGCGCGGTCTCGGGAGGCCACGCGATCCTCGCCCGCAACTACGACTTCTCCACCGGCGGAGCGACTGAACTGCTGAGAGGGACGCCCCTCGCCGGGGAAGCGCCGGCGACGTCGCGGCCGTTCATCCTCGAACTGCATCCTGACGTCGGCTATTCGACGCTCTCTCTCTGTACCTACGAACTGCTCGGCGGCGCAACGGACGGGATCAACTCCGAAGGCCTCTCCGTCGCGTTGCTCGCCGATGCCGAAACGCTCAGCGGCGCATATCGGCCGCTGCGCACGAGCGGCGTCGGCATCAGCGAGATTCAGATGGTGCGCTGGCTTCTGGAGACGTGTCGCAACGCCGAAGAAGCGCGCGCCGCCCTGGCCCGAACGCCTCAGTTCTACGTCGATGTGCCTTGCCACTACATGGTCGCCGACAGCGCCGGGGACTCCTTCGTCTGGGAGCTCGGGTTCAGCGATGAGCCCCGCCTCATCGAAGGAGACGCGTCACGGGTATCGACGGTCACCAATCACCTCCTCTACGACCACGACCGGGTGGCCGACCATGTATAGGAGTCGGTTGGACGAAGAGCGACCCTCGACTGCGCCATCGAGGACAACGGTCCTCTGCACCGGCTCTCGGACATCGAGGCTGCGAGCCGCCGGGTTGCGGCGACCGCTCCGGCGGGTGTCGGCCAGTACGCCGGGGCCAGCCTGGCGCGCACCCTGTGGCACGCCTTCTACGATCTCACGACCTGCGAGTTGGTCATCGACTTCTATCTCGGAGACGACCCGGTTACGAAGCTCATCACGCGGTCTTCGCAGCGGCGCTTTGCCTTCGGCGAGGCGCCGCGGCTCCGGCACGCGCCGACGGTCTCGGGTGCAGCCGCGACGTCACTCGTCTAACCGTGGTACGACGGAGGACGCCTTCATGGTCTACCGTCAACCAGCGTCCGACATCGTTCACGAACGGGACGACGACCCGAAGAGGAGCCTCTTGACGCTCGGGGCGGCGGGGTCCGCGGGCTCTCGGGCAGCCGACGGGAGCCACGGGGGGACCGGTGGCCCCGGGGGAGATGCGGGCCCAGCCGAGGGAGGGCAGGGCGGTGGCTCGATGAGCGTGCGCCTCCGGCGCCATGCCCTCGACGGGGACCAGATGCTCGCCCTCGATGGTTGGCTCGTCGTGGCCGGGGGCGAACGCCGCGAGGTCGAACGAGAGGTGGAGTTCGACGATGGGGGATTGATTTACCTCGATGCCCACGGTGGATTGGGCGGCGCGGGGGGCGTTGGGGGAAGCGGTGGCTCAGGCTACCGCGGGAGCAATGGCAGCGACGCGACGCGATACAGTAGCGGCTCCGATGGCGGGTCCGGGGGCCGCGGGGGCGACGGCGGTGATGGCAGCAGCGGCGCCGCCGGAGGGCGCGGCGGCCGGGTGGAGATCGCGGTTTCCGCCGATGACACTCACCTGCTCATGTTGGTTCGGAACGACGTCCGGGGCGGCCATGGGGGGGCTGCAGGGGTCAACGGCGCGGGCGGGGCGGGGGGGCCGGGCGGCTCCGGAGGGAGCAGCTACAGCTGGACCACGACCGAGAGCTATCAGGACTCCCAGGGCAACTCGCAGACCCGGACCAGGCATCACTCGAACCCGGGCGGCTCTCGGGGGCACACGGGGTCCTCGGGCTACGACGGAAACGCCCGGCTCACCGCTGGCGCCGAGGGCGCGGACGGTGTGTTCCGCATCGCCGTGCACGCCGACGGGCAGGTTGCCCACTACGAGGATCGCTATCGGCTACGGCTGCTCTCGTTCCAGCATGCCAGCGCCAACGAGGACGGCGTCTACGAGCCCGACGAGCGCGTCGAGGTGTCCGGGCTGATGGTTCTGAACTTCGGCGGCATGCCGACTCCCCGGAACCACGACGTCTGCCTGAGCCTCGAGTCGAGCGGGTGGGTCTGGCCCGACGAAGACGACCACCTGGTGCTTTCCAAGTCCCTCGGCGCCGGCGAGGTCGCCGAGGTCCCGGGCAGCCTCTTTTTCACCGTCCGGGACTGGCGGCCGAACCTCCCTGGCGAGCCCTTCGAGGCCTTTGACCACATCCTCCACGGCGCGGTCCTACCGGCCGCCTTCCGCGACTTCGAGGGCTACCACGGGCCCGAAGACCCCCAGGGCGCCGTGCACGTGCGCTTCCCCCTCGAGGTGAGCGCCATCGAGAGCCTCCACGCCCTCGCCCCGGGGGAGGCGGCGCGCGTGCTCTTCGAGATGCGCAGCGTCAGCACCCGTGCCTTCGGGGCCGATGGGGACGTGGGTCGTCGGGTTCGCTTTCACCTCCGCTCGCGCGAGTCCGAGCTCGGACCCGAGCACGCTTCCTTGCGGGATGGGGACGGCAACCCGCTGCCGTGGGATGACGGGTGGCTCTGCCCCGTCCCAGTCATCGGGGCGGGGGAGGCGTTGCCCTTCGAGGCCACCCTCGCCCTCACCCCCGACGCCCCGGCCTATCGGAGCGTGACCCTGCGCTTGTCTTTGGAAATGGAGCGACCCCGGGGCGGCGAAGTGCGGCCGATTCAGCTGCGAGAGTTCGAATGGCGCGTCGCGCGTCGCTATCGTCGGGTGGAAGGGTGTGACCTGCTCCTGGTGACCAGTCACCGGACGACCCGGGAGCAGCTCGAGGCGTGGGAGCGGCTGGCCGCGCGCCTCGGCCTTCGCATGGCGGTTTGGGACGTCTCCCTCGAGGGCCACCTGGCGCTGCGCCAAGGCCGAGCAGAGAGCTCGCTTCTCGAACACGTGGCCGGCGGTACCATCGCCGTCCTCGACGCCGAAATCGACTCGGCTGCGGGGCCCGTGCGCCCGCACCGGCTCCTCGACCGCGACGCGCTCTTCGCCATGAACGAAAAGGACGTGTCCCTCGCGGTCTTCGGCGGCGAGGCCGGCGACCTCGACATCAGCCGCTGGCTCACCCCCGACGACGGCGCCCGGCCGAGCGCCCATCGAGACAGCCCCGACGCCCTCTGGAAGGCCGTCGCCGGTCTCCGGGACCTCCACGGCCAGGGCGAGGTCCAGGTCCACGAGGTGACCGACGTGCATCACATCGGTTTTTGGTTCGAGCCGCCAACCGAGGCGATTCTCGAGAGGCGCGCCATATCCCTCTCGGAGCGCTTGCGCCACGAATATCCCAACCGTCGTTTCGTCGTGACGCCTCGGTTTCTGCCCGAGGAGGTCGGTTCCATCGGCTTGGCCAAGCGTTGGAAGCTCGGCGAGATCGAAGTGCGCGCCACCCTCGAAGCCGCTCGGGGCCACCTAGTCCACGTCGGCGGGCGCCTCGGTCAGGCGCTCCCGGAGGACATCGAGGGTCCGCACTTCACCCAGGCCCTGCTCCTCGCCCGGGACTTCGAGGAGAAGCTCGCGCGTCTCGGGGCCGTCCTTGCCGAGGGGGGTGACCCGTGGCCCGAGGCCCGGGCGATTCTCGTCGACCTCGTCAACGAGCAGCTCGCCATCCTCGCCTCGCCGTGGCGCCGGGGTTTGTCGGCGGCGGACTGCGAACGTGCCCAGCCGCTCCTCAGGACACTCCGGGACCGGGGCGCCCAGCTCTCGGCGAGTAGCCCCGAGGCCGAGCCCATACTCATCGAGATAGCGGCGCGCGTGCGCTACTTCGCGAGCGCCCAGCCCCGCCTATGGGAGTGGCTCCTGATGCCCCTGCGTCGCGCGCCGACGACGAGCCGGGTGACGAATGGCCTCGTCGACGAATGGCTCGAAAATGTCTTCGCCCTCGCATCGACCGAGGGCGACGACCACCGCGAAGAATCCAAGGCGCGGATGAAGCACGCTCGGAAGTTGGTCGCGGAGCGAGTCGACGTCCTCGCCGGCGAAGAGCGCGCCAAGGCCGAAGAAGCCCTCGGGCCCCTCGACTCCCGAGCCCACAGTCGCCTGATCATGCGTGAGCCCATCGAATGGGAGGGCGTGACGACCGACGCCGAAGTCTTCGAGAGCGCCGCGGATCGCGTCCAGACGCCGAGCCAACTCGCCGCGCTGCGCGAGGTCGACGCCCGGGACGACGCAATGCGCCAGCGCGTCTTCGATGCTCATGGCGAAGCCCGCGCACAGTTGCTGGTTACGCGCCGGGTAGAGGCGGTGGAGCGGGTGCAGGAATTGGAGGAAGAGGAAGAAGA
>QMMC01000512.1 GCA_003647065.1 Deltaproteobacteria bacterium | reverse complement strand
GGCCCGGGGGCCGACGGCGAGACGACCGAGGACCTTCAAGTTGTCGACGAGGGGCGGAGAAAACCCGCCGGCGGTCTCCTTGTACAGGGTCTCCACGACGGCGCCGGCGGGGAGGTCGAGGCTCGCCCCGCGGTGGGATAGCACCCGAGGAGCATGCCGACTCAAGCTTCGCGAAAGGTCGTAGACCAGGTTCTTGGAGCTGTCGTTCCAAGGCGGGGCGACCGGCTTGGAGATGAACAGAATCTCGCCCAAGGCCGGTCAGCTTTCGTCGAAGTGATCCGCGTCGGCATCGGCCGGGTCCCCGGCCTCCGGGGGAGAGCTCTTGCGCCCGCGGCGCTTCTTGGCCTTGTCACTCTTCTTGGGGCTGATCTCCGCTTTGACCTCGGGCTTCACTCCGCCCGAGTCATTGGGGATGAAGCGGATCTCCGTCTTGATCTCGAAGGAGAGGCTGGTCAGCGCCTTTTGCATCTCGGTCGCGATGTCGGTCGCCTGGAGAAAGTCGCGAACCTCCCCGGCAACGACCCGGACCATTCCATTCTTCGTCTCGTCGACCTGCGTAAAAATGTAGCTGACGATCTCCTTCGGCAGCTTGACGTTCTCACCGACGAGCTCACGGAAGACGTTGTCGGTCTTGGTGAAGGTGCCGATGCTGGCCTCGATGCCCTTCTCGAGGCCCTTGCGGATTGCCCCCCCGAGCATGCCCTCGAGGCGCCGACGGCGCTTGCCATCCTCGTCCTCGGGCGGGAACTCGGAACCTTCCCGCGGCGTCTCTTCGTCGTTCATAGTGTCTTCACCGGTGCCCACGGCGGTTAGTGCCCGTGACCTTCGTGACCTGGGCTGGGAAGCCGGCCAGCCTCCTGCATCTGTCGAATGCGCTCTTCGCGGCGCCCGCGGAGCTCCGATGGACCGGGGGAAGCTCCGCGGTCGGGGTTTTCGGGGTCGTAACCATCGGGCAGGCGCGGCTGACTGCGCCGAGCGTTCTGGGCGCCGCCGGCGACCCGCCGGATCAGGATGCGCTCGATGACGATGTCGGTGAGGGGTGAGTTCTCTGGGCTCCCGGACTGCGGTGCCCGGGCGATGTTGCTGACGATCTCTTCAGGCCGACACTGACCGAAGATGGTGTAGCTGCCATCGAGGTGCGGAGCGGGGCCGTCCGTGATGAAGAACTGGGCGCCGTTCTGATTCGCCTCGGGGGGCGCCATGCAGAGCATGCCAGCCCGGTCGTGCAGTTGAAGCGAGTCGTGAATCTCGTCGTCGATGGTGTAGCCGACGGTGCCGCTTCCATCGCCGAGGTAGTCGCCGCCCTGAACCATGAACCCCGGGATGACGCGGTCGAACTTGGTCATCCGGTAAGCCGGGCGCGTCACCCACTGCCCAGCCCGGGCGTCCCAGAAGGGGCGAATCCCTCGGGCGAGGCCGATGAAATTCGCGACGGTGTTCGGAACCCGCTCGGCATGGAGGTCGCAGAAAATGGTCCCGAGGTCGGTGTTGAGCTCGGCGACCAAGTCGCCATCGATCGGAAGACCGACGACCGCCTCTTCGAGGGTAAAGGGCCCGTCGTGGGGATCGGGCGCGTTCGGAGTGCGCACGAGCTGCTCGTCGAGGGTCTCCTGGCGTTCACGCTCAGCGGCCGCCCGGCGGTCGGCGGCGGCGCGACTTCGGGGCGAGGGATTCGCAAAAACGATGTCGTAGCCATCCGGCGTCCGCACCGCTGGAGCATCCGTCCCCCCGCGTTCGGTTCGGCTGGCGCGTTGGGCGGCGGTCTCTTCCTCCTGCTGGCCTTCGTCGTCGCAGGCAGTGCCCAGGACGGAGAATGTCAGGGCGAGGCAGAGCGCAAGGATCGTCAAACTGCGAAACTGAGATTCGGGGGCTTTCATGGGGCTCCTGCCGGGAGAGATACGCCGATGAGCTCGACCTGGCTACCCGCTTCGATGCCGTGGCGGCGAACGAAGCCGGCGTTGACCTCGAGAACGTATTGAGACGGTGCGTCGACTTCGATGAGATCTTGGGTGAGGGGAACGGTATCGGTAACGATTCCAACGATTCGTCCCTCGCCGTCGATGAAGAGAACATCCAAGGGGATGAAGGTGTTCTCCATCCAGAAGCTCAAAGGCTCCATCTGCTCGAAAACAAAGAGCATACCGGCGTCCGCGTCGAGGTGACGCCGGAACATGAGCCCTCGCTCTCGGTCGAACTCTTCCCGGGCGACCTGCACACGGACCCGCACTTGGGCCTCATCGATCCCCAAAAGTCGCACCTCGGGGGAAGACACGTGGGCCTCGGCGCCGATGAAGGGGTCCACTGCTACCGTTTCCGCGTTCTCGGGGGTCTCCCGGGGCCCTTCGGCGACGGCCTCGGGGGCCGACCCCGCGGCCCCGCAGCCGATCAGGGTGCTCATCACGATCCCCGACGAGATACCAACAATCCCGTGAGCTTTGGTGCCCCGCGCCACGAGGACGGAGTAGCACGCGGAGGGATCGGGGCCACGGCGGCCCGATGCCCCGAGAGATTTCACAGAGGCCTGACAAACGGCGAAAGCCCCGTATCCTCCCGGCATGATGGGCAAGGTCTACCTGCTGGGCGCCGGCCCCGGCGACCCGGGATTGATCACCGCCCGGGCCCTTCGGCGCCTCGAAGAGGCCGACGTCGTGCTCTACGACGCCCTGGTCCATCCGGACCTGCTCACCCATTGCCGCCCCGACGCGGACCTCGTCTTCGTAGGCAAGCGCGCCGGCGAGGCCTCGGCTCGCCAGGAGCGCATCAACGAACGCCTGGTCACCGAGGCCCAGGGGGGCCGATCCGTCGTCCGCCTCAAGGGCGGCGACCCTTACCTCTTCGGTCGCGGGTCCGAAGAAGCCGCCCACCTGAGACGCGCCGGGGTGCCCTTCGAGGTAGTCCCGGGGGTGCCCTCCCCCCTGGTCGCCGCCGCCTACGCCGGGGTGAGCCTGACCCATCGCGAGCTCTCGAGCTCGGTCTCCTACGTCACGGCGACCGAGAGCCCCGAAAAAGACCGGAGTTCCCACGACTGGGCAAAGCTCGCGACGGCCACCGAGACCCTCGTGATTTTCATGGGCCTGCGCAAACTCGGCAGCCTCATGGAGCTCCTAGTGGACCACGGTCGCGCCCCTGAGACTCCCGCGTGTGTGGTGCAAAGCGCATCTCTGCCGAGCCAGCGCACCGTCGTCGGCACGGTGGCCACCATCGCCGACCGGGCCCGGGAAGCCGGCCTCGGTGCCCCGGCGCTGACCATCGTCGGCCCGGTCGTCGCGCTCCGGGACGAGCTGCGCTGGTTCGACACCATGCCGCTCTTCGGCAAACGGGTCCTGGTCACGAGGCCCAGCGGCCAGGCCGCAGCGCTCAGCTCCCGTCTCCGCGACGAGGGAGCCGCATCGGTCCTGGCCCCGACCATCCGCATCGAAGATCCAGCGGACTCCGCTGCCCTCCGGGATGCAGCCCGGGAGGTCGGCACCTACGACTGGGTGCTCTTCACCAGTAAAAACGGGGTCGAGCGCTTCTTCACCGAGCTCCGGGCCCAGGGCGGGGATGCCCGGCGCATCGGCAGCGCCTTGGTCGTCGCCATCGGTCCGGGGACCGCCCGGGCCCTCCGTCGTGAAGGGGTCGTGCCTGACCACGTGCCCGCCGAATACCGGGGCGAGGAGGTCGCGAAGATCGTCCTCGGGGCCCACGACGGAGACCTCGATGGGGTACGGGTTCTCCTGCCCCGGGCCGCCGTCGCCCGGGAGATCCTCCCCGAAACCCTGAGGGCCGCCGGCGCCCACGTCGACGTCGTTGCGGCCTACCGGAATCTCCCGCCGACCGAAGACGAAAGCGCACGAATCCGGGACCTGATCCGGGGCGGCGACGTCGATGTGGTCACCTTCACCGCCTCGTCGACGGTCG
Organism: Deltaproteobacteria bacterium; assembly: GCA_003647065.1. Classification (GTDB taxonomy): domain Bacteria; phylum Myxococcota_A; class Polyangia; order Polyangiales; family B10-G4; genus B10-G4. Next base: position 2,032 of record QMMC01000512.1, on the reverse strand, counting down.
AAAACCTCTGCGCCCTCCTCGAGGCCGAAGGGGGACCGAGCGCCGCCGAAGCCCTCGCCCCCTTGACGGTGGCCTCGATCGGGCCGATCACCACGCGCACAGCTGTTCGCCTCGGCCTCCGGGTACACGTCACGGCCACCGAATATACGAACGACGGCCTCGTCGACGCCCTCCGCGATTACTTCACCAGCCCATGATTGCCTCCAGCCTCACCGCCCGCCCCGCTTCTGCCTTGGCCATCGTGCTGGTCCCCGTGCTGGCCATCCTGGGCGCGGCCGCCCTTGGGGGCTGCGATACGAAGCTGCCGCCTCAAGTCATCGAGGTGGGGCCCGCCGACTACCCGCCGAGCGCCGGGACCACCGACGACGACTCCTGGCAGAGCGTGGGCTGGCTCGGCGACCCGTGGCTGCGTTACTCGGGCCAGGCCACCCTCATCTTGGAACACGAACTGGGGCGGGAGCCCTCGACGGTGCTGGTCTATCTGAGCTTCGAAGAAGACGGCTCCGGCGCCGCCCTCACGGCAGGAGACACGGCCCGCATCGTCTCCGTCGACGACAGCTTCGTGACCATCCGCAACGATACCAACGCGGACTTCTTCCTGCGGTTGGTCATACGGTGATCCTCGCGCGTCGCTTCCTCCTGGACCGGTCCGCAGTGGTCGCTACCCGCCGCCTACGCCTCGCCTCAGCGGTCGTCATCTTGGCGGCCAACGGCTGGCTCTTGGCCTCGGAGCCCAGCGGCCTCGCCATTGCCGTCGGGGCGATCAGCGTCCTAGTGGCCCTTGGATGGATCGCGGCTTCCGTGCGTACCGCAGCCTATTTGCGCGATCACAGGGCAGACCACCTATCCCTCGATACCGACGGTCTGAGGCTGGCGGACGGCTCGGTCCGGCACCATATCGGGTGGACCAACGTGACCGACGTGGAAATCGACGAAGAAAAACTGGTGGTTTGCGTGTCCCGGCGGGATGCCCCGCCCCTCCGACTCCAGCCCCGTTACCAAAGCGTGAGCCTCGACGAACTGGGCCAGGCGGTCCGGGAGGCCTGGCTGGATGCGGCCCCCCGAGAGAAGTGTTAAATGAGCCTCGCATGGCCAATCGCTACGAGAACGACGAGGGGGTGGTCACCCGCCCGAAGGCTGACAAGAAGGTCGCCCGCCCGCGCCTTTTCAAGGTGCTCATGCACAACGACGACTACACGACCCGGGAATTCGTCGTGGAGGTCCTCCGGCACATTTTCCACAAGTCCGAGAGCGACGCCGTGCAGGTGATGATGCACGTGCACCAAAACGGGCTCGGCGTGGCCGGGGTCTACACCCGGGAAATCGCCGAGACGAAGGTCCTGCGCGTCGAGCAACTCGCGAACCAGTACGAGTTCCCCCTGAGGCTCACCATGGAACCGGAGAACTGAATGGCCGGCCCGACCCTCACCCGCGAACTACAAGACACCATCCGCGCGGCCTTCGAAGGGGCCGCCGAGCGGCGCCACGAATACGTCACCATCGAGCATCTGCTCCTCGCGCTCGTCGACGACCCGAAAGCCAAGAAGGCCATCAGCGCCTGCGGAGGCAACCGAGAACAACTCCGCGGGGCCCTCGAAGAGTTCTTCGCGGACACCATGGATCCCCTGCCCGAAGACTTGGGCCGCTCCGAGCCCCAGCAGACGGTCGGCGTCGAGCGCGTGCTTCAGCGCGCAGCGATCCACGCCATCTCCAGCGAGATGAAGAAGATCGACGGGACCAACGTGCTCATCCAGCTCTTCAAAGAGCAGGACAGCCACGCCGTGTACCTGCTCCAGGAATCCGGCCTGCGCTCCTTCGACCTCAAGCGCTATGCCTCCCACGGCGTCGGCGAAGACGGCATGGATGGCATGGACGGCATGGGCGACGACCTCGACCCCGATGGCGGCGAGGGTGCCTTCGGCGACGGGGGAGAAGAGGACGGCGAGGAAGGCGGACCCAAGCGGGACCCCCGCGAGGCGTGCACGACGCCCCTCGTTCAAGAAGCGGCCCAGGGGCGCATCGACCCGCTCAT
>QMMC01000511.1 GCA_003647065.1 Deltaproteobacteria bacterium | reverse complement strand
TTCGCAGGCGCCTTCTTAGAGGCCTTCTTGACCGGCTTCTTGGTCGCCTTTTTGGTGACCTTCTTGACGGGCTTCTTAGAGGCCTTCTTGGCAGCCTTGCGGGTCGGCTTCTTGGTAGGCTTTTTGGCGGCCTTCTTGGAGGCCTTCTTGGCGGGCTTCTTCACAGCCTTTTTTGTCTTCTTCGCAGCCAAAATTCACCCCCGTTTCCGCAAGTTATGCCCAGCGCATACCACCGGTCCCCCCGCGCTGTAAAGCGTGCTACCCCGCGCCTCGGATGGCGGTCTATACGAAGCTCGATTCGGCGGATGGGGAGCACATCGCAGGGGCCCACGAATTGGGGCATTTGCGGGGAATTACTCCCATTGCCGCCGGCAGCGTCAACTCCAACTACTTCCTAGATACCGAACGAGGGCGCTGGTTCTGCCGGATCTACGAAGAACAGGAGAGCGACGGGGTCGCCTACGAGTGGGCCGTCCTTGCCCACCTCGGAGACCATGGGCTGCCGGTGCCGGTGCGGGTCGCAGGCCCGGCCCCGGGGGACGTTCGCGTCCAAGGCAAGCCCACGGCGGTCTTCGAGTTGGTGGGGGGCGCCGAGACCTGCCAGGCCGGCGTGACCGTCGCTCGGGCGGCCGCCGTCGGCGCCTTTCTGGCTCGGGCCCATCGCGCCCTCGACGACTTCCCCGAGCGCCGTGAGGGGCGCTTCACCTCAGTGGATGTCCGAAGGCGCCTAGAATCGGCCGCCTCCGCCGGAGATGCGGAGCTGACCCCGGTCATCGACGCGGTCCTCGGCGCCCTCGACGAGGTCGAACGGGACCTGCCCCGGGACCTGCCCCGAGGCGTCATCCATGGAGACCTCTTCCGCGACAACGTGCGCTTCGAAGGTGACCGGATCGTGGCGGCCATCGACTGGGAAAGCGCGAGCGACGAGGCGAGGGTCTACGACATCGCCGTGACCTTCCTGGCTTGGTGCTGGGGGGACGACCTCGACGTGGACCTCGCCCGTGCTCTCATCGGGGCCTACGTCGCGGCCCGGCCCCTCACCGGTGCCGAACGTGGCGCCCTTCGGCTCTCGGCGATGGCCGCCGCCGCACGGTTCACGGCCACCCGAATTACTGATTTTCACCTACGCGACGACGCCGGCGGCACCCGGGTGATGAAGGACTACCGCCGCTTCCTCGCCCGCCTCGAGCGCGTCACGGCGATGTCCTCGGAAGAACTCGCCGCGACCCTAGGGATCTAGCTCCGCCCCGCGCCCTTACGGGACGTCGTCGAATGCGCCGAATGCATGGTCGTCGTACTGGGGCGTCTCGAGGTGCGCCCCGTCGGGGCCGTCGCGCCTCACCACGAAGGTCTCGCGAGAGATGACGTCATCGGACTCGCGGGCGAAGACGGTGATGTAGTTGATGCCCGGGGTCAGGGTGACCTCGGTCTCGAAGGAGGCTTCGGTCTGGGAGCCATTGCCCCGGTTGGGCTGGTAGTAGACTTTGCGTGACCCAACGAAGATGTAGAGGTCCCGGAGCTGCTGGTCGTCCCGGGCAGTCCCCGAGACGGCGAGGGTTCGGTTCCGGGTGACCAGGGCGCCGCCGTAGTCGACCTCGAGGCGCGGGGGCATGTGGCTGACGTGCCACGCCAGGGTGCCGCCGGAGCCGCTTCCGACTTCGCTGTCGGCGACCCAGCCGGGGCGGCCGTCTCCGAGGTCCACCCGGACCCAACCGGGGAGGGTGGCCTGGGCCGGGACCGAGAAGGCGCCCCCGTCGGAACGGGCGATGGGCTCACCTCCGGCATCGGGCTGAGCGCGCACGGTCGCGCCGGCAGTGAGGCTGACGTTGCCGGTCCGGGCCGTCGGCGTGCTCGAGTCCTGAACGATCGGGACGTCGATCTTTTCAGTGACGTATTCGCGTAGGTCCGTATCGATGACCGAGACCTCGAGCTTGGCTTCGTCGTGCTCGAAGTCCGACAGGACCTCGAACTGGAACTCGACGACCCGTTCGTCCCCGGGCTCCATGGGTTCGACGGTGAAGCGACCGGCGCGGAGGAGGACCCCGCGACCCGAGAGGTTGCGTAGGTTGGCCCGGGTGTCGTAGCTCCGGCCCCGGCCGACGTTGCGCACGCGCAAGTAGAGGCTGGCCCGCTCGCCGCGCTGGAGGCGACCGTCGCCGTTGCCCTGGGTGTCGGCGACCTGGAGCGAGTAAGCGAATTGTGGGCGCGGGAGGGCGGTGACCCGGGTCCGAAGCTCCCCCGGTTCCGGGGCGTGGCCATTGGCTTCTTCGAACTCGACTCGGACGCCGTCGGCGCGGTTCGCCACGTCCCGGGGGAGGGTGCAGACGCGGCGGCCGTTCTGCCCTTCGCAGACGCCGAGAGTCGTCGACCACTCGCGGGTCTGGCCCGGGTCGAGGCGCCCGAAGACCAGCTCTCGCCCGTCGAAGAGCCGGTAGTCGCTCTTGGTCTGAGCGCGCAGCTGGTAGAGCGGATGGTCTCCGCGGTTGGTCACGCGCACGCGGATTTCGAACGGCTCACCGGCCAGGCCGGTGTCGTCGGGGCGATTGGTCGTGACCTGGACGTCGACGTCGCTCGGGCCGAGGTCCGGTCCGGTGCTCCAGTCGACGCCGATGCGTCGAAGCTCGGTCACCGCCTTGCCGAGCTCCTGGCCGGAGACGCCCTCGAGGACCGCCGCCGCATCACTGAGCATCTCGCGGCGCCCGGAGCGTTGGGCCCCCGAGAGCAGCTCGCGGCTGAAACGCAGGAGGAACTCGCCCTCTTCTTCGTTCTCCTGGTCCTGGGGGTCCGCGTCCCGGAGCCGCTGACGCTCGTCTCGGGAGAGGTAATAGCGAAGAGTCGTCGCAGATTGCTCGGCCTCGCGGATGCGATCGCTGGTGAGGGCCGAGCGCAGGTCCGCCTCGCGCAGGTAGGCGCTGTTGACGGCGAGGTCCATGTCTTCGCGGTCCACCGTCATGGGGTCGATGGCGATGTCCGGCACGATGCCGACGCCCTGAATCGACACGTCGCCGGGGGTCAGGTATTGGGCGATGGTCAGCTTGAGGGCCGAGCCGTCCTGGAAGTCGTAGAGGACCTGGACCGACCCCTTGCCGAAGGTCCTCTGCCCCACGATGAGAGCGCGATCGTGGGCCTGGAGGGCACCCGCCACGATCTCCGAGGCCGACGCGCTGCCGCCGTTGACCAAGACGATCATCGGATAGTCGGGCTCGGTGCCGTCCTGGCGGGCGAACTTTTCGTCGCGCTGGGTGGGGTCGTTCGACGCGGTGGTCACGATGTTGCCGCTCGACAAGAAAGCGTCGGAGACCCGGACCGCCTGGTCGAGGAGCCCCCCCGGGTCGTCCCGGAGGTCGAGGACCAGCCCGCGCATGCCCTCGCGATGGAGCTGAGAGAGGGCCCGACGCATGTCCTCGTAGGTATTGCCCTGGAAGCTCTTGATGGAGATGTAGCCGATGTCATCACCGAGCATGCGATGCTCGATGGAGTCGATGTGGATGACGGCGCGGACGAGCTCGAAGCGGCGCGGGCGCGTGAAGCCGCCTCGGCCATCGCGGACCACATAGACGTCGACCGATGAGCCAGGGGCGCCGCGGAGCCGGTCCACGGCCTCCGAGAGCGGCATGTTGAGGGTGGATTCGTCGTTGATCTTGACGATCTGATCGCCCGCGTGGAGCCCAGCCCGAGAGGCCGGGGTGTTGTCCATGGGTTTGATGATGGTCAGCTGGCCATCTCGGATCGAGATGACGATGCCGAGGCCGCCAAACTCCCCGCGGGTGCTCATGCGCATCTCTTCGTAGACGTCGGGGGTCAGGAGCACCGTGTGGGGGTCGAGGGTGCGCAGCATGCCGTTGACCGCCGCGTACTCGATATCCCGGAGGTCGATGTCCTCGTCCTCGAGGTTCTGCTGCAGGAACGAGAAGATCTCCCGGAAGCGATTGGCCAGGGCCCAGGGGCTGTTCACGTCGTCGACGCGGTACTCGCGGCTTTGGTCGTTCACCTGCACCGTGAGCGTCGGCGAGTCTTGCTCGTAGTGGACGAGGACCGGGGCGACCGTGCGCTGGATGGCGTTGAGCCCGGAGAGCAGCATCGCCTTGGGCCGGACCCGGTCGGGCTCGACGTAGTGGTCCTTCACCTCGAGGATCGCCCGGTTCAGGACGGCGCGCCGCGTCAGGTCGTAGGGCTCGCGGTTGCGAGCCGCGAGAGCCCGGGGCGAGCTGTTGATGTCGATGTCGAGGCCGTTGTTTACCGGCCAAACGAACGTGATCGTGAAGGCACCGAGAACGGCGGCAAGGGCAACGAGGGGTTTCCAGAGCGGGGCAAGTCGACGCATTCGGGGGCTTTCGGGGTCCTTACAGTTCCTCGGAGCTGGGATTATAAGTCCCGAGGGTGGTGGCGGCTACCGCGGTCTATCGACAGAGACAACCAAAGCCCCACGAGTGTTCCGGACGTATGACCGGCCAAATCGTTTAGATTTCCGCTGTGGACGAGCAATGGACCGATCCTGCGTACGTCCGCACCCGGAGACGGAGAAAGACGATCTGGCTGCTGGGCTTCCTGGCCCACGTCGCTCTTTTTGCGACCCTCATCGTCTGGCCGTACTTCCGCGGTGACCTCCGGGGCCGCGATGCGCGGTTGGGGTTTGGGCGTTTCGCCGCGTGCTTCTACGGGGGAGAGCCCACCGGAACTCCCGGTCTGTCGCTTCCCCGGGGCGATCGCTTGGCCTACGCGAGCCAATACCTCGAGGGCGATGCCGAGTGGCCCGGTCGGTGCACACCGCTCCTCGACGAGATCATCGTCGGCGACCCCCTCCTGCTCTACCCCGGGGTGAAGGCGGCCGAGGAGGGAGTGCGACGCGCGGCGGCGGCGGTGGCGACCGAACTCGAGGTTACCGCCACCGCCCGCGGCGAGGCCACCGGGCGTGTGCCCACGGCCGCCCACGATGCGGTAGGTCGCCTCGCGGCGGCGCTGGCGGAGATGGCCCGCGAGGTCGACCCCATGACGCCCCTGCGCGACGAGGTGATCGTCCTCGGCCCCGTCGCGCTTCCCGAACCGGCCCTGGTGCCGCTCACCGCCGCGAGCGATGCCGTCATCCGAATCGAAGGCCGAGCCGACGGCATTCTCATCCGCTCGGTCGATCACCGAGGTCTCAGCCGAACTCGGGTCGGGGGAGGGCGGTCGCGGTACCTGCGAATTCGCAGGCCCCGAGCCGTCCGGGGCATGATCGCCTCGGCGGGTTCCGACGAGCCGGCGCTGGTCTTTGCGACGGCCGAAAGAGTATGTCGCGAAGACTCGAACCACTGCGCCCAACGCAGCACCGGCGTCGCCGAGTGGGTCGCAGGGCAGGGCCCCACAGCCACCCGCTGGCTCTCGGGTCACGCCGTGGGCCGCGTCGATCGCACCGTCGCGAGCCGACGCGAAGAGGTCGTCATGGTAGCCGTAGCCGACGGGGAGGGCGGCGCGGAAGTGCGGCGCTTCGCGATGGGCGACGAAGATGGCCAGAACGACGAGGACGACGAAGATGGCGAAGATGGCGAAGATGGCGAGGAGCCTCTGGCGATCCTCCCGGCGACCGAATCGATCGTGCTCGACGGCATGGCCGTCGGGGATGACGCGCTCCTCTTCGCCGACCGCGTTCTCTATTCGACGAGGGGCCAAGATGCAGGCGAGGATGGAGGCGTTCGGTTCTTCAGTCGGGTCCTCGGCTCCCAAAACGCACGCGGGCCAATAGAGGCACGAGAGCTCGCCATCGTCGAGGGCGCCGCGCCGTTCATCGCGGCGTGCTCATCCGGGACGGGACGGTCTTACGCGGCCTTCGCCACGGACCAGCGCATCATCGTCATCGAAGAGAACGACGGCGACGTGGTCGAGCGATTCCGCGGAGGGGGTCTCGGCGTGGCGGCCATCGACCCGCGTTACCCCTCACGTGATCACCTGCGTCTCTCGTGCGACGAGAG
>QMMC01000510.1 GCA_003647065.1 Deltaproteobacteria bacterium | reverse complement strand
CGCGGACAGCGTCGCGGCCGTCAGGCTCGGGACCCTTGCGTTCGGGTACTGGCTCCGCGCGGTGGGTGCCTGGGTGCGCTTCAGCAAGTGGCACGCGGGTAGGGAGCCAAAGCGGTATTGGGCCTACCTCGAGCGCGGGTCTTGGCTGACGCTCCTCTTGGCCCCCGCGTTGTACTTCTACGCGGCGACCGCGCCCCTTACCGCCCTTTGCATCGGAGGCATGATTCTCTGGGCTGTTCTCTACTCCGTTGTGCCCTTCTATTCGCGCTGGAAGGTCCTCTTGGATCGGCCGGGGGTGCTGCTCCTCCGTCGCGGCTCGTCGAGGCGTCGCGTCGCCATCCGCGACGTCCAGGGCCTCGCCTATGATCGGTGGAGCGGTTGGCTCGTCCTCGACGACGGGGAGCGTTACCCGCTGGCAGATGATTTGAGCGCCGCCACCATCATCGGTGCCCGCGCGGCGGGCTGACGGGGGGCGCCAGCTCGGTCCACGGGTTGGACTCGGGGGCCGCCGTCCTCCGTGGCCTCTGGCGAACGGTGTCGTCCGCGCGCTTCTTGTGCTTCTTGTTCTTCGAGATGAGTCCGGCCCGGTGATGCAGATGCCTGGCTCGAGCGACCTCGTTGTGGGGGTCGAGGATGAGCACTAGGCCAACCACGTCGACCGCCTCGGTGAACCGGCCGGCAGCGGCCAAGGTCTCGCCTCTGTTGAGCAGACGGCTGGCCCAGGCGTCTGGCTCGAAGGGGTCCAGGGGCGATACGTCGAAGATGAGGGGAGCGTTGTCGGTGGGCATCTCTTCAGGCCAACTTGGGCGAGCCGCCCTCTCGGTGCGTGAATGGCCAGCGCCGTTACGCGTCGGCCCGCGGCGGGAGGTGGCTGGTGAGCTCTGAGTTGCGAGATGCGTCATGCACCTACCCTAGGGCATGCAGGAGCCGTTGTAGGTCTCCGCTAAGGGCAAATTAGAGGGATCCTCGCCGCCCTGCTATGCCCCGCTATTCCCCGCTATGCCCTGCTATTCCCGGCTACTCCCCGATGTGAATCGCCGTCTCGCTGGCTGCGGCCCGGAGTGGGGCGATGACCTCGGGGTCGGGGGGCGTCGTGGTGTCGGGGGGGAGGGCGGCGAGCAGTGACTCGATCGCAGCGTCGCGCTGCTCGCGGGCGGAAGCCGGGCGGTAACGCATCCACGCCGCGTCCGGAAGACGGGGAAGTCGATGGACTTCGGACGTCGCCGCGGTGTTGCAGACCGTTCGGGCTGCGCGCCAGGCGATGCGGCGGACGGCCGGGTAGGGGTCGTTGGCCATGACGTCGAAGAGGGCGCCGAGGCGCGCGGCACGCGTTGCTTCGGTGGCGGCCCGGCGAGGGGCACCGAGGGCCTCGGCAGCCACCGAGCGCTCGATCGGGTCGCCGCCAAAGAGGGCCCGCAATACCTCCGAGAGAGGTGCCGCCTCGTCGTCGCCCATCATGCCGGTCGTATCCATTCGCTCCGCCGCCGCGTCCGCCACATCGCCGTCACCCCAGAGCCGCGCCACCTCGTCGATGGCCCACCCTCGGGTGCGCTCCACGTGGCAAAGGGTGCAGGCGTCCGGCCGCTCGACGGCTTCGGCTGCTGCCGGGTCCGGGTTTTCGATGCGATGGCTGATGTGGGCGCCGATCAGACCATAGACGATAGGGGGCATGTGGCAGCTGACGCACCGAGAGCCAGAGCTCGAGACCGCGTGATGCGTATGGGCTTCCACCGCGGAGTCGAGGCCGAGGTCTTCGTGGCAGTCGATGCACGCGCCGTCGCCACGGGCTTCCGGGCGCAGCTGCCCCGCGGGCCTTCCTTCGTGCATGCCGTGGCAGGTGATGCACGTGAGCTCCCCGCGCTGAGCGCAGGGGCTCGCGAGCAGCCCCTGGTACGCGTAGGCCGTCAGCCGGGGCGTGCCGTCGCCCCAGAAACGCATGGCAAAGACGCCCTCGTTGCCGCTGATGGTCGTGTCCCGGAAGAGCGGCGCGGTGTAGAGCGCGAGGTCTTCGCCGGGCACGAAGGGGTCGCCTTCTTCCATGAACCCTTGCACGTCGTCGGCGATGCGCTGGCCGTGGCAGCGGCCGCAGATGTCGGCGCTCCGTGACGGCGACAAGTCCTCGGGGTTCACGATGGTTCCGTCGTCGTCGGCGAAGTGAAGGGCCAGGCTGCGCACGGGGTCCCGGCGCGCCGACATGTGGCGCCCCCCGGGGCCGTGACAGGCCTCGCAGGCTACTCCGAGCTCGGCGACCTCGGACTCGAAGCGCTCTCCCACCCGCCCCGGGTTGGCACCGACGTTGTGGCAGAAGATGCAGTTGTCATTCCAGCGTACGACGTGGCGGTTGTAGTCCTCTTCGGAGATGGTGCCTCCGGGTGATGGTGGGGGAGGGTCCGGGGTGAGGAAGGCCCCGTTCATGTGAAACCACCGGTCTTCGCGCGGGTACCAGGCGACCGGCAAGCGGGCGAAGACCCCGTCTTCTTCGGCGAGGTACTGCTGGTAGCGGTGGGAGCCGACGGTGCGAACGACTTCGACCGTCCGCCGGCCCGTGGCCCCGGGCCCCGCGAAGGTGATGCGAAACTGGCCCTCGGGGCCGCGGTGCATGCGTGCGGTGACTCCGCCATAGAGCAACTCGGCGTCGTCGAAGTCACCGAGGACCGTCTCCTCGGACGCTTCGCGGGTCATGCGCCCGTGGAAGGTCTTGGCGAACGAGCGGTGTTGCTTCCGGTGGCACTCGCCGCAGGTCTCGGAGCCGACGTGGTCGACCTCGTGGGCGTCGAAGCTGGACGCGATGTCGGTGTTCACCGCAGCGCCCTCGAAGGCTATGGCCACCGCGAGCGGCAAGAAGAGCGCCCCCACAGCGAGTCGTTTCGGGCTCGCCCAGCGGCGAGGGGACATCAGGCGATTTCTTTGAGGGTCCGTTCGACCCGCTCGAGCTCGCGCAGACCGATCTGCCTCATGATGGCCCGGGCCTCATGCAGGCGCTCCTTGGCCGTCTCGTTGTCTCCGCGCTCGATGAGGTGGTAGCCGAGCTCGGCGAGGGAGCGCGACGCCTCTTTCTCGCTGCCGATGTCTCGGAAGAGGTCGATGCTCGCGAGGAACGCTTCTTCGGCGCGTTTGTCGACGCCGCCATCGGCGTCGAAGAGGGTCTGGGCGCGGAACACTCCGAAGGCGCGGTAGACCAGAGCGATGGCGTCGCGGGAGCCGTAGTCCTTGGCCATCTCGAGGGCCTCGGCGAGGCTCTCTTCTGCGTTGTCGTCGTTGTCGCGCATCGCCGCGCGGCCGAGGTTCCTCGCGACCTCGGCCATGCCGCGCTTGTCGCCGAGCATCTCGGCGTGGTCCCGGGCCTCTTCGAGGGCGACCTTGGCTTCGGCGATGTCACCGAGCTCTAGGTAGCCCTCGCCGAGGTTGTTCAGCAGGAAACACTGGGCTCGAGCGTCGGCCATCTCTTCGGCGGCGCTGAGCGCCTCCTTCCAAGAGACGATGGCCGCTTTGATGTCGCCGCGTTCGTAGGCGACGATGCCGAGGGCGTTGTAGGTCTGGCTTTCGCCTTCGCGGTCGCCGATGGCCTTGCGGATTTCGAGGGCTTGCTCGAAGACCTGGGCGGCGATGTCGAGCTTGCCGCGATCGAGCTCGATGCCTCCGAGCGTCGTGAGGCTCACGGCCTCACCCCGGCGGTCCCCGTGCTGGCGGCGGATCTCGAGGGCCTCGGTCGCGGCCTGGATCGCCCGGTCGTTCTCCGAGCTCAAGCGGTGGACCTGGGCGAGGTCATCGAGGGTCGACGCCACGCCGCGGAGGTCTCCGGCGGTGCGGAACATCGACAGCGCCCGGTCGAGGAGCGCGCGCGCTGCTTCGTTGTCGCCGCGCTGGCGCCGGACCCGACCGAGGCGGTTTAGAGCGGCTCCGCCCTTGCCCCGGGCGCCGATGCTCCAGGCGAGGCGCAGCATCTCGGTGAACGCGCGGATCGCGTCGTCGTAGAGCCCGACCGTGCTCAGAAGCGAGCCGTGCTCGTGGAGCGCGTCGATCTTGCGTACGACGTCGTCCGAGTCGATGAGCGGGAGCGCCTTCTCGATGAGGCGCAGCGCCGTGTTGGTATGCATCTGGGAGCGCTCGTACCCAGCGGCCTCGAGGTAGGCCCGGCCGGCGCGCCGACCCATGCCGGCCTTTTCGAGGTGCGGCGCGATGAGGCCGGCGATGCCCTCACGGCGCACCTCGGCGCTGACCGCGAGCCAGCGGGCGACGGCGGTGTGGCGCTTGACGATGCACTCGGCGCCGAGGCGCTCGTAGAGCTTCGTCCGTGCCCCCTGGACTAGGAAGCGCATCTCCCGGGCGCCGGGCAGGTCTTCGGACGCCGTGTTCGCGATGAAGCCTCGCTCGACGAGGCCGTCGAGGGCGGCCTCGAGGGCGGTGAGGTCTTCGTCATCGGGCCAGATGGTCATCGGGTCCGCGACGTCGCCGGGGACGCCGCGTTCGGCGCGCATCTGGGCCAGAAGAGCGCCGTCCCAGAAGACCTCGCCCACGACCGAGGCCCGCTCGAGGGTCGCTTGCTCGAACTCGTTGAGGCGGGTCAGGCGGGACTCGATGGCGTCGTCGAGGGTGACCGGGAGTTCGCCATGTTCGAGGCGCGCGAGGTCGACCTCGAGGCCGTCTTCGGCAGGCTGAAAGAGGCCGCTCTCGAGGAGGGCGAAGGTCAGCTCGCGGACGGCGCCGGGGTTGCCCTTCGAGCGGTGCAACAGCCCCCCGGCCAGCTCTTCGGGGACCGAGACCAGGGTCGGCAGCAGCACGTGCAGCATCGCCGCCACGTCGTCTTCGTTGAGGGGCGCGAGGGGGCCGATGGCGACGCCGCCGGCGGGGTCGAGTTGCTCTGCGCGGTCGGCGATGGGGGCGTCGCCGGCGACTACCACCGAGACGTGGCCCGCGACGTTGGTGATGCCCGAGAGTAGGGCCCAGCCGTCTTCTTCGGCGAAGTGCATGTCGTCGAGGAGCACCAGGACCGGCCGGGTCTGAGCGTCGCCTTCGACCAGGCGGCGGATGGCGGAGGTCACCCGGTTGCGGAGCTCCGCCGGCTTGCCTCGGAGGGGCGCGAGGAACGGCGAGTCGGGGAAGGGCACGCCGGCCACGTGGCCGAGGAGGTGCACCGTCTCGGCGACCACGATGGCGTCCTTGGTACCGAGGGCCTCGGAGACCGTCGTGCTCATCTGCCCACGAACGGCGCTCGGCGAAGATGACGGCGTGACGCCGAAGCGGTCGAGGAGCAGTCGCGAGAAAGGTGCGTAGGGGCCGTCGCCGCCGTCCTTGCGACACGACGCGTAGAGGATGCGCACGTTCGGCGCGACCCGGGCCGCGATTTCTCCGGCGTAGGTCAACATCCGGGTGCGTCCCGAGCCGGCGGCTCCCTGGATCACCACCAGGGTCGGTGAGCCCACGGTGAACGCGCGCTCGACTCCGGTGCGGATCGCTTCGGATGCTTCGGCCTGGCCGATGAGCGGCGGCTCCACCTCTTCGCCGGTGAGCGTCGTCTCGATGTTGCCGCCCTCGCTCGTCACCTCGGTCGCAAAGGAGGTGTCGACCTCGGTGGCCAGCGCCACCTCGAAGTCCGGCATGGCGCTGACGACGGTCGGTGAGCCGACGGGGCCGACCCCGGTACGACCCGGGGTGGACAAGGCCACTCCGCACTTCGCGCAGGCGCGAAAGGCCCGCGGATTTTCGAAGCTGCAGGAGGGGCAAGTGGTGACGATAGCGGCCAAAAGACGGTCCTCGGCGGGGAGGCTACGCTCTAGTCGTCACCGTGGCGACCCGGAATTGGCGATTTTTGGGCCTCAGCCCTCGGCGGCTTCGGCTTCGCACCGCTGACGGGTCTCTTCGCGGACCCGGGCCTGGCGGGCTTCGATGATGGCTCTCGGCAATACCAGGGGTTCGGCGACCGCCGTCGGGGGGGCGCCGTCGCGGTCGG
>QMMC01000509.1 GCA_003647065.1 Deltaproteobacteria bacterium | reverse complement strand
TACCGCGCGTGACCGAACGTCATCGCGATCGTCCCGCCGGCGAAGAGTGTCGCGCAAAGCGCCGTGAGTTCGCGGCGCTCCTCATGCGCGAGACGGTACGCCAGGCCTGCCGCCCAGAGCGCGGCAAGGAACGCGGCGAGCGCGCCACAGACCATCGGAACGGTCGATACCAGTCGCTCGATGCGCGCGCGTTCGAGCGGGGCGAGCCGCTCCTCCTTGCCGTCCGCGGCCTCGGTCGGTGCGGTGCCGTTCGCGTCCGGGAACAGCGCGCCGATGTCCGGCAGGGAGCCGCGCGCGAGCGCGGTCAGGAACAGGTCGTACGCCGGCGGCCAGGGAATCGGCGCGCCGAGACTGCCTGCAGGGTGCGGGTGACCGAGTCGGAGGTCGTGGGCGGTGATCCAGCCATCGCTCAGCGTCCCGCGCGCGACGCGACGCGCGTGGTAGAGCGTGTCGGGGTCGTACGAGCCCCAGGTCTCTTCTGCCTGGGCCTCAGTGCCGACACCGTCGGCGGGCACGTCGTACCGAACGCCGATCGCGTTCTCGGCGCGGACCCACAGGGCGAGGAGCGCGCAGAGGCACGCGAGCGTCGTGATTGCGACGCGGACGATCGGGCGCATGGGCGGGTGTGCGGTCGGCTCAGCGAATCTCGAGGAATCGGACGCATTCCCGCGCCATTCGCTCGAGGGCTGGACGCTCCTTGCGGCACTGAGCCGCGAGGTCGTCGACCGGTCGCCAGCGCTGGTCGTAGCACTCGATCTCCGGGACCCATCCACCGAGACCGGGCGCGGTCAGCGGGAGGTCGAAGATACCCGAAGAGGTCCACAGACCGATATCGCTCCAGCCGCCAACCACGCGCTCGCGCTGTGCGGGCGGCGCGAGGAGGTCCTCGCCGAGGCTGTAGCCGCCGCGGTCCGCGGGGTCGGCTCCCAGGAGCTCCAGCAGGGTGTTCGAGACGTCGAGGTGCGAGGTCGGTCGCTCTTCGATGCCGGGCTCGACGCCCGGGCCCCTGAAGAGGAACGGCACCTGGACCTGCTCGGGCGAGAAGCTCGAGGTGTGGCCCCAGAAGCCGCACTCGAAGAACTCCTCACCGTGGTCACCGGTGACGATCGTGTACGTGCTGTCGCCCTCGCCCGAGCGCTCGAGCGCGGCGAGGATCCGCCCGGCGGTCTTGTCCGCGTGCACGACCGAATTCTTGTACGCGTTGCGGACGCGGATCTGGAGCGAGCGCAGCTCCGGCCCCTCCGTCGTGCGTCCGAGTTCGATGTAGTCGAGCGACTCGACCGCTGGCGCGTACGGCCCGCCGGGATTCTCGTACGGCTGGTGCGGGGCGTCGATCAGGACGAACGCGAAGAACGGACGCGCGTCGCGTGTGACGCGCCGGCGCTCCATCCAGCCCTCGAAGGCGTCGGCGAGTAACTCGTCTTTCTGATACGACACGAGGCCGGGCGGGAACGAGTCGAGGATCGACGTCTCGGGGACATCGACCCAGGCCGTGTCGCGGAACTCGGGGAAGCTCATCGACGCGCTCGAGAAGATGCGAACGTCGTAGCCGGCGCGCTGCAGCGCCTCGAGCATGACGGGCGCGCGCCGCTTGGCGAGCACGGGGAACCAGTACGACCCGTGCAGGCCGTAGAGCATCGTGAACAGGCCGTAGCGCGTGCCGTTGCCGCCCGACAGGTGATCGGCGAACACGCGCGCGGTCTCGGCGAACGCGTCGAGGTTCGGTGTCAGCTCGGGCGTGAACATGTCGCGTCGCCACGAGTCGAGCACGCAGATGAACACGTTGTGGCGCTCCGCGTCGGGCGAAAGCTCCGGCGTCACGTGCGGCCAGTTGAGGCGGGCGCCCACGGGCAGCAGGTCGAGCTCGGGTGGACGGTCGGCGCCGGGCTCCAGCAGCGGCTCGAGGATCTGACCGAGGCGCACGCGCGGCACGATCGGAATCGGCTGGATCGCGCGCAGTGCCTCGCGGTTCTGCGTGACGTCGGCGGCGGCGCTCACCGTCTGGCTGAAAACGAGCGACGGGAGGAACCCGAGGACGACGACGGCCTTCGGCTGCAGAAGGAGGTTGGCGCGCTTGCCACTGTCTCGCAGATGCTGAACGCGACGCGTGAAGTAGCCGGCGCACAGCGACTGGACCAGTGTCAGCAAGCTGATGATCGCGGCCGCAGTCGTGAAGACGTAGGCGCCGAGGATGATCGAGTCTCCGCTCCCCTTCGTGAACGCGACGTTGAGCACGGCGCTGTCGAAGAAGTGATAGCGCAGCAGCCGGTAGATGATCGTGTCGGTGTAGAGGATCACCAGGAACGACGCGCCGACGAAGCCCGCCAGCAGACAGGCGAGCCGCCAGTTCTTGACCCAGCGCCAGATCACGAAGTACAGGGCGCCGGGCGCGAGCGACAGCACGGCGACGGACGACACGAGCGCGAACGAGACGTAGACGCGGATCCACGGCGCGCGATCGGCGGGCGCGTCAAAGAACCACAGCGACCCGACCAGCGTCCCGGCCAGGACGTTGAGGAGCCACAGGCGAAAGAGCCCGTGCCCGAGTTCCCCGCGCGAGGGCGCGGTCCGTCCACGACGCCCCCACCTGCGCCGGGGCGCAGCGGCGGAGTTCGGTGGATCGAGGGGGGCGGTCGGCATGGCAGATCAGGCGAGCGATCCGGGGGTACTCCCCGGGGGCCGCCCATATTGTGTCTTTCTGAACCCGATCCTCACCATTTCCACATCGATCCAAGAGATCTCCCTGCGGACTCATTTCCCGGAACTCGGGTGGGCGGCCCGCTGGACCCCCGCTATCCTCCTCGCCCACGCGGAGAGGTGGCAGAGTGGCCGAATGCGCCGCCTTGCTAAGGCGGTGAGCCCGTAAGGGTTCCGTGGGTTCAAATCCCACCCTCTCCGCCATTCACCTTCCCTGAGGGGGCTCTAGGTGGTCTCTGGTGGTCCTCAGTGTGCCTGGGGTCCTGGGTGCGGGTTGTGATGGAGCGACCTGATGGTAGGTCTGGTACCCGCTGACCTGTGCGTGTGAAGCAGGATCCCCCAGGAATCCCCCACGCATCGTTGAGTTCAAAGGCCCCCGCGGGGGGGACCGACGATCTGCCTCGGCTTGAGGGTGCCCTCTCGGAAGTGTGAGCCAGAATCGCCCCACGGGTGGTCACCCATCTCGGGGAGACGCCTCATGCGATCGATGCGCGTCACCTGCCGTGCGATCCACGCTCGGGGACTTCTAATCAGCGACACCTTCAATCAACTAGTTGCCCTGAGGCTTCCGCAGGCCACTCGCTGGCCCTGCGTCTCGGGGATTCACGCCGCACACGTAGCAACAAGCCGCAGGCACGCCAATGAATGCACGGCGTCCCGCGACGCGTGGATCCTCACGACTCGACGAAGGAGGCGTCGCTCCCGTGCACGATGCCGCCGACCTGGCCCGCGTTCGAAGGAGCAACGACCACAGATCGCAAGCGTCACTCTGTGAGAAAGTCACGGGGTAGACCGCCCGACCCTGGTGGACGCGGCGGCCCGGCCGTCGGGATCGGAGATCTACTGCAGGGACTGGGGCTCGTCTGACGGTGAGGCCGTGAGGTGACCGTCGCGCAATCTGCAGAGCGCTGCGGATGTTCAGCGTGCACACTGAGCGGCGATGCACACCCGTTCGGACACGGTGTCGCTGATCGTGACTACGCTTGCGCAGCGTCCTGATTGGCAGCGGGACATGTGGGATGGATAGTCGAGGCGCGCGAGATGGTCCAGCAGCGATCGATGCTGCGGAGGTTGATAGATGCTCGAATCGAAGCTGAGTCGAAGTGCCCTGGCGCTGGCGCTTTCGCTCTCCCTGAATGCTTGCTACTCGATGGTCGAGTACAGGGCCAGCTGGCAGATCCGGACTGAGGGTCGGCCTGACTGGATCTACGTGGAAGTGTGGAATCCGATCGGCCCCCTGAACGATCCGCTGTTTCAGGGACACGCCATTGTCACGGCCATCGCGCTCTATCCGATCGATGCGGTCGTGAACCTGTTCACCTCGATCGGCATCGCTGCAGACTCGGAGAGGCGAATCCGCTGGGGGCCGATCGGTGCCGCTCTCTCGATCGTGACTCCGGGTGTGACGCTGTTCGTGGGTCTTGGCCGGGCAGGAATTCACCACTTCGATCCATTCGTCATCGAGCCGGACGAATTCGATCGACTCCATGCAGGACTCGACAAGCAGGGCGCTGCCTATCGAGTGGCCAGAGTTCTCGGCATCCCCCGGCGCGAGATCAAGTCGTTCGAGTACGTCTATCGCCTGCGGCCGACAACGCCCCCTTGATGTTGTCGAGATGGGTGTTCGCCCGCATCGGGAGCAACTTGGAAAGCCTGATGGTGTCGGACGACTTATCGGAGATGGCGTTTCCGGTCTGTGAGGTGGCTCCCATTCACGGAGTGCCGTGGAAGCACTCTCGATCTACATCAGCCTCGGCGCCGCGTACGGGTTCCTCGCGCTCGCCGCGTACGGTGCGCCCCACAACGTACGGAACCTCACCCCGAAGCTCCGCCTGCGCGTCCATGCGGTGGCGCTGTTGCTGAGCATGGTCTTGTGGCCAGTGGCGGTCGCGCGCATCGTGCGCCAGGTCACAGGCCCGGAGAACAACCCACGAAGCTAGGAATGGAGTCCGTGATCGGAACGTCTCGGGCATGATCGAGCGCACGAGAGCGGTCCACCACGGCCACGAACCCAAGCTCAGACCAACCAATGATGCTCGTCCCCCTTGTTCTTCTCGCGGCCCTTCCTCTCGCGTCGTGCGTCATGCCAAATGGCGCGCCGGGCGCCAGCTTTCGCATGCCGGAGGTGGGGGACCAGTTTGACTGGATCGATGGCGCGGAGGGACTCCCTTCCGTTCGAGGCATCACCGTTCTGCAGGTAGAAGGCTCCTCGGTTCTCATCCGCGCAACTAGTGACGGATCGACCTTCCGTGAGTACTGGATCGACTGGGGGAGCGTTCGGACGACGGCGCTGCCCCGTGAATGACCGCGCCGTGGAGGCCATCCAATGAGCCCAACTCTCGGAGAGTTCATCGGCGGCCTGGTTCTCGGTGTTGGCGGTGTTGCTGTCCAAGCGGGGGCGCTCTAACTGCTCTGTCGCGCCATCTGGATCGCGAGGCCCGCCATCGAGGATGGCAAAGGCAACAACGTGGACGGACGGCGCGTGTTCTTGCACTGCGTGGGCGTCGTCACGCTGACACTCGCGGCGATGTACATGTTCGCGTGGTTGCTTTGGATGACGAGCCGCATCACGCACCATTTCGTGGATGGCTGATGGTCTTGAGGGTCATCCAGAAGCGGACCTCCCGGACAGGTGCTCCCCTCATTCGCGCAACTCCCAACGGCGTGGACGTCCGCGCGACTGCGGGCGATGACCTCGACGAGATCGTGGGGAATGACGAATGATCTTCAGATCCCGATCGCGGCGGCAACGCGTCACCCGCGCGCCGGATGCCGATGGGCTCGACGTGCTCGCCCGTGTCGTGCGGGATCATGACCGCCGCGCGCAGCATCGACGTCGCCGTGTGTACCTTGTTCTGATCGGCGCGGGGATCATTGCCGTGGTCATCATCTGGACCGCCATCGTGAGTGCGCGATGAGGACGAGCTGCGGTCCGACGAATCCAACACCCGGGGAGTACTCGCCGCCCTGACCGGCATTGCGTTGGTCGGCCTGACCAGCGCGGGACTCCCAGTTCTGAAGGCCGTTGGGGTCGTTGCCCTGGTCGTGCTCGTGGTGTTGCTCGTGAGAGCTGCTGGTGCGGACCGTTTGACCGCGCGAGGAGCGGACGTCATGGGCCGTGTTTTCCCTCTCCTATATTTTGGAGACCGGCCCTCTTAGGGAAGGGCGGCTCACAGAAGAGGGGGGGCCTTATCGGAGCGTGGGGTTAATTTTCGATCGGGCGAGGAGAGAGCTTGCGCAGGATCGCTGAGCTCGCGCG
>QMMC01000508.1 GCA_003647065.1 Deltaproteobacteria bacterium | reverse complement strand
TGTCGCGGTATTCGACGCCGTTCGTGAGGCGCGCGAAATCGTAGCCTTCGACCTGAACGCATACGCCGATCTCGGATGACGACACGACCCCCGCCTCCAAATAGAGAACCACTCCCGGCGCGACCCCTCCTAGCTGGGCTAGAAAAATTCCGCACGTGGCCGCGTCGTGAATTTGAAACCGCTTGAACTCGAGCCCACCCGATACCACGGCCACACCGTGCCCGTAGGGTTCCTCGGGACACGTACTGGTGACGCAGGCAGCGCGCGAGACCCCCACGATTGCGGTGTCTCTCAGCGTAACGGACGCACCGTCGGTGGAGAGGACTCCGAACTCGAGTGAATCCTCGATCACGACCCGGTCCCCCTCGACCCTCGCACCATATTCGACGTTGAGCCCCCGGCCTCCCGCGGAATCACTCGCTCGTTGTTTCGTCTCCCGGATGGCCGTATCGGTCAGGATGACCGAAGCGAGACGACCGGCGACGTAAGCGCCGAGTTCGTGGCTTCGGGCGATCGAGAGGCGCGTCGCCGTGAGCGAGACCTCGCCCTCTACGTTGAGACCTCGGCCCCCGGCCGCATCCCCCACGTTTGGCTGCGTGTCCCGAATCACCACGTCCGTCAGTGTCACCCGGGTTCCACCTTGGGCGGCATAGAGGCCCGTCGTGTGATTGTTCGCGATCACCAGACGCGTCGCCGTGAGCTCGCCTCCCTCCTCCACGTCAACCCCGCGACCATAGAGCCCGTCACTGCGCTGCGGCTGGGTATCCCGGACGATCACGTCCGTCAGCGCGGCCGCGGTACCGTCACCAAAGACGAAGATCCCGATGTCGTGATTGTCCGCGATGAGGACGCGCGTCGCCGTGAGCGCGGCCCCGTCCTCGGCGTCTATGCCTCGACCGAGAGTACCGTCGCTCTCCCGCGGCGCCGTTTCTCGAATGACCGCATCGGTCAGGGTGACCGCGGTACCGCCTCCATAGAGGAGAATGCCGATCTCGTGGCTGCGGCTGACCACGAGGCGCGTCGCCGTGAGCTCGGCGCCGGACACCACGACGATGCCGTGACCGAATCGCTCAACGCCGGTCTGCTCCTGGGTATCGCGAATCACCACGTCGCGGAGGGTCACCATGGTCCCGGGATCGCTGACCAGGACGCCCGTCTCTTGGGTGCCCTCGATGAGCACGCCTTCGAGGACGAGGGAGCGCCCCCCATCGACCAGGACCCCCCGCTGGACGGCACCGCCGATGGTGAGGTTCTCGACGACGCCTTCGCCTACCCCGGGAAGCGCCGTCACCACGCTGGGGATGGGCCCCGTGTAGCCCGTCAGCCGAGTGTCCCGCACGCAGGCCCCGACAACTCGGACTCCACCTCTCACATGCACGGTCCCTTCATAGGTCCCTTTCGCGAGGGCGACGGTCGTACCCGGGGAGAGCGAGGACCAGGCGATGTCTGAAAGACCCGCATAGGGCCCGGCGAGGGTGCCATCGCCGCCGCCGGCGGCCGCAGCGTTCACATACACCACCGAACCGTCGGTCGGGAGCGTCGCCGCGTAATCGCCGCCGGGGCACGCCTCGCCGATCGGACGGCACCTCGCTTCACCGGGGAAGTGCACATCTCCCGCATCGCAGGTCGGCTGGGGCTCCACCGGATACGGGTCGCACTCGGTGACACCGTCGACGACGACCTCACGCCATGCGTCCGGACAGGGCGCGAGCATGATTTCTGGCACCCCATCTTCCAGCCACGGGATCTCCGGAGGGGCAACGTAGACCCCGCCGTCACCGCCACCGTCGACGGTCCCTCCGTCCAAGACCGCCGGATCGTCACCGCAGGCGACGAGAGCGGTCAGCGTCACGACGAGCAGCCGGGTGCATGCGCGGAGCACCATGAGACCAAGGGTACCACGACCCGCTACGTCGGATGTTCGGGCTCTCCCCCATCACTTCGGGGGGAATCGAGGAGGCGCCGGAGGAGCTGATCATGCACGTCACGCCTCGTCGAGTCCGAAGAACTCGCGGATCGTGCCGAGTACGCGGGTCTTCTCGTTCTCGAGGCGGGAGGAGTGCCCCCCTTCGAGCCCATTGACTACCGCCTCGAGTTCGACCGTACGCTTCGCGAGCAGCTCCGAGATGGACTCAGCCATCTCGGGGCGTGCGATCAGAACGCTCTCGAAGGCTGCCTTGTCGAGTCGAAAACACTCCACGTCGGTGCGGGCGACGACTGTCGCTCGGCGGGGAGCACCCGTCATCAAGCCCATCTCTCCGACGAAGCCTGGCCCCTCGATCGTCGCGACGAG
Organism: Deltaproteobacteria bacterium; assembly: GCA_003647065.1. Classification (GTDB taxonomy): domain Bacteria; phylum Myxococcota_A; class Polyangia; order Polyangiales; family B10-G4; genus B10-G4. The sequence goes on along the minus strand of QMMC01000508.1, from coordinate 3,673 downwards.
CCGGTCCACGTCGCCGTGCGCTACGCGCACTTCCACCACACCTTCGACCACGATGTAGAGGTAATGGGCGATCGCGTCTTGGCGGGTAACGATCTCCCCGTTCGCGAAAGGGGCGTAGCTGAGGCCGTCCGCGAGCAGGTCGAGCTCTCGCTCGTCTAGCGCAGAGAGGAAGGTCAACGCCCGCAGCGCGTCGAGGCGTCGCGACCTCCGCCGGCGCCGCTTGCGATCGCGACGTTCTTGCGAGTCCTCCTCCATCCAGAGCTGGGCCGCGGGAACGGCGAGCGGGATCTCTGCCCGCTTGAGCGCCGCAAAGAGCCGTGCACGCACGCGTGAGTTGGTGGGATCATCGATGGCCATCGACGTGATCCAATAGCGGACCGCGTAATACGCCATGCTGTCGCGCCCGTCCTGCGCGAAGTTCATGCAGACGCAATTGGGTTTGGGGTCGTCGAGCATGCCCTCGATCGGCGCGGACTGAACCGCGGCGTTCGCAACCGCGATCACGTCGCTCGGGCCGAAACGAAAGTCGACGTTGAAGTAGACCCACATCCGGTGGTTCACGCGTTTGTCGCCACGCTTGCCGAGAATAGTGAACGTCGAGCCGAGGAGAGCCGTATTGGGCACGATCATCGCGTCCCAGTCGTTGGTCTCGATGACGGTGTGGCGCCACCCAATCCGCGCCACCCGCCCCTTCTTGCCGCTCTCCAACTGCACCCAATCTCCAACCCCGAGGGACCCGTCGAGTTGGAGCGCCATCCCGCCGATGACGTTGCTCAGTGTGGCCTGTAGCGAGAGCGCCAATATGCCCGTAACCACGGCGCTCGTGGTCACGATGCCCGTGAGCTCCAGCCCCGCGTTGCCCAGCACGACGAAGAGCGCCAGGAGATAGAGCGCACCCATCACCAGGTCGGAGATGATCGCCGCCACCGTAATCCGCACGGCGGGAAGGAAGAGCTCGAAGACCACGAGCCCGCCGACAGCGATTAGATTGATCGCAAAGAGGACGTCTGCGAGCGCCGTGAAGTTGCGTTCCCAGTCTGGCAGGTCGAGCCAGCCAGACAGGGCCGCGCCGCCGAAGGCCGCGAGGAAGAACAAAAACAGGAATACGGCGCGTCGTACCCGTGCCCGCCGCTCGGGGGCAAAACGCCGAACCAGAAGCGCGATTACGACAATCGCAGCGGCGAGCACCGCTGTCTCGTAGACCATCATGGGGGCAATCTACCGAGAACGGGCGCGACGTGTGAAGCCGATCGGGACATTTCTCCCCAGATGCCCGATCACTGCATGCGCGCCCGTTGCCGCGCAAGCTCTTCGCTTCGACGCATGAGCCGCTGGGCGCGGCGGCGGTCAGCGGCTTGCTGGGCTTCGGCGCGGCGCTGGAGGCGGGCCGCCTCGCGGCCCTGACGCCGGAGGCGGGCCGCCCGGCGTCGTTCTTCGGCTTCGATGCGCCGCTGCTCCTCCCGCAGCCGCACGGAGCGGCGCCGCTCGTTTGCACGCCAGCGACGCTCTTCGGCCCGGGCCTCGGAATCTCGGCCGAGCTCGGCTACCCGGCTGCGCACGAGCAAACGCGCGGCCTCCTCTTCGAGGCGGCGAAGTTCGGTGAGGGCCCGACGTTCATCGCGCGTGAGACGCGCTGCGCGCCGCGCTTCGGCGTGCTCCTGGCGCGAAGGTTCGGCCATGAGGGCCCTAGCCCGCACCTGCTCCCTCGCCTCCTCCCGGGCCACTCCCCGGGCCAAGGCGAGCTCGGCGCGGCGAGCCTGCTCCTGGTCCCGCCGAAGTCGCTGGGCCCGCTGCAGATCTGCGACCCTCGCTGCAGCCACCGCGTCAGGGCTCGGCGTCCCGTAGTACCAGGGGTGGAGCGGAGGACGGTCGAGGCACTGGGGCCGGTCCCCGATCGAGCAGTAGATGCGCACGTGAAAGTGATCGTCGTGGCCATCGCTCCCGCGCATGCGCCGCGTCACCAGCTCGACCCGGCGCAGCTGGTCCTCTGGTGCCTCGATGCGCCGACCGTATTCGAGCAACCGCTCTCGGATGTGAGGCGCGAGAATGACGTACTGGACCTCGGCCATCGGGTCGTCGACGAAAGCCACGAGCAAGGCCCAGTTGCGCGCGTCGTCGAAGGTGAAGCGCCGGTCCCGGCGGCGCGCCCGGCCTTCGGCGTCGACGCGCTGAAAGAGCGCTTGGGGCACGGCCTGGCCGTCAGCGCCAATCAGATAGAACGCCACGTCCGCGTCACGGCCGCTCTGGTGGGACTCGTGGGGCGCGAGGGGCCCACCGGTTTCACTCGACAGGTCACCCACGGCGAGGCGCGACCCCGGGAAGGCGCGGGCCACCGCCGAGGCGGCCCGGCCGAGGAGGCCCACCAGTTCCCGGGTCCCGTAGCGCTTGCGGCTGACCGTCGCGAGGGCATCCCCGGGGCGGAGGGCGAAGGCATGCTCGAGGCGCCCACCGTCAGCGTGACCGGTCGAGAGGCTATCGGCGGCAGCGAGAGCGGCGACATCCGATGCGCCGCCTCCGGGTTCGGCGCCGGGAGCCTCACGGGCCTCTTGAGCCTGCGCCGTGCTGCTGACGGTGACAGCGAGGGCGATACAGAGACCTAGGAGCCGGCGCACGCCCCCATGGTCACCCGATGGCGACGACCTAGGCAATCTCGGTGCAGCCCATGGGGTCACCGCCTATCGACGAATGGGACCGCCGCCCCTTCACCGACACCGGAGAAACAAAAGACCCTCTGCCGGAATACAGCGCGAAGTACGGAACAATGGCCGATTCGGAATGAATTGGCGTCTTCGAGGGTTGGGGCGCTGCGCGTCATTTTTTCGGGCAGACGACCCAATGCAAGAGGTCTCGATGGGTCGACGACAGAAGGAATGATGATGACGCCGCGCAGCACCTGGTTCTTCCTCGTTTTTTCCCTGGGCCTCACCTCAGCGATTTCGGCGGGGGTAGGCTGCGGTTCGAGCGCCGGTCGTGTCGTCCGGCCCCCAGACCCCGAGTCCGCCCCCCCCGTCGCGAGGGGCCGAGGGGTGCCGGCCATGGAGGGCGCCATGGCCGCGTTCCTCGCCCGGGACGAGGCGAGGGATTGGGACGAGGCCTCGTGCAACGGGGCGGCGCAGCGCTTTCGGCAGGTCGCTGAGTCCCCCGACGCAGCCCTCGACTCGGCTCTGGTGGCCGACGCCCTCTACATGGCGGGCATGGCTCATCAACGGTGCGGCCAACGCAGTGCCGCCCGGCAAGGCTATCGAGAGGCCTTGATCGCCAACCCGGGCCACTGCCGCGCGCGGGTCGGCGTAGGGCTCGCCGAACTGGGCGCGAACCGTCCGGACCTCGCAGAGGAGGCGTTCCGCCAGGCGGTAGCGGCGGACAACCGGTGCGCCGACGCCTACCGGGGCATCGCCGAGATCGAACGAAAGCGAGGTGACCTCGACTCCGCGCTGACCAACCTGCGCCGAGCCCTGGCGGTCGAACCCAACTTCGTCGAAGCCCTCCACGAGATGGCCCTGGTTCACCTGGCCCGAGCCGAAGACGACGTGAGCGCGCTCAGCCTCGCCGAGATGGTCTGCGAGCAGACGCGGCAAGTCGCGCCGGAGAGCGCCGCCCTCTTCAACACCTGGGGCATCATCAATGTGCAGCAGGGCCGCATCGTGGACGCCCTCGGCCGCTTCGAGCGCGC
>QMMC01000507.1 GCA_003647065.1 Deltaproteobacteria bacterium | reverse complement strand
GCAAGGCCCCCGACCCCCGGGGTGGGACCCTCCCGGACGGCCGGCCGACGCGGCTCGATTTCCGCCAAAGTCGAGTCTAGAAGGCAAATCGGAACGCATATGAACGGAAGCGCTGCGACCAGGTTACAAGTCTACCTAAATGAGGCTGGCGAAGTGATGACAGCCTTTCCCATACGATGACGACGAAGCTCCAGATTACTCACTCTCCGGTGGGGGAGGTTACGGAAGGTCAGGAGCAGCCGGATCCCGCTGGGTTGTCCGTCGAAGAAATACGTAACTGCTTTCCTGGTCGCACATTGATCGTTGCCGATGGCGGCTCGGCGATCGTGTTGGAAGACGGCCCCCTTTTCGGTGTGCTCGTCGACGTGTCGGAACTCTGGGAGCGAGTTCGGCAGGGAGCGATGACGGCGGAGGCGGTCGACTTCTACGGCGAGTACAAACTCGTCATGAGGGTTCGGGAGGGTGTGGTAGAGCTTGAGAATGAGTTCTCAGGGGCACGGGTATCAGTACCCCAGCAAGCGTTTGCCATTGCCGCTGGGGTCTGGTCCGAGTCACTTCTCAAGGAGGCCGAGCAACGCCACCCCGGGCTAAGCCAAAACTCGAACTACGCGAAGCTCAAGTCCTTCGTTCAGACGACTTGGGCCGCGACCGCTCATACTTGAACAAACTCACCCCGCAGCCCCCACCCCCACGCTCCACAGCACATCACTGTTTTCCAGGCCACAGGGCGCTTGACCGTTCTCGGCCTGGCAATCGGCAATCGGCAAGAGAGCTTGAGGCGCCCCCCTTTGATCGCTCAAGACTGCCGCCGAGAAAGCAGCCACGCTCGGCTTGTCGCGATTTCGAACCACTGAGAAACGATGAAGTTGAACTTGGGTACAGCCGCGCGTGATCGTCGCTTTGGAATCAGGGTACGGCGTGCCCGGCGCGCCGCCGCGGGCCTGGCGCAACGACTCGAAGATGTAGAAACCACAGATGGTGCGCCGGCGAGGCTTCTCGTGACCGTCACCGACGAAATCAGGCCGGGAGCCCTTCGGGCGGAGCCAGCGGATGGGATACACGTACAGTACATGGTCGGACTGTCTGCGTCGGCGTCCGAGGAGGAGCTTCTCGCCGAGATCATTGCCGCCGTCGCCGCGGCAGTCGACGCTGGACCATTTTCGGAGTCTGACCGCGACGCGCTACGGAGAGCTATCGATGCGTTCCTCGCCGAAACACTGGGGGCCGAGTTGACCTCGTAGGTGGCGGTCGACTTGCGTTTGCAAGACACAACCACGTCCGTCGTCGACGAAGGCGCAGGCATGCGACGAGCCCGTCGGTGCGAAGCGCGCTGCGCTCGCTCCGCTTCACAGCCCTGCCGAGTTGATCGCGTGGTGGCGGAAGGGCGTGTTTCGTGGAAGATCCAACCTGTTAACTTCCGCGGGCCGCTATCGGTTTCATGTTTCCTTCTGTGAAGCGGCGTCCTCAACGCGGTCGACGAAGGAGACGTCGAGCATGCGGTCGCCGAAGCCGACAAGGTCTGCCCGAAGTGTGGAGGTGACGCCGGCTTTCGTCCGGTCGGATTGCCCAAGAGGTCGGAGCTCTTTGACTACGTGCCGGGCTACTTCCGTCGCAGTCGACACCACGTCGAGACCGTGGCTTGCCGCTGCGGCAAGTGTATCGCAACGGCGAAGGGCCCGGCCCGCGCGACGGCCCGCAGCAAGTACGCGGCGGGCCTCGCCGCGTGGATCGTGCTGCAGAAGTGCTCGCTGAGCTTGCCGATCTACCGGATCGAGAAACAGCTCCGGTCGCAGGGCGTCCCGGTGTCTCGGTCGACGCTGACCGAGCTCTTTCACCGCGTCGCCGACAAGCTCACGCCTATCTACGACGTGCTCATCGAGCAGGTACGCGACGCCGACATCGTGCTCGCGGACGAGACGCCTCTGAAGCTGATGAGCCACGACAAGCGCGCCTACATCTGGTGCTTTCTCGGCTGAGCCGGTCGACAGGTCCACGGCGCAGGCGGGGCAAGGGCATGGCACGCAGCGAATCCGTAGCACCGAGGAGCCGGATGCGGGAGTTCCGCATGTCCGGACCTGCCGGGGGGGCCACCCTTCGGCACCGTCGTGAAACGGGTGCGAGGGTGGCCTATCCCAACTGGTTGGCTGGCTACTCGGGTAATTGGCTAGCTCGGTTACTTGCTCGCCGTGGGCGCCGTCATGGGCCACGATGGAGCGCCGTGATCGACGAACTCCTCGCGTGGCTGAGCGAACGGGAAGGGCCCCTAGGGTACCTGGTCCTCGCGGCGGCGTCCGCCATCGAGTACATCGTCCCGCCGCTGCCGGGCGATACGGTGACCCTCTTCGGCACCTTCCTCGCCGCGACCGCCGGCTACAGCGTGGCTCTTGTCTACCTGACCCTCACCGGGGGCTCCATCGCCGGCAGCCTCGCCGCCTGGGGCTTTGGCCGCTACCTCGGCCGCCACGAAGCGGGGTGGCCGGGCTTTCTTCAGCGCGAAGGCACGCGTCGGGGCATCCATCGGATCATCGACGGCTTCGAGCGCCACGGCGGACTCTACCTCGCCATCAACCGGTTCTTGCCGGCCGTGCGTTCGCTCTTCTTCGTCGCCGCCGGCATGGCCGACATGCCGGCCTGGCGCGTGGTCGTCTTTGGCGGTCTCTCGGCGGCGGCCTGGAACCTGCTGATCCTCGGCGTCGGCTACAGCGTAGGCAACAACTGGCAGCGCCTCGAGTCGCTCTCCCGCGACTACACCTACGCGAGCCTCGCCGTCGCCGGCGTGGTCGCGTTAGGCATTGCGGTGAGGTGGTGGCTCACTCGCCGCCGGGAACGTTGACCGTGTCTTCGGCGGTGAGCATCGCCCGGAGCATGTCGCGGTTCATGCGCGCGATGTTCGAGACGCTGATGCCCTTGGGGCAGGCCGCTTCGCACTCTTCGTGGTTGGTGCACCCGCCGAAGCCCTCGGCGTCCATCTGGGCCACCATCTTGCGCACGCGGTCGTAGCGCTCGGGCTGGCCTTGGGGCAGGAGGGCGAGGTGGGAGATCTTTGCAGCGGTGAAGAGGCTCGCCGAGGCGTTGGGGCACGCTGCGACGCAGGCGGCGCAGCCGATGCAGGCCGCGGCGTCCATGGCGAGGTCCGAGTCCTGCTTGCGAATAGGCGTCTCGTTGGCGTCGGTGGCGCTGCCGGTGCGGATGCTGACGTAGCCGCCGGATTCGATGATGCGGTCGAAGGCCGTGCGGTCGACCATCAGGTCCTTTTCGACCGGGAAAGCCGTCGCCCGGAAGGGCTCGACCCAGAGTTCGAAGGGCCCGTTCTCGAACTGCCGCATGTGCAGCTGGCAGGTCGTGGTGAGCTTCTGCGGGCCGTGGGGCACGCCGTTGATGACCATGCTGCAGGCGCCGCAGATGCCTTCGCGGCAGTCGTGGTCGAAGGTGACCGCCTCTTCGCCCTTTTCGAGGAGGCCTTCGTTGAGCACGTCCAGCATCTCGAGGAAGGACATGTGCACGCTGACGCCGGGGACGGCGTACTCGACGTAGCGCCCTTCGTCGGACGGGCCCTTCTGCCGCCAGATGTGGAGCTTGAGGTCGATGGTGCTCATTTGTAGCTCCGCTGGCTGGGCTGTACGTATTCGAACGAGAGGTGCTCCTTGTGGAGCTTCGGGGCCGAGAGGTCGCCGGTGTACTCCCAGGCGGCGGCGTAGGTGAAGTCCTCGTCGTTGCGCTTGGCCTCGCCGTCCTCGGTCTGGTGCTCTTCGCGGAAGTGAGCGCCGCACGACTCGTCGCGGTTCAACGCGTCGCGGCACATGAGCTCGCCGAGCTCGAGGAAGTCCGCGACGCGCCCGGCCTTCTCGAGGGTCTGGTTCATGTCGTCGCCGGAGCCGGGGACCATGATCGTGTCCCAGAACTCTTCGCGGAGCTCCGGGATGCGCTCGATGGCCTTCTCGAGATTGGCGGCGTTGCGGCTCATGCCGCAGTTGTCCCAGACGAGCTGCCCGAGCTCGCGGTGGAACGAGTCCGGGGTGCGGCTCGGGTTCGGGGCGTCGAGCAACTTCTTCATGCGCGTCTCGACGCGTTCGACGGCGGCGCGGACCTCCTGGTGGTCGTCGCTGATTTCCTCGTGGCCGGTCCGGGCGAGGTAGTTGCCCACGGTGTAGGGCAGGACGAAGTAGCCGTCCGAGAGGCCCTGCATGAGGGCGCTCGCCCCGAGGCGGTTGGCGCCGTGGTCGGAGAAGTTGGCTTCCCCGCCGGCGAAGAGGCCGGGCACCGTGGTCATGAGGTTGTAGTCCACCCAGAGCCCGCCCATCGTGTAGTGGGAGGCGGGGTAGATGCGCATCGGCGTCTTGTACGGGTTGTCCCCGGTGATGCGCTCGTACATCTCGAAGAGGTTGCCGTAGCGCTCGGCGATTGCCTTCTGGCCCAGGCGGCTGATGGCGTCTTCGAAGTCGAGGTAGACGCCCCGGCGCTGGCCGCCGACCTCGGGGCCTACGCCCAGACCGTCGTCGCAGGAATGCTTTGCGGCCCGGGACGCGATGTCCCGGGGCACGAGGTTGCCGAAGGCGGGGTAGCGCCGCTCGAGGTAGTAGTCGCGGTCGGACTCGGCGATGGTGCCGGGGTCCTTGGTGACGTCTTCGGCGTTCTTCGGGACCCAGACGCGGCCGTCGTTGCGCAGGGATTCGCTCATCAGGGTGAGCTTCGACTGGTAGTCGCCGGCGACGGGGATGCAGGTGGGGTGAATCTGCGTGTAGCAGGGGTTCGCGAAGGCTGCGCCGTTGCGGTGGGCCCGCCAGGTCGCGGTGGTATTGCAGCCCTTGGCGTTCGTCGACAGGAAGAACACGTTGCCGTAGCCGCCGGTGGCGAGGACGACACAGTCGGCGAGGTGCGACTCGATGGCGCCGGTCACCATGTCCCGGGTGACGATGCCCCGAGCGACACCGTCGATGATGATCACGTCGAGCATCTCGGTGCGCGTATTGAGGTCGACGGTGCCCGCCTTCACCTGGCGCGCGAGCGCCTGGTAGGCCCCGAGGAGCAATTGCTGGCCGGTCTGGCCCCGGGCGTAGAAGGTCCGGGAGACCTGGGCGCCGCCGAAGGAGCGGTTGGCGAGGAGCCCGCCGTATTCGCGGGCGAAGGGCACGCCCTGGGCGGTGCACTGGTCGATGATGTTCACCGACATCTGGGCGAGGCGGTAGACGTTCGACTCGCGGGAGCGGAAGTCGCCGCCCTTGACCGTGTCGTAGAAGAGCCGGAAGACGCTGTCGCCGTCGTTCTGGTAGTTCTTGGCGGCGTTGATGCCGCCCTGGGCGGCGATCGAGTGGGCCCGGCGCGCGCTGTCCTGATAGCAGAACGCCTTCACGTGGTAGCCGAGCTCACCCATGGACGCTGCGGCGGCGCCCCCGGCGAGGCCGGTGCCCACCATGATGACGCTGAACTTGCGCTTGTTGGCCGGGTTCACCAGCTTCATGTCGAAGCGGTGCTTGTCCCAGCGCTTCTCGATCGGGCCGGTCGGCTCGTTGCTATTCAGCTCCATCGACTGGTCCTCCATCGCACGGTCCGAGTTCGGGGGAGCACAGGCTGAAACCCTCCGAGGGCGTGATGTAATCGGTCATGACGAGCACCGGGAACGACACGTTGCCGATGGTGATGAAGGCCGCGAGGCCAATCGCGAAGAACTTGCGGAGCGGGTCGTAGCGGCGGTGACTCGCGCCGAGGGATTGCAGCCAGCTCCACCCGCCGTGGAAGAGGTGCACGCCCATCAGCAGGTTGGCGACGATGTAGAACGCCGAGATGATCCAGTTCTGAAAGCCGAAGACGACGTTGTCGTAGACGTTCTGCGGATCGTGGTCGCCGCCGTAGCCAAGGGTCAGGTGCAGGAGGTGGTAGACGATGTAGAGGGCGACGATGGGGCCGCTCAGATGCATCGTGCGCGCGGCGTAGTTGGTGACCAGGTCCTTGCGCGGCTTCTTGTAGGCCG
>QMMC01000506.1 GCA_003647065.1 Deltaproteobacteria bacterium | reverse complement strand
GTCGGCCCCGCCAGTCTGTACGACCTCTGGCCTTCCGACATAGTCTGCGCGGCGCACGACGTAGCCGACACCCGACGGGTCGATGAGCATCGCCCGTGGTACGGAAACACCGCTGATGATCGCCGCGAGGCGCATCGCCTCGATGGAGGTCGTCGGCATGATGACCTCTCGCTGGGGAGTCTCGAGGGGAGCGACCTTGAACATCGTCGCGTAGTTTCGGAACGGGTCTCGGTTCTTTTCCGACTCGACGAAATCGTCGTCATCGAAGCTCAGCATGTGCTCATCGACCGGCACGACGCCCGCATCGGTGGCGCCGGGGTCTGCGGCGGGAGGCGCGGCGCCGCCTGCGGCCGGCGCGGGGGGCGGAGGTGCCCCTCCCCCTTCGAGGCCGGGGCCGACTTGAACCGGATCATCACAGGCAATGACCACGAAGAGGGACAAGAGCGCCACCGGCCACACCGTGTGTAGGACACGAATCACTGGGCAGCTCCTTCCTCGGCGGGACGGCGATACGTCGTCGCCTGAACATCGATACGCAACATGACGCCTTCGCCTTCGGCCTGGGGCTCACGGAGCTGCACGTTCTGCATGCTGATGGCGCGCTCGAGGCGAGACATGTTGTAGAAGAATTTTGCCACTTGGTGGAAGCGCCCGGTCAGGGTGAGTGTGACCGGGATGGCGATGTAGAGTTCGGCCACCTCCTCCGGTCGTGGTTCGACGAGCTGAATGCCGAGGCCCGACAGCTCAGCCAAGCGGTTCAGATCCTGAAGAAACGCCGGAATCTCTGCATCCTCCGGGAGGACGCGCTTGTTTTGACGGTCGATCGCCTCACGGCTCGCCAGCTCCTGGGTCACGCGCAGGAACTCGTGCTGACGCTCCCGTGCCTCGGCGAGGTCGGACTGAAGCTGCATACGCCGAACGACCTCCTGATCGATCTCGTCAGCCAAGGGCATGTGCATGGCGAAGTAGTACCCCGCCGAGATGAGCGCGAGGCCGAGGACCAGAAGACCCGCCTTCGCGCCGATGGGAATGGTTGCGAAACCTGTGGGTGCAGACGCCATGTCAGTAACTCACCGAGCAAGTCAACTCGAAGGCGATGAGCTCGAGGCCCGTTTCACCGTCCACTTTGCTCTCCGTTTTTTGGAGCGTCACGCCGGTAAAGAGCTCCGAGAGCGCCAAACGGCGAAGCAACTCGGCGACATCTTCGTTCGTGCGACCGAGGCCGATGATTTCGCAGTTCCCGTCGGTCTCCTCGAACCTGTTGATCCAGAGGCGCCGGGGATCCCAGCTGCGATTGAAGCCCGCGAGGGGATTGTCTCGGCGCATCTCCTCGAGTTGCTCCGGATCGATCGTCGGGCCGCCATTCGGCGGCGGGCTGAGAATCTGCGAGAGCTCCATCAGGACCCGGGTGGGACCGGTCCGGGCACGCTGCAGGTCCCCGACGACCTCTTCGAGGCGCTGACTCTGCTGGAGACGCCCCCGAACCTCTTCGAGGCGGGCGCTCTTCGTGCGCAGCTGTTCGATCTGCGTCGTGAGGGCGGCGTTCTGCTGCTTTTCCTCTTCGAGGTCCCCCTGATAGGTCAGGTAAATCCCTGCGAGGGCGGCGACCCAAAGGAGGGCCGAAGCACCGTAGCCGATGTACCAAGCCTGGACGTTCGCCGGACCGGCCGGGGCCGCCGTGCGAACAGACTTGCTGGCCTGGGGAAGTAGATTGATGCGAATCATCAGTTTCGCTCCCGGTCCTTGCGCAGGGCCAAGCCCATCGCGACTACGGCCTGGGCCGTACGGCCTTGGAGCGCCATGGGGTCGACCTTCTTGGGGTCTGGCGGTGCGACCCGGAGCGGATCGAGGAGTTCGACCTGGACCCGCGAGCGCTGCCCGATCGACTCGAGCAGCGCCTGGACGTTGGCGGTCCCCCCGGAGACGGCGATCCGGTTGATCTCACGGTCACCGCTGGTCGCCAAGAAGAAGTCGAGGGACCTCTGAACCTCACCCGCGAGGCCGTCGACCACCTTTTCGATGATCTCCGGCACCTCCTTGGGCACGATGCCTCGACCATCCCCGCCGAGCTTGTAGGCCTCGGCTTCATCCTGCCCGATACCCAGCTGACGCTGGATTTCCTCAGTGATGGCGGCGCCCCCGTTGGCGATATCGCGGGTGAACGCGGTCGTTCCATCGGCGAGGATGTTGATGGTGGTGAGGGATGCCCCGACGTGAATCAGCACCACCGTCTCACCGGGGCTCGGCGCTCCGTAGCCAACTTCGTAGCAATTCTGCACGGTGAAGGCATCGAGATCGACGACCTTCGGCCGAAGCCCCGCCTCGACCGCTAGGCCCGTGAGGTCGGCGATCTCTTCCTTCTTGGCGGCCACGAGGAGAACGTCCATCTGACGCTGCTCCGCACGCTCATGGAGGATCTGATAATCGATCTGCACCTCGGCGAGATCGAAGGGAATATGCTGTTCGGCCTCCCAACCGATCTGCTCGTTGAGCTCGGACGCGTTCATCAGCGGCATCGTGATCTTCTTGATGATCACGCTGTGCCCGCTGGCACGCATCGCGATGTCCTTACGGCGCGCTTTGTGGAAGAGCTTTTGCAGCCCCTCGACGACGGCGCCGGAGTTCATCACATGACCATCAACGATGGTCTGAGGAGGCAGAGGGTGGAAGCCAAAACGAACCAAGGTCCGTTTGCCCTTCCGCCCCTCCTTAATTTCCGCGACCTTGATCGAGTTTGAGCCGATATCGACTCCGACCAGGTTTTTACCTTCCGACGCCATCGGCGAGCATCACTCCTCCTCGCCGAACACGCGTACGCGGTCTGCGAGGCTCAAACCCAGAGCCTCGAGAATTTTCCGCTTTGTATCCATGCGGCATCCGAAACCCTTTTCCACGCGGTCGATCGTTAAAACCGAAAGATTCGCGCGACGGGCAAACTCCGCCTTGGACATCATCCGCTCGATACGGATCTTGCGAACATTGTTGGGGTGAAGCCCCTTCGCCTTCCGCTTCTTCTTCTCGGCCGCCGGCACCTTGTCCGCAGGCGGCACTTCACTCTTCGGCGTCGCCGGCTCGGTACGAGCAGGGCTGTCGCCTTTCGGAGCTGGTCCCGAGGATCGAGGAGACGAAGGACCCTCGGGCCCCGCAAGTTGCATCGCCGCCTTCTCGTTTTGATCCATGTAGGGAACCGTCGAAAGTGCCTGGAGGTTATGAGCGATTCCGAAACATCGTCAAGACATATTCTATAATTATCGATCAATTTATATGTGTTTTAAGTACTAATTGATCGAAGTCATGGACCACTCGACGGTGGTCCACGATCGTCGCGGCCTTTCGCCACGTCGCGCGCATCTTCGGTTATCAACGAACAGCCGAACCCGATTCGATAGTCGCACCTGCTTCGTTACGAATCAAAAAAGTGGGCGATGGTTGCTCGGCGCCCAAGTGGCGCAATACTCGTGCGCTCGTGAAGTGGTGGACCAAAACGGCCGTAATCGCGATCGCCCTCGTGGGGATGGTGGGCCTCGCCCTCCCCCAATCATCGAAGGCGGACCGCAGCTACCGGGTGCGACGGGGGGACAACCCCGCGCGCATCGCGCAGCGACACCACGTCAGCGTCGGCAACCTACTCGCAGCCAATCGCCTGAGTCGCGGTGACCGGCTCCGAGAAGGCCAGGAGCTCGTCATCCCGGATCGGGGAGTGCACTACGTGCAACCCGGGGAAACCCTATCGGAAATCGCGCGGGACCACGAAGTAGCCGCCTCGGCCCTCGCCCGCACCAACCGCATCCGCCAAACCGCCTCGCTCCGCGTGGGACAGCGCCTGGTTCTGCCCGGCCACGAGGCGCATCGCCAACGGGAAGCTGCGGCCGACCGGTGGGGACGGCCCCGCCGCCCCGGGGTCGCTGATTTCCTCCGGGTTCGTAGCGAAGAGCAGGTACGAATTCGCCTGGTCGACGCCCGGGGCCGGACCCGCCGAGCCGCAGTCCGCCGCCTGGCCCCCTTGATGCGCTCGCGAACCTCCGGGGAGACTCGGGCCCCGCACCGACGGTTGCTCTCCATCCTCGCCCGGATCTCGGACCACTTCGGCGGGCGAACGGTCTACATCATCAGCGGCTTCCGCTCGGCCGGGGGCTTCACTCGGACGACGAGCAAACACACCGCTGGTCGCGCCATCGACATTCGCTTGCGCGGCGTCCCCAACCGAGAGCTCCGGGACTACGCCCGGAGCATCGACCGTGTGGGGGTCGGCTTCTACCCACGCAGCAGCTTCGTGCACGTGGATGTACGCGAGCAGAGCGCCTACTGGGTCGATGACTCGCGCCCCGGGCAACGGCCGACCTATCGCGCTCGGGGACCGAGGACAGACCAGCCTGCCGCTGCCAGCCAAGCGCCGACGGCGGGCGATGAGACCAACTCGGAGCCTGCCGCGGGGGCCGGGACCGACACCCCAGCCGCCTCCGAGGCTGCATCAGGAGCGCCTCCCGAAGCACCGGTTCCCCCCCCGGGGGCCGAGCCGACCGCGCCCGGAGGTGCTCTCAGGGCCCCGCGTCCCGGGAGCCCGAGCACGGACTGACGACCGACGGGCTCTCTTCGCACAGCCCGTCCACGCACACCCTGAGCTCGCGGTCGCCGCAGGACACCCCCATGTTGCAGTCGGCGAGGGTACCGCAGGGCGTGCCCTCCCCGGGGTCCGGCTCCTGAACCTCGCGGGGGCACCCGGCGAGGGCCACCGCGGCGGCGAAGACGAAGCAGAGGCTGCTCACGAGATGGGCGGCGCGACTCACCGGGGAAGCGTAGCCCATTCCGAGCCCCGGGACAGCGGCCCGCTTCACTGCAAGATGTCGTATTGCTTCAGGCGGCGATAGAAGGTCCGCCGGGGGATGCCGAGGGCTTTCGCCGCCTGTACACGATTCCAGTTGTGCCCTTCGAGGGCCTCGAGGATGCGCTGCTTCTCGTCCTTCTGGAAGTCGTCGTAGCTCTGCGGTGGAGGCCGCTGGGCATCGGCTTGCTCGGCCGCCGCAGTCGCCGCGACCCGTCCGCGATCGCGGGCGACCATGTCGACTGCACCAACGTCATCGTCGAGGGCGAGGTCTTCTGCGTCGATGAGGTCGCCCTCGATCAGGACCCAGGCGTTCAGCAGCACGTGCTCGAGCTGCCGGACGTTGCCAGGCAACGGATGCTCGGCGAGGCGGACCAACGCTTCGCGACTGATGCGCTTGGGCGCCACTCCATCGCGTTTGGCGAACTTCGAGAGGAAGTGTTCGGCGAGGAGCGGAACATCGGAAGGCCGCTCCCGGAGAGCCGGGAGGCAAATCTCGACCACATTGAGCCGGTAGAAGAGGTCCTCGCGAAACTCCCCCTTGGCGACCAAATCCACGAGGCGTTTGTTCGACGCCGCGATCACTCGGATGTCGACCTCTTCATCCTCATCGCCGCCCACGGGCCGGACGCGTTGCTCCTGGAGCACCCGGAGGAGATCGACCTGCATCTTCGGCGGCATGTCCCCGACTTCATCGAGGAAGAGGGTTCCGCCGTTGGCCTGCGACACGACCCCCTTACGATCACGATCGGCGCCGGTGAACGCGCCCTTCACGTGCCCGAAGAGCTCGCTCTCGAGCAACGCTTCCGGTATCGCCGCGCAGTTGACCGCCACGAAGGGTTTCTTCGAACGCGAGCCTCCGTAGTGAATAGCCCGCGCCACGAGTTCCTTGCCCGTCCCGGACTCCCCGCGAATGACCACCGAGATGGACGCCTCACGCACCCGGTCGACCACCGCGAAGACCCGGCGCATGGCATCGCTCGCTCCGACGATGCCGTGCCGTTCGTAGCTCCCCCGGAGCTCGGCTCGCGCCGACTCTACCTCACGCTTGGCGACCTCGAGTTCGGCGGTGCGCGCAATCAAGACGCGTTCGATCTCGGCCTTGGCGCGGGCAAGCTCCTGATTTGCCTCGGCGAGAGCGTCACTCTTG
>QMMC01000505.1 GCA_003647065.1 Deltaproteobacteria bacterium | reverse complement strand
GTCGGGGGCGCACTCAGCGAAGGCATCGGTGCCGGGGGTCAGGTCGACGAGCTCGCTGTCCGCGAAGATGAAAGCCATCTGCCAGGCGGCAAAGGGGGTCAGCCGCGCGGTGCTGCCGAGGACGATGGGCTTCGAGATGATCACGTCGATGGAGGGCACCGTCATGTTGAACTCGCCATCACCAACCAGCGTATTGACGGCCGCGCGAACGGCGACATCCGGGAACCAGCCGCCGACGCCGGCACGGAAGCCCTCGAAGATCGCCCAGTGGACCTCGAGGGACCAGGCGAAGAGGTTGGTGCCGAGGAGGTAGGAGAAGCCCGTGCCGAGCTGGAAGCCGAAAGGGAAGGCCTTGCGCGCCATGAGCCGTGACCAGAAGAGCGTGTTCGAGGCGAAGCGGTTGCACCCGATGCCGGTCGAGATGGCTCGAGTCGGGTCGTCCTGGTCGACGCAAGAATCGCCGCCCGCATCGGGATCTCCCTCGGTGCCGAGGCGCCAGTGATTGCTGTTGCCGCTGACGCCCGTGACCCAGCCTTCGACGGCGAGTTCGAAGCCGCCATAACCCACCGTGCGGGCCGGACTGAGCACCACCGGGATGACCGAGCCGCCGAGCTCCGCCATCTGCCGGGCCCAGCAGCCCGTGTGGTCTCGATAGGAGGGGCGACCCGACGTGTCGACCCCCAGGGTCGGCCGGCAGGGAATGTCCACGGGGTTCGCGGAGAGATCGAAATCAGGGTCGTCGTTCGCCGTCCGGAACCGCGACAGGGCGATATCGCCGTCTCCGGCCTGGGCTACGCTCGGCGAAAGCCCGACCAAGGAAACCCCGAGGGAAGCACCGAGAAGCGTGATGGTGGATAATAGGCGAAGCACGGCTGTCCAATCCGTCGGCCGAAGCTATCCTCCCGCCCCGCTGAACGTCAAGAAGCTCTCGGAATCCTTAGTGATGCCCACTGGAAGCAAGCTGCGCGCCCGTCCCCTCTCTCCGCCTTTCCGGGTGGTCCTCGTCGAGCCCGAAATCCCCCCGAATACGGGGGCTGTGGCCCGAACCTGCGCCGCAACCCAGAGCCCCCTGCACCTGGTGGGGCCCCTGGGCTTCCGGCTCGATGCCCAGGCCGTGCGGCGGGCGGGGCTCGATTACTGGCCGCTGGTGGACCTGCACCGCCACGACGATCTCCAAGGATTCCAGGAAGCCCACCCCGACGCCCGTCTGCACCTTTTCACCGGGAGCGCGACCCGAAGCGTCTACGAGGCCGATTTCGAACCTGGGGACGCCCTGGTCTTCGGCAAGGAGTCCGTGGGGCTCTCCCCGGAGATCCTCGATGCCCACCCAGCGCGAGTCTGGGCCATCCCCACGAGCGGGGCGGTGCGCAGCCTGAACCTCTCGAACGCCGTGACCCTGGTGATCTACGAGGCCTTGCGACGGGTGGGAGCCTGGGAAGAGACCTTCACCGGGTGAAGGGTAAGGCCGGTCCATGGCATAGTGGAGGCGCTTCCCCCGCTCATGCGTCCCCCCATCGTCCGCCCCTTCTTGCCCTTCTTCTTGCCCTTCTTGATTGGGGCCTTCGCCTGCGCCGTCGCTGCGTGCGGCGACGACGGCGCCGCCTCGGACTCCGGCATCAGCGACTCGGGCATGGACGCGCCGAGCATGATGGACTCGGCCCCCCCAGACGGGGCGATGGACACCGGCGCCGATGCCGGCCCGCCCGACATCTGCGACGAGATGGGCCTCGAGCGTCGGCCCTTCGACGTGGACGCCTCGGGGACCACGTTCGGCACCGCTGCCGGCGACTTCTCCGTAGAGACGAGCGACGGGCCGTTTCGGCTGAGCGATGCCTGGTCCGGCTGCGAGAGCTACGTCTTCCTGAACTACTTCGACTCGGCCACCGGCGATGAGCTCTGGAACTCCTTCGCTGACCCGCTCTTCGAGCGCTCGAAGGGCAACGTGCACTACTTCTTCTCCACCTACGAGACTGTGCCGACCGCCGTGGCGGCGCGCATGGACGCGATGCGCGCCAACGTCGAAGAGGCGTTTTCGTTCATGACTCCCGAGGACGTCGCCTTCTGGCGACCTCGGGTCCACTACCTCACGACGTCGATCCGCGATGTCGAAGGGAGCCTCGGAGATCTCGTCCGCGGGGAGACCTCGGTACAATTCGCGGTCGGCATCGACCGCGCCCAGCACTTCGACCCCGTAGGCTCCCTTTCGCAGCTGACTCGTAGCGGCTTCCTTGCGCGCCTCGGCATGGCCGCCTACGCGTCCCGCTATTACGACTACCGATTCGACCTCGACCAACGCCTCGCTCGCGAGTCCCGGGACTCGAGCGTCACGGTAGTGACGCTGATGGACGAAGGCGGGGTCACCGACCGGGAGTTGGACCGAGTGGTGACGCTGCCCGCTGCAGACGTCATGGCGACCTTCGATTCCCTGGAGGTGGACGTCGAGATCGAATGTCACGCCGGCCCCGGAGATTGCTCTGAGTGGGATCGAATCGCCGCGATCTTCTGGTGCACCGACGACTCTTGCGCCGAGCGACGGGAGCTCGTCCGGTGGATCACTCCCTACTCGCGCCCTGGCCGACGGCGCTGGGCGATCGACGCCACGCCCATGCTGGGGCTGCTCACGGCCGGCGGCGCTCAGACCTTCCGGGTGGTCATGGGACCGACCTGGGAGACGGCGACAGAACGGGACGTGGCCATTCGCCTGCACCTCAGCGCCCGCGGCGCGCCGAACCGCCCCGTTGGCGCCGAGCTCGCATACCGGGGCGGCCCCTTCGACGCGGCCTACGACGACCTGCACCCGCCGTATCACTTCACTCCCCCGGCGGGAACCACGCGCATCGAGCTCGTCACCCTGGTCAGCGGTCACGGCCAGACCGACGGCGACAACTGCGCCGAGTGGTGCAATCACGAGCACGAGATGCGGGTCAACGGCGGCGCGCCGCGACGCATCGCCTTCTCGGATATGGCCGGAGAAGCCCTGGGCTGCGCCGACCTGGTCGACGAGGGCGTCATCCCCGGACAGTACGGCAACTGGGCGCCGCTCCGGGCGGGGTGGTGCCCAGGTCTTCCCGTGGCGGCCCAACGCATCGACGTCACCGACGACGTGACCGTGGGCTCCGAAAATGAACTCACCTACACCGCCTCCTTCGAGGGCGGCGCCCCCCGCGGCGGCAGCATCGATCTGTCGACCTACGTCGTCTATTACCAGTAAAAAGCCCTCGTCTTGACCGAGCCCTCCGTTATGCGACCCTTGGGGCGCTCTCGTCCCCCCGCGAGCGCATACGAGGAGTAGGTGTGCCGAGGTCTTTGCTGCGTCGCGTCTGGGCCGCCACCTTCGTCGCTGCTCTGATCGGCGCCGCCGGGGGCACCGTCGCCGGCCGCGCGGACGCCGAGGATTCGCACGCCGACGATTCGCGCCGGGGCCGGGTGACCGAGGGAGACCCCGAGGACTGCAACGACGCCATCCCCGACGAGGTCATCACCGCCCTCGAAGCGATGGCGGAACGAGATGAAGCGCTCGCAGAGGCCGAGGGTGACGACGGGGCCGATCGCCCTGCATCACGCCCGGCGCCCGCTACGGCGAGTGGCAGGGACGGCTGGATCGTCGACTCCAGGACCGCCGTGATCGCAACGCCGATGCCCGACGCGTGGCTTCCCCGCGGGCGTCGCTGCGGCCGGCACCGGGGACGCAGAGTCTGCGACGGCCCCCGCCGCGTGCCCCGGCCCCACGGCGAAGCGGCCGCCCGCGCCGAACGCCTGGCCATCGGCGATCGTCGAACCGCCTCCCGGATTCTCCTCGAACCCCCGGACCCGACCTGGGTCGAAGAGGTCGATGGCCGCGAGTCCGATACCCTGCTCTGGCCGGTCCCCGCGGGGCGCCTCTGGCGCGGCTTCGGCCACGTGCGCCGAGGCCGGGCCCGGCGACGCCTGCACAAGGGCCTCGACATTGGCGCCCCCGCCGGCAGCCCGATCCGGTCGGTGAACGACGGCCTGGTCATCTACGCCAACAACGAAGTCCACGGCTACGGCAACCTGATGATGGTCCTCCACGAGGACGGGTCGGTCGCCTTCTACGCCCACTGCCAACGCCTCTACCTCTTCGCGGGGCAGCGCATCCGCCGCGGCCAGGTCCTCGGCGAGGTGGGCCATACGGGCCTTGCCCACGGCGACCACCTGCACTTCGAGCTGCGCGTCCGGGGCCGGGCCCGGAACCCCCTGCGCCGGATCGTGGGCCGGGGCGACGTCCCGACGACCAGTCCGGATGGCGATGCGGACAGCTGAAAGGCGGTCCAAACTCGCGCTCGTTCACGAAGCACGGTGTGAACTGACGGTTACAGCCCCACCCTTCGTCGAGAGTATCGCTGAAGATCCTTCGTCTTTATGGGCCGTCTGGGCCCTGACGAGACTGGCACGGTGGTCGCAAGGACAGGCATCGTGGAAAATCCCCGACCGAGGACTCCGATGAAGACGTTCCGTGGCTTGCTGCTCGCGCTCCCCCTGGCCGTGCTCCTGGGCGGGTGTCCCATCTACACTGGTGACGGCGGGACAGTCGTCCCCGATAGCGGGCCCCGGCCCTGTGTCGGTGCCGGTTGCATCTGCGACTCGTCCCTCGACTGCGAACCCGGCCTCGTCTGTACGGACAACCGGTGCGTAGTCCCGGACCGGGTCGACGCCTGTCGGACCCACGGCGACTGCGCCGTCGGGGCGTTCTGCGAGGATACGCGTCGCGAATGCGTCGACAGCGCGACGTGCACCACCGACGAGACCTGCGCTGGCGGGTTCATCTGTGACTTCCGAGGCACCTGCGTGCCCCAGGACCCGGGCCAGTGCCGCGACCAAAGCGACTGCGGCACCGGGACTACCTGCGTCGAGGGCCGCTGCCGGACGGACGCCGACACCTGTCAGTTCAACTACGAGTGCTCCGGGACGGCAAGCTCCTCCCTGGCCTGCGTGGACAACGGCTGCACCGCCATCTGCGGCGGAGACGGCGACTGCGCCGCCGGCCAGACCTGCCAGAGCGGCTTCTGCCGGGCGACCGCCGAGTGCACCTCGAGCAGCGACTGCATCTCCGGCGAGCACTGCGTCGATGCCCGCTGCTTGCCCGACTGCGAGGGCAGCGGCGCGTGTGTCGGCAACGAGTACTGCGCCACCGACTCCTTCTGCCGCCCGGCCTGGCAGCCCACGCCCTTCTGCAGCAGTGACATGGACTGCGCCGCCACCTCGGTGTGCATCGACGGCGCCTGCCGCACTCCGTGCCCGACCGGAACCGACGAAGAGTGCCGCCGCTTCGATGTCCAGCTCCCGGTCTGCGCCTCAGACAACCTCTGCTACTCGACCAACGAGACCATGCCCGAGTGCGCCGACAGCGCCGACTGCGGCGACGCTCGAAGCTGCGTAGACGGCATCTGCAGGAACGAATAGTCCCACCACCAGCGACTCGCTAGAGGGGGGAGACCAACGGGGACCCGGGCAGCGCCCGGTTCCCCGTTGGTCTTTAAGCGGCGTCAGGAGAGATTTGATTTTGAACGACAAGTGGGCTAAACCCTCTCTTGCTGAAAATGACATTCATTATCATCAAGTCTCTGGGGGTCCTCGGGCTCGTACTCTTCACGAGCTGGGACGCGACTGCGTATCAGCCCCTGACGGCGGCAGGAAACTCGGGTGACCCCGGGTCAAACGGCGGCCCGCGCCTCGGGTTCGGGGCCGCCAGCGTCGCCCACGAGGACCGCCTCGGCTGGCTCGACCTGACGTTCGCCGCAGAAGCCGAATGGGAGCTCCACGACGACACGCTGGTGCCCCTCGACGTGATGGCAGGAAAAAACCTCGATGTCTCAGATTGGCTCACAGCCTATGTCGGAGTCGCCGCCTGCCTCGTGGTCGAGCGCACCGGCTCAGCCATCGGCGAAGACGAAACCGCCATTTACATCGGCGCCGCGGCACGCGTGGGCGCCGCGTTCACGATCATCGGGTGGCTG
>QMMC01000504.1 GCA_003647065.1 Deltaproteobacteria bacterium | reverse complement strand
TCGCGCGGGTGTCGTCGTCTTCACCCGTGTCGTCGAGGCAGCAAGTCCCCGGGGCCGTGCTCACGCGCATCGAATACGAGTTTTCGTCGCCGAGGAACCCTGACACCCGAGCGAAGACCTCGTCCGCTGAAGGCACGCAGTAGCTCACGCTCTCGCTGTTCGTGACCCCGGCGCTCGACGCGAGGATGGTCCCGGTGCGGCTCAGGAGTTGGACGTCGAGGTCGCCTTCGGAGTGGATGAAGCCGTCGACGGTGACCGTTACGTCGGTGCCGGTCGAGGCCGCGATTCGGTAGAAGTCGTCGTCGTTCGCGCAGATTTGCCCGTCGCTGAACGAAGGCACCGACGCGGCGGCTCCGGAGATCGAGTCGTTCTCTTCGTAGCCGTCGTCGGTGCAAGAGCCAGAACCACCCCCGGTGCCGTCACATACGGCGCCGACGGGCCCGCAGCCTTGGCTGATGCCGCCTTCGACGGAGGTCCGACTGCCGCAGCTGCCTTCGGCGCAGCTCTCACCACCGTCACAACGCGGGATGCAGCGTGCCCCCGTCGCCGCCGTCGCGCAGAGCCCCGAGTCACAATCCGAGCTGCTCGTGCAAGTCTCGCAGGTCCCGAGGCCACCGGCGCTGCTGCCGCCGAGGGCGATGAAGGTGACCAGGGGGCTGTCGATGCGGTGATCGCAGAGCGTGCCGGTGGGGTCGTCGTTGTCCGTGGCGCTCACCAGGAAGAAGACCTCCTGGTCCTCCCCCTCTTCGAGACCGAGGTTCGGCACCCGGGCCCGGTAGCTCCCGTCATCATCGTCATCGCTGAAGGGAAGCTGCTCGAACTCCGTGATGTCCGGCTTCGTCGGGTCATCGGGCATCGCCGTCGAGTAGTAGAGCAGCGGCGCGTCCCGGAGCCCCATGTCGTCGCCAACCCGGGCTTCGATCAGGTACCCGCCGCGGTTGTCGACCCGCGCACCCTCGTGGGGCGCGAGCACGTCGATCGTCGGCGCCGCGCCGGGGCAGCCCTCCTTGGTGCCGCTCCGAAGAACGATCACGAAGTTCAGCGCCGTCGGCTCGTGGCTCATGTCGTCGGCCTCGAGGCCAATCGTCCACCTCTCCGTCGCCGCGACCTGGTCGGGCTCGGGGCACCACTCGAACTCAGCCTGCTTGGATCCGGTCGACGTCAGGACCGCCCCCTCGGGGAGCGTTCCGCGGGTGCGGATGGTCACATTGGGCGTGTCCTCGTCCCTCACTTCGACGTCGAACTTCACGCAACGGTCTCGCTCGAGGTCATACGTACGCCCCGCCCCCGGGCTGATGAAGATCGGGGCCGCGTCCGACGCCGGCCTCACCGTCACCACCAGATTGCGCGAGTGCACCACGCTGTCTCCGTTGAGGAGCTGAATCTCAATCTCGTGCGTGCCCACGTGGCTCGCCAAGGGCGACCACTGAAACTGCCCGCCGGTCCCATTGCCGCTGATGCTCGCCGTCCGCTCGAACCCCGGCAGCTCGGGCGCCACGAACCCCCACCCAAGCGACGGATTCCCGTCATTCACGCGCAACGGAACCCGAAGCGTTTCGAGGACCGCGATGTCTTGCGGCGGAATACTCTCGATCGCAGCGCCCCCGCCCGCACAGCCAAACGTCGGCGTCAGGAAGAGGAAAGCGACAGCAACCAAGAAGCGGATAGGAGAGGTGTCAAGCTGAGCCATAATTTCGCAGCTGGATCGTAGCACGCTCCACCCCAGGGCCATCGCCTTCCCAAGTATCCAGCGAATCGCAGGGTGTCCATGCTTCGGACCCGTCCTGAGTCGCCCCGCGGGGCCCCTTTTTCAACCCATCAGCGTAAGTCCCCCCTTCTCGCACCCGCTCCCGTCCCTCGACCGGTCTCCAGCGCTCAAAGCTCGCGAGTTGGGCGACCACGTGGCGCCGGTTGGAAAGGGGATCCAACGGCCCGAGGAAGACGTGCCCCGCTTCACCGTACTGTCGTCATGGCGTGTAGAGAACTTCAAATGGCCCGAGTGCTGGCACTCGTCGTCCTCGCCGGTTGCACGGAACCCGAGTCGAGCGAGGTCATCGAGGCGCCCGTCGTCGAGGCTCCTCCCGCAGCCACAGCGCCAGAACTTCCACCGACGGATGAACCCAGCCCCGGGTCGGGGTTGGACGGCTGCTTTCCGGGGACACTCGGTGGGCTTGCGGCGGTATCCAACTCGAACCGGTTTGCGGGAATGCACGCCGGCCCGTTTGCGCGTGCATACCTGGCACGCGTACGCGGTGGACGTTCCATCAACATCAACGCTTGGGACGACAATCTCGAGGGTCAGCTCACTCAGTATCCGGTGATCGGGAATGAGGGCGAGCGGCGTGCGGGGGCCGGGAGCGAGCGCGAGGGCGGCATCCATAACGAGCGGCCGAGCGAGGCGATGTGGGAGACGCTGTCGACCGGCGGTCACCGCGACAGCTTCACCGTCCTCGTGACTGACGCGCGCCTCGTTACCCTCATCATCGAGCCGGACGCCGAGCGGGGAGAGGCGGCTCGCGTATTCGCCGAGCTCGATTTCGAGTGCCTTCAGACCGCTGTGCGGTGAAGCAAAGAGCGGAGTAACCTGGAGACGAGTGGCGACTCGAGCGTCTCCGCCGGCGACACCACTGCTCCGTTGAGCCGCTTCCGGGCGAACGCATCCTCTCGGTGTGAGTTCTGCTAAGCTGCGCTTACGTGACCCGCCGCTATTTACGGTCCCACGAGTGGTTCTTACTGGCGTCCGCCTGCCTGGCGTCAGGGGCCGCGTGCGGTGACGACTCGACGCGTATCGACGGCGGTCTCGATGGCGCACGGGACGCGTACTTTCCGGACGGTGGGCGCACAAGCGTGCAGCCGCCCGCCCCCCCGGCTCCGCCGGCTCCCGCGGCCTCGCCGTCTTGGCCTTGTCCTGATGGTTGGCGGGCGGTCGAGCTCGATGATGGCGGGACCGAGTGTTCGCCCTGGACCGGAGACGGGCCCGAGGACTGCGCCCTCGGCGAGGCGCACTTCCCAGGCACCGCGGGCTGCGCCCTCGTAGGGGCCGCTTGCCCCGCGGATGGGTGGCCCGCGGGGCTTCCGGCGGCTAGCCGTGTTCTCTACGTTCGGCAAGGCGCCTCAGCAGGGGGAGACGGCACTCGCGGCAGTCCCTTCGCCGTGATCAATCAGGCGACGGCCATGGCCCTCAGCGGCGACGTCATCGCGGTCGCCCGGGGGACCTATGACGAAGGGGTCGGTATCGGCGCCGGCATCGCGCTCTATGGCGCGTGCCCGACGGAGACGATTCTCACCAATAGCCGGCGTGCCGACGGCACGGTGATCCTCGTAACCGGGAGAGGCGCGGAAATTCATGACATCTCGATCCGTGACGCTCCGGTCAGCGGGATCTTCGTCGACACGGATGCATCCGCGCTCATCGAGGGCGTCGAGATCGCGTCGATCGAGGATACCGGAGTGGTCGTCCTCCACAGTGAGGCGACGCTGAATCGCGTGTCGATTCGCGATGTCGCGCGGCGCACGTCGGATGGGGCCTTCGGGATTGGCGTGACGATTGAAAGTGGGTCCACGGCGACCATTTCCGAGTTCTCCGCGCTGCGCTGTCACCTCATGGGGGTCGCGACCACTGGTGCGCGCGCCGCCTTCTCGGACTCGGTCATCCGCGACGTATTGCCGGACCCGACCACCGGTGTTTCGGGGTATTCGTTCTGGACACGCGATGGCGCCGAGGTGTCCTTCTCCCGCATCGCTTCGATCGGCCGCGGCGGCGGCGCGATCATCACAGCCGCCTCGACGGCGGTCGTCGAGGACGCTTGGCTCGACGGGACGAACGGAAGCTTTGGAGTTGGCGTCGCGTCCCTGGGCGAGGCCGAGGTAACGGTCTCCCGAGCCCGGATCAACAATATGGCCGGCGCGGGTTTGTCGGCGTCCGGCGGCACGCTGCTCGTGAATGACGCGTTCGTGCACAACTCCTCCGCCGACGTGTCCGGCCAGGGGATTCACGTCGAAGAGGGCAGTCATGTCGAAGTCGACCGGGTGCACATCTCCGGCATGGCAGGGTTGGGTATCGTCGCCCAGGGGTCAGCCGCGTCTTTCGTCGGTCGGGATATCGTGGTCGATGGCGTTCGGCAGACGACCGACCGGGACGGCGTCGGGATCGGGGCCTTCGAGGGTGCTGACGTCACGCTAGAGAGGGCCGAGATTCGCCGCGCGTCCGTGGTGGCGCTGATGGCCTTCGACATGTCCACCGTGACGGCACGTGACCTCACCGTCGAAGACATGGTGGGCGCCGCAGACGGTACCTGGGGGCGGGCCCTCCACGGCCAGGGGGGCAGCACGGTCGAGGTGGACCGTTTGCGGGCCGATGGCTTGCGTGAATTGGCGATTTCGGCCTTCGAGGCCCACGTCGTTCTGCGTGATGCGCAGTTTCTCGAGATCGTGCCAAGTGCACCGACCATTCCCGTGGGGGCGATCCTCGCCGCCTCGACGCGCCTGGAGTTGGAGCGCGTCGCGTTCGCCGAGGTCGACTTCCCAATTCAGATCATCGGCGGTGAGTTCGTGGCGATTGATCTCTCTATGCATGGCGCGGGCATCCAACTCGCCCAAGACAGTGCCTTCACCGGCCACCGCATCGAACTCACCGACCCCGCCCATTTCGGTCTCTTGGCATACGGAGAGGCGACCGGGACGGTCACCGACCTGCGCATCGAAGCTCCGACTGACCCGGGACACGGAATCGTCGTGCAGGACACCGGCACCCTGTCAGTCGAGCGCTTCTCGGTCGAGGGTGCCCCGCTCTGCGGCGTGTACATCCTCGGAGATGCGGGCCTCGACCTCCGGGATGGTGATGTGCGCGGCTGCACCATCGGCGTCTGCGTGGACGCCGCTGCATACGATGTGGGCCGCCTCTCCGCGGGCGTCCGCTACGAGGGCAATTCCACCAATTTCGACGGGACCACGGGCATGCCGGTCCCGGAGCCATTCCCGCCTTTCGGCACCGGCCCCCTGCCGGAGTCGGATGCCCCGTGAACGTTGACGTACTCTGACCCGCACATCGCGCCCCGTCGTCGGCGCCGCCGCGCGGCCGCTCTCAACCCAACCGTTCCCGTCCCTCGACCACCACCACCGCCGCCCGGCCACGCCGCCCCATCTCCCACCGCGGCCTCTCGGACGGCGGCCGCACCTTCAGCCGCCCGCCATGCTCCCCCTCGAGGTGACACCAGGCGCAAACGCTGAGCACATTGCCCCCCTCGTCGCCGCCCCCGGCCGACCGATACACCAAATGGTGCAGCGTCACGTCCCGCCGCCTGCACACCGGAGACGCGCACCGATACCCGTCCCGCCGATACGTCATCTCCCACTTGTCGCTCACCCCAAGCATCGGGCCCCACACCCACCAAAATGTCCGACAGATGAACGACAGAAACTCCCCCGGTAGCTCCGAGCCCCCGAACGCCACCTCCGCCATCCGGAACTGCACGAAGACATCTTCGGGCACCCGAAACCGAACCTCCCGCCTGCCGGTCGCCGAACCGACCGACGGCAACTGTTGACACATCCGGACGCCCTTCGGCGTCAACGCTTCCTTCACCATCTCCCCGCTGAGCATCGTGCTCTCCAACTCGAAGAACGCCGCGACCTCTTCATCGCTCGGCGGCATGGCGGCCCCCGCGCGGGCGCCCTCGACCCGCCGCCGCGTCTCCACCAACTCGACCTCCTCGCGCAGGTGCTTGTACGTGCGCCGCGACGCCCGCTCGAGCCACGCCTCCACCGTATGGGGAGCGGCCACCCTCGCCACCAACATCGCCGCCTCCTGGTCGACCGCCCCCTTCCGGAGCGCCTCACCAATCTCCGGCAGCCGTTCCGCCTCGCGGGCCAGCTTCATCTTCTGAAACACCGCGCTCCGCCCAAGCCCCAACCGCTCCCGCACGTAATGGTCGAAGCTCGCGTAGCCCAGCCGCGTATGCCCATCGGCCCGCCGAAAACG
>QMMC01000503.1 GCA_003647065.1 Deltaproteobacteria bacterium | reverse complement strand
CGCCGCCGGAGCCGTCGTGGTTCGAAGCGTCGGTCGAGTCGTCGCCGTCGGAGCCGTCGGTCCTCGCGCCGCGCCGCCCCGCGTCGGCGTCGGAGCGTACAGGCCAACCGCCGCCGGAGCCGTCGTGGTTCGAAGCGTCGGTCGAGTCGTCGTCGTGGGTCGCGTCGTCGCGGCAGCCTGACCCGCAACCTTCTCTCGTCGCGGAAGATCTCGTACCGCGGCCGAGGTAAGAACCGCGTGGGTCGCGGAGTGGGCAAGCGTCATCAGGTGGTGATGTACGGCCCGCGTTCGAAGAGTCGGTCCGGGAAGCGCATCAGCGGTTACCCGGTCTACATTCCCGGCCACGTCGTGGAGCGCGCATCGGTGCGGCGCTACAAGAAGCTGGGTGGAGCAGCCAAGGATGCCCATCGTCGCGCAACGCGGCGTGGGTACAGCAAGAAGCGGTATGCGCGTCGTCGCATGACTGCGAACAGAAAGAGAGCGAGCATGCGCAAGAACCGTCGCAGCAGCCGTCGCAGGAGCACGCGTCGGAATCCCAAGTATGTGATCGCGAACCGTCGTCGTCGTCGTCGGCTCCGCAAGAACCCGTTGTCGGCCCAGGGCATCATGAAGGACGTGATCGTCCCGGTGGCTGGCGGCACGGCTGGGTTCGCAGCGGCTCGCTTCCTTTCGAATGGCATCGCCAATGTGGAGGGGATTCGAAACCTTCTCGACGAGGGGATGCCGGCCTCGGAAGCGAAGAACACGAAGATCGCGGCCAACGTGCTCGGTATTCTTGCCACCCTCGGGCTCAGCGCGAAGGTCGCGCTGATCAAGAAGCACCAGGGTGCGATCGTCACCGGTATGGGTCTCGCGCTCACCGATCGGCTTCTGTCGAAGGTGACCGGACCCGCCGCCGCGTACCTGTCGGGCATGGGCGAGTACGTCTCGCAGCCGCTCGGTGAGTACGTCTCGCAGCCTCTCGGCGCGTACGTTCAGGATTCCGGTGGCATGGGCGAGTACGTCGCGCAGCCTCTCGGCGGCGGCATGGGCGACACGCTCTACGCTGCGGCCGGCATGGGCGACACGCTCTACGCTGCCGCTGGCATGGGGACCTACGCCGAGGGCGTCGACCCCGCCGACCAGAGCGGCGTCGATGGCCTCATGGACGTCATGGAGGCTGCCGCTGGCACGATGGAAGCCGCCGCTGGCATGGGCATGGAGTACGCCACCGCCGGTCTCGGCGAGGCGGATTCGCGCCTGAAGCAGATGTACGCGCAGGAGCAGCCTCCTTTCGCGTCCATTCAGACGCCGACGGATCTGGCGATGCCGGTCACGGGCTCGATGCCCTACGCCCGGCAGATCCCAGACAGCCTCGTGACCCCCGAGGGTCGCGGGTTCGCTGGCGGCATCTTCTCCCGCAGCCTCTACGCGGGAATGAGCTGAGATGGCACGCCGAACCTCACGCCGTCGCCGCGCGTCTCGTCGCCGCTCCTCGAAGCGACGTAGGCGCCGCATGCGCCGCAACCCGATGATGCCCACCTGGGCGACCATCAAAAACAGCGCCGTGATTCCCCTTCTCGGAGCGAGCGCCGGCTTCGTCGCCGTTCGCGCCGCGGGTAATGCGCTCGCTGACCGAGACATGGGAACCACGAACCCGAAGACGGCGAAGCTCATCGCAGCTGCCGTGAGCGTCCCGGTCATCTACGCCCTCGCGGCCAAGAAGCCGAGCGGGATGGTCGGCCGTCATTACGGCGCTCTCCTTCTCGGAGTGGGCATGGCTTCGGCTGAGGCGTACCTTCGGGACACCAAGCTGCTCGGCGGAAGCCCGGCAGCGGCGGCCCTCACGGCTGACGACGCGGCCACGGCCACGACGGAAGATGGCGGTGGGACCGCGGGGCTGGCGTCGTACTACGACTACCAGACCAACCGGGAAGGGCAGGCCGCGATGTTCGGCCTCGGTTCTTCGCACGGCATGGAGGCAGTGTCGACGGTCATCCCGACCGACACCGCTCTCATCGCCTCTTCGATGCCTCAGTGGGCTCCCGTGACTGAAAAGTTCGTGAGCCACGGGGACAAGGGATACGCGGGCGGTGTGTTCGCGCGTCAGCTCTTCTCGGGCATGGTGTTCGGGTAAGATCAGCGTTTCTTCGCTCCCAGATAGCCGACGGGTGAAAGTTCTCTACCACTGGAGAATTTCTGGGTTGCGAAGGCAGTTTCTCTGTGAGATGCTGCCAATCAATTAGTGGGTTGTTGGGATTGGTGGATCCCAATGAGATCTCGGGGGAAGAAACCTCTTTTGGAGCCCCGGGGGATTTTGGAGAAAATCAGATGCCGAAGATTGTGGGAACTCGCGAACGCGTCCATCAGCCCTTCTACGACAGCCTCATCCGCGTGGATGGGTCTGGCGATCTCCGCCAGGGGAACGTCGGCGTGTTCGGCGCCGTCCAGAGCCGGTCGCAGCTCTTCGTCCGCCAGGGCGCCGACGTTGCGGTCAGCAACCTCACCACGGGTGGGTTCTTCCCGTCCGACCAGACCTTCGTCACCCTCGCGGTGCGCGTCTGGACCTACTTCCGCTTCAATGCGGAGTCCACGCGTTTCCAGACCGACGCTAACGCGCCTCTCGGGCAGCACCCCAACTCCCCAGTGGCGTCACTCGATGGTGTCACCGCGGATCGCATCCAGCGCGTCCACAAGCTCTATCACCAGGCGGAGAACCAGCTCTTCTGGCAGTTCATCGCGGGTGACAAGCCCCAGTTGACGACCTTCACCGCCTACACCCCGGCGGCCGGCGGCCTCGACGGTTACTTCGCCGACACGCGTCTCCCGCGTGCCAACAACGGTCAGCCGACCTCCAGCGCGCTCATGCGCCTGGCCCGGCCGATCCTCGTCCCGCCTCGTCAGGGCTTCCAGGTCGTCGCCATCGCGTCGCCGATCGGCCAGTCCGCTGGCGCGAACATCATCGAGCAGCTCAACGGCTCCGTCCCGGACAATGACCCCTGGGGCGCTGCGTCCTCGGGTGGCACCGTCACTGGTACCCCCGGTAGCTTCGGCCTCTCGGTCAACGGCCGGGACGACATCGCGAAGGACGTCAAGTACCTCATCGATGGCATTCACTCCCGCGACGTCCTGTAAGGGGCACGTGTAGCTCCCCCGCTACACACACAAGAACGAGCCCTCGGCGCCACGTGCGTCGGGGGTTTTTTCGTATGCGTCGAACAATCGACATTGTCTGACACCATTCCCCCTGGTCTTCAGTGTCGAGTCGTGGGTACACTTCACCCACCACCACACATCGTGGTGCGTGGCCGAAGAAGCCGGTAATCTGACGAGGAGTCAGAGAGTCGTCTCAGGTCCAGAAAACCTGGCAAGGAGACCAGAGAGATGCCGATCAACGACCCGGATGTCGCCCAGTACCTCCGCAAGCTCGCGGACAAACAGGGGCGCGTAGAGGCTCAGCTGTCGTCGCTCATGAAGCGATACCAGCACGTCGTCGCCCAGAGCGAGGACGACAAGATCGAGATGAAGAAGCTCCGCGGCACCATGAAGAAGGCCATGGAGCGGATCCGCTACATCGAGGACATCCCCGGGAAGCGCGTCCCCTACTTCATGAATTTCCAGGTCGAGATCCCTGGTCCCGACACTCCGAGCACGGCCGTCGCAGGCCAGCGCCTCAGCGACACCAAGCCGGTGTCCCAAGACGGCCCCTTCGTCTGCACGACCTATCTGAGTGCCTTCATGATGAAGACCTACTCGATCGGCCCCTATGGCGACCCGGAGATACCAACTGGTCGCCCGAATGACCCCCCTGCTGGATCAGAGGTCATCACGCCGCTCACAGGACGCTTCCGCCCCGTGGCGTCCACCGCAGATCCCTTTGCGGGCGCGTATCTCGGGTACGGCATGGGCGCGTCGTCCATCGGCGGTGCTCAGGCGGCGCAGACGTTCCGCCCGGGAGCGATCGACTTCCTGTTCGAGATCGCCGACGAGGGAACCGATCGCTTGCGTCAGAACCAGATCCCGATCCCGTCGCGGTACCTGTTCAGCGAGTTCGATCGCCCGATGTATCTTCCGGTCTCGGACTTCTTCGAACGCGGGTCATCGATCCGGTTCTCCTCCACGTTGACTCGCGAACTCGGTTTCGCTGAGGTCAACTACGCGCTTCTCCCGAACGGCTTCGCCGAAGGCGAACAGAACCCTCCGCCCGATCCGTCGCAGCCCGACGACATCGGTCGGGTCCCCGTCTCCATCGGCGGTACGCTGTATTTCACCATGCTCGGGTACAAGATCCTTCAGGCGCAGAGCCCGGCGGTCTGAGGCTGACCCGTGGACGGTCGGTTCAAAAACCCCCATGGAGCGACGGCGCCACGCAATGCGTCGCCGGGTCCTCAGGGCTATGCCTCGGGAGGTGGAGCGGCCCCTGTGCGAATCTCGCATGGGTTCCTTTCCACCCTTCCGGGTCGCAGTCGGATTTTCTTTCAGCGTCAGTATTTCGCGAGCTACCCCCGCCCCCTTCAGGTGAGCGGCACTTCACCGTTCCCGAGGGCGATCAAGGTGATGTCGATCAAGGCGCCAAACCGGCAGGCGATCGTCATTCGCGAAGTGACGTTCAAGGCGTACCAGCACTCGGGAATCGGAGTCGAAGACCTGGCAGAGGTCCCCAAGGGCCGGGCTGTGGGAACCCTCGGGTTCCGGTTCAACCTCGCGAACCGTGGCCTCGTGGATTTCCAAACGAACCTTCCGGGACGCGGCGTTCCTGTTGACTTTGGACAGCAGAAGGGCGGGGGCGCATCGGCGCCTCGCGCGGGCCAGGGCAACACGTATCAAGGGACTGGCACGATCACACCGAACATGCCTGGACAGAACTTCGCGGCATACGCGATTCCAAGTTCAATCATCGAGGCATCAGCTGTCATCTTTCGACCTCCGAGCTTCGATCTTCGAACATTCGAGGTGACTGTCAGTGGATGGCTGTCAGACGATTACGAGCTGAGTAAGATCATCGATCACCTAAGCAAATAGCCACCAGACCGCGGAAGCGGGGGCGGTGCTCTGGCGTCACGATTCCACCCAAGGATCTCGTCACGCCTCCTGGCGCCCAGCCCGAAGCAGAGGGTACCGACCTCGCTTCCGCGGTCTGATGGTAGGATCTGAAAATGCCACGCGCTCGACCACTGCAACGATCGGAAGTCCGCCAGCGAACGGACAAGCCGACCAACAGCGTCATCCTTCAGTACATCGGCAGGCGCCTCTACTTCGATCAGTACATCTACGGGTACCCAGACGGCACGTTCTACGTGTGCAATGCCGACGATGTCCCGTTGCCCGAGTCCATCGAAGCGATGGCGTCGGAGTACCGCATCAACTTCCACAACCTTCCCGACGCACCGCGGGTCAAGCACGCCGTCATCGAGGCTCTCGTCACAGAGGCAATGGTCAATGCGCCCGAGCTTCTAGCCGACCTGGCCGGGGACGCTCCTGAATGGAGCCCGTGGGAGCGTAGAGATCTCGAACGCAAGCACACCATCGCCTGCGCTCGTGTCGTAGAGGTCGTCCGTGTGGCCGAGACCGATCTGAAGCTGCGAGCGGCAGGTATCACCCGACCGTCGTTCGTGACTGACCCGATGGAGGTGTTCGTGGGGCTCGAACCCGTGAGCGTTTACGGAACCCCATGCCCTCCGGCCCCCGCCGCGCTGCCGGCGCCGCCCGTAGAGCCCGCGCTGACGGCTATAGCGCCGCAGACGCTGCTGGACGACGACCCAGGGGCGCCAGGCCCCGACTGTGTCGAGTGCGGGGACGATGAGTTCGATTCAGACCTCGCCCCGGGCTCGGAAACCGTCCATGCGGCGACGATCGCCGTTACGGTGGCCCGTGAGTCAGAGCTTCCCCAGCGGCTCCCACAGGGCATCAGACGGCGTATCAAGAAGATGGCGCCTGCGGTCTACCTCGTGATCGGGGACTCGATGGAGTCGCGCAGAGATCTCTGCGCCGCGTTGACCGATGGTCG
>QMMC01000502.1 GCA_003647065.1 Deltaproteobacteria bacterium | reverse complement strand
GTCGGGGCCGAGGTCGCAGTTTTCGCCGTAGCCGTCCGAGTCCCCGTCGATGCAGCCGGGGCCGCTGTCGGGGGTTCCGCTGTCGCCGGGGCCCGAGTCGGTTCCCGGGCCGGAGTCGGTGCCGGGGCCAGAGTCCCCGGGGACCCCGCTGTCCGACGTTCGAGCGGGGTTCGAGCTACAGCCGAGGGCGGCGGTCGCGGTTAGGGCGGCGATCAGGACGATTTGGGTACGCATCTTTAAAGAAGTCCTCCGAGGACGTTTACGGGCAAGGGCCGGGGAGCTTCCCTCAAAAGAGGAATCGCACTCAATGCCGAAGAGAAGGTGTGCGTTTTGTCAGTCTGGTCGTCAGTTCTGGCCGGTGGTCCGCGTCCCTCTCAGCGGCCTCGATGGTCCCGACAGCCCATCGAGCGATTGAACGTGGCGGTCCCTTCCCCGACCATGGCCCGCGAAGAACGGTGAGCTGAGAGCAGAAAGAAAGAGAACTTGGCGATTCATCTGCACAGGTCCAACCGCTCCGAGGTGCTGGTCGAGATGCTCTGCCAGGTCCTCGGCGACAACTGGCCGACCGACCCGTTCTTGGAGTTTCCGGTCGTGGTCGGCAGCCGGGGCATGGAGCGGTGGCTCCGCCACGAGGTAGCGACCCGCATGGACATCGCCGCGGGCCTGGCTTTCCCGTTTCCGCGGCAGGCGCTGACCGGGGCGGCGCGGTGGATCCTCGGCGGCGCCGAGTTTCCGGACGCGGCCTTCTGGGACATGACCCCGGCCATGGCGCAGGAGGCTCAGCGCTGGGAGCGCGAGGGGCTCGCCTTCGAGTTGGTCGGTTTGCTGCGGCAGCACCACGACGACCCGGACTTCGCGTCGGTCGCCCGGTACCTCGACGAAGGCCGCGAGGGGGCCGGGCTGACCGTCGAGTCGGCCCCGTCTGCCGCGCCGCCGGTGACGGCGCGGGAGCTGCTCTTCGCTTCGGAGGTCGGCGACGTCCTGGACCGGCTCATGCACGACCGGCCCGAGGATTCGATTCGCTGGGCCATGGACCCGGCGTCGGCCGAAGAGCAGCACCGCTGGCTCGCCACGCTCCTCGGTGACATCGGGGCGGCGACGGACGCCCACTCCCCGGCGGTCCTCCATGGTCAGCTCGCCGGCCAGCTCGCCGGCAAAGGGACGACGCCCGCGCAAGCGACGGGCCGGACGATGTGCATCTTCGGCCTGTCGACCATGGGCCCCGGTGACCGGGTTCGCCTCGCGGCGATCGCTCGTTCCATCGAGGTGCACCTCTTCGTTCTGGTGCCGACGGACCAGTGGTTTCAGCACCAGCGCACGCACTTCGAGGCCAATGCGGCTCGTCGCGAGGCCCAGACGGTGGCAGACCAGGAGCGCGTCGAGGCAGAGCTCGCGTCCGACAACCCAATCCTGATTTCCCTCGGGGCGCCGAGCCGCGACAGCCAGGTGTGGCTCGAAGAGGTGGGGTACGAGGGGGATCAGCTCGAAGCAGAGGACCCGGCGCAGTCCGCGTCGACGACGCTCGCTCGTCTGCAAGGCTGGATTCTCGCGGCCGAGGGGACCGCGGCGGTGCAAGGAGGGTGGGGCTTCGACTCGACGGTCAGCGCCCACAGCACCTTTGGCGCCCTCCGCCAGTGCGAGGTCCTCCGCGACGAGTTGCTCAGCATGTTCGCCGCCGATCCGACTCTCGAGCCCCGGGACGTCGTGGTGATGACGCCGGACATCGAGACCTACGCTCCTCTGGTAGCGGCGGTGTTTTCGCGCACCGGCCTCGCCGAGAGCGGAGCCAACGGGCCAACGGGCGGGCATCTCCCGCGTCTGCCGCGTCTGCCCCGCATCCCGGTCTCCATCGCCGACCTGGGTCTCCGGCGCACCAATCCCGTGGCCGAGGTATTGCTCAAGAGCCTCGAAGTCGCCGGCGAGCGGCTGACGGCAAACTGGGTCCTCGACTTCCTCGCCCTCGAGCCCGTGCGCATGCGCTGGGGCCTCGACGACGACGACCTCGCCGACATGCGCCAGCTCATTCGCGACTCGGGGCTGCGCTGGGGAATGGACGCAGCCGATCGCGAGGCCGTCGACCAGCCGCCCCTCGACCAAAATACGGTGCGCTTCGCCGTCGAGCGTCTGGCCCTCGGCGTGCTGATGCCGGACGAGGACGCCCTCGGCGTCGTCCCCGACCCGTCGGGGGACCTCGCCCCCGCCGTACCCCTCGAGATCGAGAGTCGGAGCCGGGTATCCCGGGTGGGACGCCTGGGGGTGATCCTGCGCACCCTCGGCGCCCTCAGAACTCAGCTGGCCCAGCCCGCGACCCTCAAAGTCTGGCAGGGCCGTCTGGTCTCGGCCCTCGATGGGCTCGCGGCGACCTCCGAGAAGTCGAGCTGGCTGCGCGCGGAGGTGGACGCGGCCCTCGACGACCTGGCCCGCGTCGGGGGGCGCCTCGGGGGTCTCCCGGTCGAACGCGCGGCGGTGCTCCGGTGGCTCGAGGGCGACTTCGAGATGCCATCCCGGGGGGATCGAGTCATCACCGGGGCGGTCCAGGTGTGCGCCCTCGAGCCAATGCGCTCGGTCCCGTTCCGGGTCGTCGCCCTCCTCGGCATGGACGACAAAGCGTTCCCCCGGGCGGGTCGTCGGCGGACCTGGGACCCGATGGAGCAGCGCCGGCGAGGAGAGCGCGACCGACGTGAGATCGACCGCCATCTCATGCTCGAGGCGATGCTCTCTGCTCGGGACCGGCTGCTCGTGCTCTGGTCCGGTCACGACGAGCAGCAGGGCAAGGAGCAGCCCGCCGCGGTCCCGGTCGAAGAGCTCCTCGAGACCCTCGGCCAGCTCACGGGCCGTGCGCGACGGGAGTTGGTTCGCGAGCACCCCCTGCAACCGTGGAGCCCGGGGAATTTCGGTGCTGTGCCCCAGAGCTTCGATCGGGGCATGGCGACCGCTGCGGTCCGGCTCCGGGAGATCGAAGTTGGAGAGCGTGCGGCTCGCCCCCTCGGTCTCGCTGCGAGCGGGACGGCTGCCCTGCCGCCAGATGGAGCGCTCCCCGAGGTCCTCGAGTTCGAAGACCTGGCGAAGGCCCTCCTGCGCCCTCACCAGCTTCTCCTTCGAGACCGCCTCGGGCTCTCCATCAATCGGGAAGAGGCCGCCATCGAAGACCGGGAGCCCCTCGAGCTCGATGGCCTCGAGGCCTGGGCTCTCCGGTCACGGACCATCCGCCACCTGCAGAGTCTGCAAGAAGAAGAGCCGCGACAGGCCCCCGCCGAGGGATCCGGCGCGGCGGATCCCCGCGAGGCTCTGGTCGAGGCGCTCCGGGTGCGGGTCGCCGGGGAGGGCACCCTGCCACTCCGGGCTGGAGGCCTGGCCATCCTTCGTCGGGAGGTGGACCTCGCCGAGGCCGTCCTGGTGAATCTCGACGATGTCGCCGGCGATCGTGCCGACGAACTCGACATCCGCGTGAAGCTGGAGGACGGGCTGCTCCTGGTCGGTCGCGTCGAGGACGTGGTTCTGCGAGACGGGGAGCTCTTGCTGCAATGGTGGACCCCCGCGAAAGCCGCCAACGAGCAGGCGAAGATGCTCGCCTGGCTTCACCTCCTCGGAGCCGTCGCGGCGGGGCACGGGGTCGTCGGCGGGCGCATCGTGGGTCATGACTCGCGCGGTAGGGGCAAGCGCGCCGGCGGCGACTTCCTGGTTTTCGATGGGACCGCCATCGATGCCCGAGTCGAGCTCGAGGGGCTCGTCGAACTGTGGCGCCTCGCCCGGCAACGTCCCCTTCCACTCTTTCGTAAGACGTCGTTTGCCGCCGCCAAGGTCCTCGATGCCGCCGAGCCAAGCCAAAACGAACAAGACGAACAAGACGAACAGGACGAGAGCGTCCTCCACGCCAAGCTCGTCACCGCCGTGGCCGAGGGCTGGCGCGGCGGAGACCGCTCCCGGGGGGACGTCGAAGACGCGTGGATCGCGACCTTCTTCGTCGACTACGACCCCCTCGACCACCTCGAAGACGCGGGGGAGGGTGGGCTCCTCGGGCTGGCCCGGCGGGTCTGGGTCCCGGTCCACCGCGGGCTGCGCGCCGGGGGCGAACTCAGCTCACTTTGGATGGCCGATTCTGGAGCAGGTGCATCATGAGCACCTCCCACGACTGGTCGGGCGTCGAGGCCCTGCCCCTGGGCAAGACGATCCTCCTCGAGGCGAGCGCGGGGACGGGGAAGACCTGGCAGATCGAAGGGCTCGTGGTGCGCCTGGTCGCCGAGTACGAAGTCCCCATCGACCGCATCCTGGTCATCACCTTCACCAACGCCGCGACGGCGGAGCTCCGCGATCGCATCCGAGGCCGATTGGTGAAGGCCCGGGACGCCCTCCTCCAGCCCGCCGCGCCCGACGACGATCCCATCCTCGCGGCGCTCTGGGCCCCCGGGGACGTCGGGGCAAAGCGGCGCAGCCTCATCGCGACGGCGCTCTCGTCGTTTGACCTCGCCCCGATCTCGACCATCCACGGCTTCAGTCAGCGCATGCTCGACCAGCTCGCCTTCGAGTCGGGGCAAGAGCCCGGCCTCGAGCTCGTCGCCGACCCCGCGTCGATCATTGCGGAGCTCGTCGACGACGACATCGCCCGGGTCTACGCCGAGGCCACCGAGCTCGAACTCGCGGTGCTCACCGACATGGGCTGGAGCCGGGAGCACCTCGGCAAGTTGGCCAAAGCGATGAGCAAGGCCGTCGAGCCCGTGGTCGAGCCCGTGGTCGAGCCCGCCGACGACGGTTCCGCCGCGCCTCGTCCCCTCGATTGCGTCGAGGCCTGGGTGCAGGCGAAGGACGACCTTCGGCAATGGCTCGAGGGGGGGGCGGGCCTCACAGCCGTGGTGGCCGTCGAAGACGAGCTCGAGCGCAAGAAGGACAAGCGCGTGAAGGGCCTGCGCCGGGACGTCATCGGCAAACACCTGCCGGCTCTGAAGCGCTGGCTCGCCGGGCCGGCCTTGCGCTCCGGTCGGGGCGGGGGCGCCAAGCCCGACACTTGGGCCAAGAACCTTCAGGTGCCCCATCTCGAGAAGCATTGGGCGTCGGGGGCCGAGGCGATGAGGTCATTCGAGGGCTATGCGCTCTTCGAGCGGGTCACCGCCCTTTTCGCCGCTCAGGACGCGCTCTGGCCCACCGCCATCGCATCGTTCGCGTCCCGGGCCCGTCGCCACATCGATGCCGAGCTGGTGCGCACCGGCCGGCTGACCTACAGCACGATGCTCTCGCGCCTCGCCGAACGCATCGCCGACGAGGCCTCGACAAGAGGCCCACGAGGCCCAGAAGGCACACTAGGCTCAGATGGGCCCCTCACCGAGGCCATCCGGTCTCGCTTCGACGTGGCCCTCGTCGACGAGTTCCAAGACACCGATGGCGCCCAGTGGCCGGTCATGCGCGCTGTCTTCTCCCATCCCGAACGCCGGCTGCTCATCATCGGAGACCCCAAGCAGGCGATTTACGCGTTCCGGGGCGCCGACGTGCACGTCTACCTCGATGCGGCCGAGGTCGCCGATACCCGCGCCACCATGCGCACCAACTGGCGTTCCGACCGGGCCTTCGTCGACGCGATGAATCACCTCTGGGCAGAGGGGTCCGGCGCCTTCGACCTCTCCCACGTCGACTACGTGAAGGTCGGCGCTGCGCCGAACCACGACGAGTCACGGATTCGTCAGCTCCCGTCCCGGGGCGACCGCCCGAGCCGCGCATTCGAACTCCGGTGGCTCGATGGCGAGACTCTCCAGACCGGCACGCGCACCGTCGGTAGCAAGGACCTCGGGCAGGACGCGGCGGCCCACCTCGCGGCCCTCGAGGCTGTGCGTCTGCTCGAAGGAGGGGCCGAGATATTCACCGCTCGCAGCGCCGAAGAAGAGGCGACCTGGAGCCGGTTGCGCCCGGGGGACATCGCGGTCCTGGTGCGCACCAACGACCAGGCTTCGCGGGTGCGTCGGCACCTCGACCGCCTCGGCGTGCCCTCGGTGAGCGCCGGTCGGGGTACCGTGATGGACAGCCCGGTCCTGGGCTGGCTCTGTGCG
>QMMC01000501.1 GCA_003647065.1 Deltaproteobacteria bacterium | reverse complement strand
TGGCCCAGAACGAGCGCGTCATCCTCGAGAACAGCCGCTACCTCGCCGTCATCCCCTTCGGCGTCGGCCAGTTTCAAAATGAGAAGGACGCCCTGGGCATCTTCTTCGCGGTGACCGAGGTGGCTCTCATCGGGGCGGCCATCGGCACCTACGTCGCGTGGGACAGCTTGGACCTCCCGGACCTCGAGCCCGACGACCCGCGCCTCGAGCCGTTCATCGACCGCGAAGAGGCGCTCCGCATCGCCAACCAGGTTCTTTTCGGCGTCGCCGTGGGGACCATCCTCGCCGGCCTCCTCGAAGCCCAGCTCAACTTCGTCCCGGGCCGGGTCACGACCCGCGAGCGCGAGTTGCCCCCAGAACTCCTCCCCCCGGACCCGCCGGTCGAGGTCCAGGTCGGCGTCTCGCCCTTCGGCGCAGACGTGACCGTTCGTTTTTGAGTCCGGCTACTCCCGCGGCTCACTCACGGCAGGGGGCGAGCAGGTCCGAGGTGGCGACGCTGTCGCCGAATCGGTCGCGGCACTCGGCGGCGGTTTGCCGAGCGCGCTCGTCCTCCCCGGTGGCGCGCAGGATCCGCAGGCGGGCGTTGACGCAGGCGGCAAAGAGACAGGATTCCAAGGCGCCGAACTCCGCAGCGGCCTCGGTCGGCCGGCCTCCGTCCAGCGCCGATTCCGCTCGCCCCAGGGCGCGCAACATCTCGCAGTCGTCGTAGGGGGCATTGGTGCAGCCCGCCCCCAGCATCTCGGTGCAGCGCTCCTCGGCTGCCGGCGTCTCGCCGAGGGATAGGCGACTGTAGACGACGAGCGACGACGCACGGCACCGCGTGCGATCGCTTTGCCAGGAGCTCTCGGAGATCTGCGAGGCCCGGGCGGCGCGCTCTTCGAAGGGGAGTTGGCGGATCCCGCGCAGCTCGCGTTCCGTATGGCGCTCGAGACGCAAAGGAAAGAGCAGTACGCCCATCACGACGAAGAAGATGATGCCGATGGCGCCGTGGACGGCGAACACTTTGTTCTTCCGAGGCTTCTTTCCCTCGCGCCGGACCCGCTCGTCGATGGCTTCGGGGCGCCCGGCCGTGGCTTCGGCGATGGCCCAGGCGAGCACGCCGGTCGGGTCGTCCACCTGGTTCGGCGCGACGAGCAGCTCCTGGCCCGAGGCGCCGTCGATCATGAGGAGCCGCACCGGGGGCCGATTGCGCCTGCGCGGCCGGGTGATCCAGTGCGAGCCCGTCACGTCAGCCCACTTGATGCGGTGCTCGCGCAAGACGCCGACCCGGCGGATCTCGAGGTTGCCGACGTAGATCGTCTCGAGGCGCATCGTCTTGGCGATGACCCACACCGTGGCGGCGAGGATCAATACCGCCGGTGCGACGCGCCACACCTCCTCTCCGGTGATCGCGGCGTCGACGACCCAAGCCACGCCGAAGAGCACGAACCAGATCCCCAGAAACCAAAGCCCGAAGCCCAGGATTACGCGGCGGCCGCGGTGCGGGAGCAGGGTGACCACCTCGGGCGAGGGGGCCGGCGGTGACGCGGTGCGGTACACGACCGAGATTATGGCGATGGGCGAGGCCCGCGTCACATTCGGCCGGCGGGAAGAGCGATCCGCCTCGGTCGAGGCTCTCGCCACGCTTATTCCCTCGTCAACACCCTCTCCGGGGGCTACTTCCATGCGGACAGCGCGCTTCGCCGTGCCGGGAGAGTCCCCGGGCATGGCCGGGCCTTCATACGAGGGGCACACCGATGGCAGAGAAGAAAACCGCCGCACACAGCACCATTCTCGTGCCTGTCGACTTTTCTGACGACTCGAAGGCGGCGCTCATATGGGCGTGCCAGCAGGCGCTTTCCCTCGGAGCGAGCGTCGTCGTGCTGCACGTCGTCCACGACCCGGCCAGCGCCCCGGGCTACTACAGGAACACCCCCGGGGCCGCCTTTCAGCCCATGGAGGAAATCGCCGCCAAGATGATGCGCCGCTTCTTGAAGAGGGTCGGCAAGAAGATCAAGAACAAGAAGTACTTCAAGCGGAGGCTCACCACCGAGCTCGTGACCGGCCTGCCCGAGACGCGCATCCTCGAGGTGTGCAAGTCGGTCGGCGCCTCGCACATCGTCATGGGGAGCCAGGGGCTCACCGGCCTCAAGCGGATCTTGCTCGGGTCTAAGGCCGAGCAGATCGTCCGCACGTCTCCCGTGCCGGTCACGATCGTCAAGGGCAAGAAGAGCGGCAAAGGCGGCAAGGGCGCTAAGGGAGACGACCCAGACGAGTCGGATGAAATCGACGAATCCGACGAGGTCGATCAGGTCGACGAATCCGACGAGGCCGACGAGGCCGACGAGACGTGATTCTCGACCACTACACCTTATGGGCGGGCCTCTTCGGGGGCCTCGCCCTCTTCCTCTTCGGCATGGACCTGCTCACCCGGGCCCTCAAGGTGGTCGCCGGCGACCGGATGAAGGACATCCTCGCCCGGCTCACCTCCAACCGCTTCGCCGGCGCCATGACCGGGGCGGTGGTTACCGCGATCGTCAACTCGTCGTCGGTCACCACCGTCATCATGGTGGGCTTCGTCTCCGCCGGCCTGCTCTCGATGGCCCAGTGCGTCGGCGTGATCATGGGCGCCAACATCGGCAGCACGATGACGGCGCAGATCCTGGCCTTCAACGTGAGCGTCATCGCCTTGCCGATGATCTCCATCGGCTTCCTCGGCTGGTTCCTGCCGAAGGGCCCGAAGGTCAAACAGTACGGCGCGTCGCTCCTCGGCCTCGGCCTCGTCTTCTACGGCATGAGCGTCATGAGCGACTCGATGAGGCCGCTGCGCACCTACGAGCCGTTCATCGACTTGATGGTCACCATGGACGTGCGCATCTTGGCGATCCTGGTCGGCGCCGCTTTCACCGCCATCATTCAGTCGGCGGCGGCGACCACCGGCATCGTCATCGTGATGGCGGGGCAGGGGCTGATGTCTCTCGAGGCCGCCATCGCCGTGGCCCTCGGGGCCAACATCGGCACCTGCGCGACGGCGGGACTCGCGGTGATTGGAAAACCAAGAGAGGCCGTTCGGGCCGCCCTGGTTCACGTCATGTTCAACATCGCCGGGGTGGCCATCTGGTATGCCTTCGTGCCCGAGTTGGCGGACCTCGTCCGCGGCATCTCGACGGGCCCCGAGTCGCTCCCCGAGGCGGAGCGCGCCGCCGCCGCCGCGCCGCGCCAAATTGCGAACGCCCACACCCTCTTCAACGTCGTCAATACGGCGATCTTCATCCCGTTCACGGGGCAGATCGCCCGC
Organism: Deltaproteobacteria bacterium; assembly: GCA_003647065.1. GTDB lineage: Bacteria > Myxococcota_A > Polyangia > Polyangiales > B10-G4 > B10-G4. The sequence continues at coordinate 2,775 of QMMC01000501.1, read as the reverse complement.
CTCGCCGAGAAGCTCATCCCCGACGGTCCCTTGCCCGACGAGCGCGCGCGGTTGCGGCCGAAGTACCTCGACGACGCGTTGCTGAATACCCCGTCGCTGGCGCTCTCGGTCGCGCGCATGGAGATCGCCCGCCTCGGTCGCCGCGCCGCCCGAATGTTCGACGCCATCATGCCGGTGGTGCTCACCGGGACCAGCGAGGAGCTCCTCGAGGTCCGTGAGCTCGACGACGAGCTCGACGATCTGCACGAGGCGATCGTCGGCTACCTGCGCAAGATCGGAGTCGACACCCTCACCCACGAACAAGCCGCCGAATTCGTCTCCTTGATGAAGATATCGAGCGCCTTCGAGGCCATCGGAGACCTCATCGAGACGGACATGGTCGATATCGGCCTCGCCCGCCTCAATGATGGCCTGGTGGTCTCGGAGCAGACCCTCGAGGTCATCACGCGGTTCCATGGGCTCGCCCTCGGCGCCGTCGAGGAAGCCGTCGATGCCGCCGCCGCGGGTGACTCGGAGGTTGCCGCCTTGGTGATCGACCTCGCCGAAGAGATCCGCCGCCTCGCGGATAACGCGCACATCCACATCGCCAAGCGCCTCGTCGCCGACGAGCCGAATCGCTTTGCGGCCTATACCCGCGAAATGGACGTGATCGAGCGCATCAAACGAGTCTTCTACTTCGCCCGCCGAGTCGCCAAGACGGTGAACACGGGCCACGGCGGTCGTCCCAGCCGCCTCCTCGGCACCCCCTCCTCGATCCCGAGCATGGCGCCAAACGAGTAGGGGGCGATGCGGGTCGCCGCGGTATACTCGCCGCGCAACGATGGGGGCAGACCGAGCCGACGCAGATTCCGGGGTGGATCGCTACCAACAGCTCTTCGAGCATTCGGCCGACGCCATCCTCATCATCGAAGGCGAGAAGTTCGTCGACTGCAACGAGGCCGCCGTCGCCATGTTGCGCTGCTCGAACCGCGCAGAGGTCCTAGAGACTCATCCCTCGGAGCTTTCGCCACCCACCCAGCCTGATGGCCGGAGCTCCTTCGAGAAGGCCAACGAGATGATGGCGCTGGCCCGCGCGAAGGGCAGCCACCGTTTCGTTTGGCATCACCTCCGGCGCGACGGGGAGGCCTTTCCGGTCGAGGTGCTGCTCACCACCGTCCAGAGCGGTGCTACGCACTCCATGCATGTCGTGTGGCGCGATCTCAGCGAGCGCTGGTACCTCGAAGAGCAGTTGCGACAATCGCAGAAGATGCAGGCCGTCGGAGAGCTCGCCGGCGGCATCGCCCACGACTTCAACAATCTCCTGGTCATAATTTTCGGCCACTGCTCGTCCCTCGAGCGACTCAGCCACGACGCCGAGGCCCTCCAGTCCGTTTCGCAGATCCGCGGAGCCGGTGACCGGGCGGCGGCCCTCGTTCGCCAGCTCATGTCCTTCAGTCGTGCGCGACCTACGGCAACCCAGGTGATTCATTTCGGTCAGGCCCTCGACTCTCTGCGCCCCCTCTTGGAGCGGGTCGTACGAGAAAACATCGTCCTCGACACGAGTTGGGACGAGGATCCCCCCGTTCTCCTCGACCCCAGTCAGTTCGACCAGCTCGTGATCAATCTCGTCAGCAATGCTAGGGATGCGATCCGCGAAGGCGGGACGATCCGGGTTTCGATCTCGGTCGTCAGCGCGTCCCCTGGGGGCCTGCCTCCCGGTGACTACGCTCACCTCTCGGTGACCGATGACGGTGAAGGGATGGACGCGGCCACCCAGCGCCGAGCTTTCGACCCTCTTTACACGACCAAGCCCGCGGGGGAGGGGACCGGCTTTGGCCTCGCCATGGTCTATGGCGCCGTCATCCAATGCGGCGGTCATGTCTGCATCGAGTCGGAGCTTGGACGCGGAACGACCATGAACCTCTACTTTCCCGTCTCGGAGCGAGCGGCTTCGGCCCATCCCGAGCCCGGGCCCGAGGTCCCCGAGCTGTACGGCGATGAAAGCATCCTCGTGGTCGAGGATGACCCGGCCATCGCCGCCCTCGTGACGCGAGAGCTGTCTCTCCTCGGCTATCAGGTCGAGGTGGCCCGGAACGGTCAGGAGGGCCTCGACCGAGCGGAAGTGCGCGGAGACGACGCCTTCGATTTGATCGTCAGCGACGTGCTCATGCCCGTGCTTGGTGGGGGCGAGATGGTCGAGGAGCTCGTCGCAAAAGGAGGAGCGCCCCGGGTGCTCTTCATCTCGGGATACACTGATCGAGAGCTGACGAAACTCCAAGACGGCCCGGTGGACCTCCTGCGCAAGCCATTTACGCCCCAAGAGCTCGCCATCCGCGTGCGGCGGGCTCTGGACCGTCCTACTAAGTGCTGATCTCCTGACCCCGACGCGTCTGGGCCGGATCGCCCTCCCTGACGCGTCTGGGCCGGATCGCCCTCCCTATTTTAGTGATCTCGCTTGACACCCCCCAAACCTTGAGCAATCTTCCCGCTCCCCGCACCCGCGGGTAAGGGCGCGTAGCGCCCGTAGCGCAGCGAGATTATTAGAGAAATGCCGACTATCAACCAGCTGGTTCGCAAGGGCCGGAAGCAGATCAAGTCCAAGTCGGACTCCCCTGCTCTCCAAAAGTGCCCCCAGAAGCGCGGGGTCTGTACCCGCGTCTACACCACCACGCCGAAGAAGCCGAACTCGGCCCTTCGTAAGGTTGCCCGTGTTCGGCTCTCGAATGGCATCGAGGTCACCACGTACATCCCCGGGGAGGGTCACAACCTCCAGGAGCACTCGGTCGTGCTCATCCG
>QMMC01000500.1 GCA_003647065.1 Deltaproteobacteria bacterium | reverse complement strand
CGACGTCGACTGCGACGACGGCGACCGAGATATCCATCCGGGGGCAGCAGAGCGCTGCGACGGCGCCGACAACGACTGCGACGGCTCTCGCGATGAAGGCGGGGTCTGTCCCTGCCCGACGGCGACCCACGGCGGACACACCTACTTCTTCTGCGTCGCGACGGTAAATTGGTACGACGCCCGCACGGCCTGCCGGGCCCAGACCAACTACGACCTCGCCATCCTCGAGGACTGCGCTGCAGGCGAACCCAACTGGGTCCAAGGCCAGGCGTCTGGAGAGCCGATGTGGCTCGGCGGCCGCCACGCCGACGGCGGCAACTGGGAGTGGCTCGACGGCTCGCGCATTCAAACGAGCAGCTGCACGGACTGGGACACGGACCGGCCGACATACGACGACGGAGATCCCAACGGCATGGGCCTGCTCATGCGCATCGGCGGATGGCGCGACGCGCTCTACGGTTTCGCCGACTGGGGATACGTCTGCGAAGCCGATTGAGCGCAGCGACGCTCGCCGCTCAATAGCGCCGCGGATAGGCGGCCATGGTTTCGGTCTCCAGACGCCCCCCGCGGACCAGCATGATGCGCTCGAACTGAAAGAGCGCGTCGCTCTGACGCGGGTGGTAGTAGATCCAGTCGCCGGGGTTGATGGGGGTGTCGGCGGGGGCTGTGACCATGCCTTGGTTGGGCACCATCGAGTGGTCGGTCGGGTCCGAGACGAGGGGCGCGGGCTGGATGCCCGGGGGGTGAGTGAAGTACGCGGGCCACCCGCCACCGGCGATGGTCACGCCCTTTCGCCCTCCGAAGGCTCCCGCGCTGTTGGCCGCTGTGAAGAAGGGCAAGCGAGGCTCTGGGTACACCCGGAAGACGGGCGTCCCTATGAAGATTGCGGGCTGGAGCTCCGCGATGACGTGGTTCGGGTAGGACCCCGGCCGGAGCACGCCGCCGCCGGCGGCCACATCGTTGACCGGCGTGCCCGTCGAATACATCGGATAACTCGACGAACCACCGCTGTTGAATATCAGGTCCGGGAGACTGGCGAGGGCCTCGAACTCGGGGCCATTCAGGATGTCGACGTAGGATTGATAGACCTCGGTGGCGGCCGACCAGGCCAGGTCCATCCCGGCGCCGGTCCCCGTCGGCGAGTGCGCGATATGTCCGTCGTAGCCGAGGAACCCGGCGAATTCGACGGCGCTCGAACTCAGAAAGACGCGCAGCATCGGAGCGAGTAGGCCGGGGTCATTCAGGCCGCTGCGAGCGAGACCCACATCGAGCTCGATGGCCAGTTTGAGCGTGACTCCGAGCCTGCCCGCAAGGGCCACCAGCTCGTCGAGGCGCGTCGGGTTGTCGGCGAGGAAGGTCACCCGGCTGGCGATGGCGGCAAGGTCAGTGCCCGCGGGCTGGCTGCCGAAGAAACTCTCGACGGCGCTGGTGAGGTGCGACTTGCCGATGAGCACCTGGGCGTTTGGCAACGCATCGAGGAGCGGGGCCAGGAAGGGCAGGTGCAGCACCATGAACTTGTCGCTACCGCTCCTCTCGGAGACGTACGAAAGCAGGTCCAGCGAGGGTAGAGATTTTTCGACGATGCGGTAGCTCAGCGGCGCCGAGATCCCGCGGACGATGGCGTCGATGTTGGCATCGACTCGGTCCATGTCGATGAAAACCACCGGCGTACCGATACCCGCCGCGTCGAGGTCTCGGGACACCTGGTCGAAGTAGCTGGCTCCGGGGTAGTCGAGGTCTGGGGGCGGAGGCGCGACGGGCGGCTCGCACAGCGCGCCCTCGTCGCCGGGCCGAGTAGGCTCGGGGTCGCCGGTATTGCAGCCGACGAGGCAGGCGGCCGACCCGGCGGCCACGGACTTCATGAAACTACGACGATCTACACTCATGACCTTGCCTCCCGACTAGTAAGTGCGAGTGAGTGAGAGAAACGTCTCGTTCGCGTCTGCGCCGGCGATCGCCTGATTGATGGTGATCTCCAAGCTGTCACCGACGAGCACGTAGTCGTTGGTCTGAGGCGCCGGAAAGCACACGCCGGCCCCTCCGAAGCCCTGCATGAGCACGCACTGGGAGCCATCCTCTGCGACGTTCGCCGCGTTGCCGGAGGCCGGGTCGATGACGAAGCCGGTCGCGGTCAGCGTGAGGTCGGGGCCGTTGTCGACGTAGGTGCCCTCGACGATGATGGTGTCCGCCAGGCCGTCGGTCTCGAGCGCCAAGGTCAGTTCGAAGGTCGCCGGCGCGACGTCCGCGTCCAAGACCAGGGTCGCATCGACGTTGAGGATGCCGCCGCCGATATGCGCCGGGAGCCGGGTCGTAGCGAAGGAGTCGGTCCACGTCCCCCCCATGGAGTCCGCGCCGGTGCAGGCCGAAGCCGTGAGAGAAAAGAGAGCGACGAGTGAAAGAGTGAGAGTGCTTGCTGTAACGTTCATTGGCTCGTTCCTTTTCTGACCTCGGACCTACGCAACTCGCGTGCCGCTTCAATTTCCTCGACTAAGAGCGACATCGGCCCGCGAAGGAGGGCACGTCGTGCAACCCGCTGCACACCGTGGTGTGCAGCGCGATTCACGTTGGGCGAGGGCTCACCGAACGAGCGGGCACCCTGGCCCGCGGCGCCGAGGACCGGTACTCAGCGAAGGTCGAAGGAAGTCTGCTCACGGCCCCCGGCAGGAACCGTGACCGTCCGGAAGAAGACGCGCCCTTCGGGGTCCACCAGCTCGAGTCGCAGCCTCCCGGCAGAGACATCGGCCTCGACCGGAGTCGTCCCGATGGAGCGTCGGCCGATGTAGACCTTCGACCATGGCCGGGTATTGATCGCGAGGGTCCCCCGCGCGCGAGGGCGGCGGTCGGAGGCCGGGCGACGCTCGGCTCTCTCCGTTTCTCTTTCTGGTGCGGCACCTTCCTCAGCGGGCTGGGCCGAAAGCCGCCCTTGATGCGCGCCATCCGCCGGGGGCATCCTGCACATGCGAACTCAACGACGCCGAAAGGACGGGCTGCTTACGATGATTCGGACCTACCGAAACCTCACCCTCGCCGCTTCATTGCTCGCAGTATCGGCGCCGGTGCCCGCCGCAGCAGACGACTTCTTCGTCGCCACCGACGGAGACGACGGCTCTGGCGACGGCAGCGGCGCGAATCCGTGGGCTACCATCGACCACGCGGTCGACAGCATCGGAGCCGAAGGCGGGCACGTCATCATCGTGCGCGACGGGACCTACGAGGGTCAGACAGTCGTGCGGCGCGCTTTCGCGGCGCCGGTGACGGTCCGCGCCGAAAACCCCTACCGCGCGGTGCTCACCAACGCCGCCGCCGGGGGCGAGGCGATCCGCGTATTCGTGGTGGGCTCGGTGAATCTGGTGATCCAGGGTTTCACCATCACCAACTCTCACCCGTCCAACGTCTGCAGCGGACGGGAACCTTTCTATCTCATCCATCTGCAAGACGCCTCGGACGTAGAGCTCTCGGGCAACATCATCTTCGGGGCGAATGCCCCCGGCACCTGCAACGAGCTCGTGAAAGTGAACCGGTCGATGAACACCGTTTACGGCCGCGGCATCGTCATCCGCGGCAATCTCTTCTACGACATGGCCAACGCCGGCGGCGCCGACATGATCGACGCGGTGCGACCCGGTGAGATCGACATCGTGGACAACGTCTTCTTCGGCAATCCGTTGGAGAACATGAGCCAGTCGTTCATCACCATCAAACGCCAGGCGCTGGCCCCGGCGGACGCCCGCTCGCCCCGGTACCGCATCGCCCGCAACGTCTTCATGAGCTGGGGCGGAAAGGGCGACCAGGCCTTCGTACAATTCGGGGAAGATGGGGACTCCGTCGTGGAGATCGATGACGCGCTCATCGAGAACAACCTCTTCATCGGCAACTCCGCTGCCGGGCAAGCGGCACCCATTCAGCTGAAGGGCGCAGCCAACGTGCTCGTTCGCGCCAACACGATCGTTGGCGATCTGCCTTCGGGCGCCTTCGGCGTGCGCATGGGCACCGAGGGCGACAACCCTGACGTCTCCGGCTTCGAGTTTCGCAACAACATATGGGCCGACCCGACCGGGACCATGACCGACCGTCTGATCAACTCCTACGGGCGCGTGGACGTTGGCTCGATCGTGCTCACCCACAACCTTTACTGGAACGCAGGAAACGCCCTTCCAACCGGCGGCAGCGTCACACCAGCGGACGACTCGGAACGCGTCGAGCTGTCGCCCATGTTGCCCGATGACCAAAGCGGGCTGGTCGAGCCCCGATGGGACCCGGCCGCGCCCGGCTTCCCCGGAGGCGAAGCGACGATCCGCGAGGTCTTCCTCGCGCTGGTCGAGAGCTTCGGCGCCCTCGGGGATGGCAGCGCCGCGGTCGACGCGGCGGACCCCACCCACATGCCCGCCGACGACATTCGCGGCCTCGCGCGCGGCTCAGCTCCGGACCTCGGCGCGTACGAGCGCGGCGCCGACACCCCGGCGCCACCGGTCGATGGCGGAGTCCCGGTCCGCGATGGAGGCGGGATCCCCAGCACCGACTCCGGCACGGGCGGGACGGACTCGGGCATGAGCGGAGCAGACACGGGAACCCCAGGGGGTGACGACGCCGGAGGGTGTGGGTGTCGGGTCCAGGCCGGGAAGGACGTGCGCACGTGGCCCGTCACGGCCTTCTTCGCATGCATCTTCGTCGTACTGGTGCAGCGTCGCCGTCGCCGTTGAGATCTTGCGCGCCTCGGCAAGCCCCCCCACGCCGCACGCGCCACGCCTCGGTCGTCGACGGGAAAGACGAGGCCCGGACCTGGGAGTCCTCACCAAAGGAGCGCACACCGAAGAGCGACGGGAGGTGCGGTGTGCAACACTGGCCGCCATGATTCGTGTGGCATCAAAGGGCGCAGTGCGAGGCGCGATCGTCGTGGCCTCGGCCGTGTGCGTCTTGTCCTTCTTGGGCTGCGGCACTTCCGCGACCCCAGAATCAGAAACCACGAGCATCTCGGCAGCCGAGACCGGCGGCGCTGAACCCTCTGTGCAGGAGGACGAACCGGCAGAACAGGCCCCAGCACCAAGGGACGCCCGTGAGGTGATCGAAGGCCGCATCATCGCGACCAGCCCCCTGGGCCACGGGAACTGTACGCAACGCTCTTATCAGGTGGAGCCGGCTGGAGCCGACTCAGAGGCGCGGTGGCTGCACTGGGAACTCTGCGGCGGCGCCGCCGAGCCAGACTTCGGGGGCCTCGATGTCGGTGCGAGCTACCGTTTCACGGTCGAGCGTGGGACGAGCGAGAACTTCGGCGACGGGCCGATGATCGTGGCGGTCGAGGCGCTCTAGCCGCCTACTCCGCCGCCTCGCTGCGCTTCTCGAGGCGCACCGCGCTCACCTTGTATTCGGGGCACCCGGTGAACTCGTCGGCCGCCGACGAGAGCAAGAGGTTGGTGCGGGTCTCGGGGAAGTGAAAGGTCATGAAGACCGTGCCGGGTTTGGTCTTCTTGGTAACCTCGGCTTCGACCTCGACCACGCCGCGGCGGCTGACGACGCGGATCTTCTCGCCGCTCTCGATACCCAGCCGACGCGCATCCTTGGGATGGAGGCGCAGGCGCTCTCGGTCGGCGGCGGTGAGCTCGACGACCGCCGTGCGCCGGGTCTGGGTGCCGACGTTGTAGTGGAAGAGCTGACGACCGGTGGTCAGGAAGAAGGGGAACTCGTCATCGGGGAGCTCGGCGGCGGGCTGCCACGGGGTCGCCGTGAAGAGTGCCCGGCCCCGCAAGAACTCGCCGCCCTCGTGCACGATGGCTGTGCCGGGGTCGTCTTCGTCGACGCAGGGCCACTGGAGAAACGCCCCGGGCTCTTCGATACGCGCGTAGCTCACCCCCCGCCAGAGCGGTGAGAGGGCCGCGATTTCGTCCATCACCTTCGACGGGTCCGGCGGCGTTCCGAAGCCGAGGTCCCGCCCCATGCGCTCGGCGACGAGCTGGTAGATGTCGCCATCCGGGACCGCGCCCGCGAGGGCCGGGATGGCCCGACGCACACGCTGGATGCGGCGGTCCGAGTTGACGAAGGTGCCGTTCTTTTCGAGGTGGG
>QMMC01000499.1 GCA_003647065.1 Deltaproteobacteria bacterium | reverse complement strand
GGGCGCATAGGATACTGTGGTGCGCCAGTTCGCACACGGGGCGATTAACTCAGTTGGTCAGAGTGCCTCCTTTACAAGGAGGAAGTCGGGGGTTCGCGTCCCTTATCGCCCACCATCCCCGGGGTCTCCGTGAGCTCTTGGCGGACTCCGGGAGGCGCGCGGCACACAGCCGTCCGGGATTCGGATCGCGCGAGGATGAAGCGGAACCGCGTGGACGGGCAGAGGTTGGAGTCCACGTCGCCTCCGCTCCTCGCCCGCTCGGTCGGATGATCGGGACCCTGGTGACAGCTCTGTCATGTCCCTCGCTCCTCGTTCCTCGATTCGCTGCTCGGCGCACCTTCGCGCCGGTTCGAGCTTGTCTGCTTCGAAGCGGCCGTTCTGGCGCAGGCCAATCGCACGGTGGCTCGCGGTGCTCTCGGTCGTGCTGGTCATCGCCTGGTTCCGACGCGCGAGCACGCGACCTGAGCTCCTGTGGCACGTCCCGACTCCAATCGTTGCGGCCATCGTCGTGGGCGATGACGTCGATGGCGACGGGACTCCAGATGTGTACATCTCGCGGACTGGCTGGTCCACGGTCGAACAGTCCGGCGAGTTCCGCACGCCGAGCGAGTTCTGGACGGACCTGCGACTGCTCTCCGGAGCGAATGGAAGCACCGTGTGGTCTGTCGAACTTCCCGGGGAACGCGGCCATCGCTTGCGCCTCGCGAGCGACGCGGCCTTCGACTTCGACGAGGACGGCGTGAGCGATCTGCTGCTCGCGGAGTACGAGTGGCGCGGGAAGCCCGCACGCGGCGGACGCTTCAGCGTCGTGTCCGGGCGGACCGGGGAGCGCTTGCGGCTCGTCTGCGACGGCGTGGCCGGTGATCGCACGGGTTTCTCCGTGTGCTTGCTCGCGCCCGCACCGAACGGTGGGAGGGCGATCGCCGTCGTCGGCGCGATCCAGAGCTCCGCGTTCGACACGGACCACTCGATGCGAGCCCGCATCCACTACGACGCGGAGGGCTTCGCGACTCGCACGGACGAGCCCGACCCGAGTCCTCACCTCGGACCGGGCTTCGTCACCGCGTTCGATCTCGGGAGCGGCGCACAACTCTGGCGCGTGGAGGGCGAGAGCCTTGGCGATCTGTTCGGCTACAGCCTGTGTCGCTTGCCGGATCTGGATGGTGACGGTATCCCCGACATCGCTGTCGGCGCGCCTCTCGCGGACACCTTCGGCGGTGAAGCCGGCGAGGTTCGCATCCTCTCGGGCGCGACCGGCGCGCCACTCGCGGTGATCGGCCCGACCGACGAAGAACGCTCCCGGCGCGGCGACCGACACGAGGAGTTGCGGCGCTACTGGACAGCTCGCTTCGGCTTCTCGCTGGCGTGGGCGCCAGCTTCGGAGGTGAACGGCGAGGCTCTCCTCGGCATCGCGGGATGCAACTCCGTTTGGTTCGCGCAACTGCGAGGAACTGACTTCCAACTCGAACGCGTCCGCGAGAAGCGCGAGGTGCGCGGATTCCCGTGGATCTCGCTACTGCAGGACACGGACGGGGATGAGCTCCCCGAACTGCTCACCGGCGAGGACGCGACCTGGTTCTGCGAACTCGGCACCCACTCGCGAGCCGCCGTGATCGAGTCCGCATCCGGAGACGTCGCGTGGCGCCTCCCGAGCCTCCCGGACTGCGGCAACCTGGGCGTTACACCCGCCCGACCGCCGGGCTCAGCGGAACGCTGGTTCGTGCTCGCGAGCACGGACGGTATCCGTTGCTACCGCTACTGACCGGAACGCGGTTCCCGCGGCGCGGCGCCGGTTCGAAACCTCCCGGCTGTGGGACGGAATGATGGAGCGAGGGCGCATCGTTGTAAGTTCTGTATTGACGGGTATTGACGGGTATTGACGGGTATCGCAAACCTGGCTAACAACGAAGGTCAACCCGGAGCGCGAACTTCGCACGACGGTCTATTCTGCTCGAAGTAAGAACACCCTGGAGGTGCCAGTTATGAAGGAAATACTGCTTGGAATCAGCCTGGGGGCCCTCTTGGCGGCAACGGCTACGTTGACCGCCCAAGGCGCATTTGCTGCCTCACGCCCGCTCTCACTACTTGGGGGGGAGGAGGAGTGCAGCGCATCGAGTACGGTCTCGTACGGGACGGCCTACACCGACGGCAATGGGAAGGTCCACCAGCTCAGAATGCGCTGCTACGTGGAGACGGGTGGGGATTGCGTCAACGATGAGGATTGCAATTTCAAGTGTGGCCTCAAGATCGAAGTTGACGGAGCTGGCGCCGTCTGTCCCCTCGACGTGAATGGAGGCATCGACCACGTGACACTCGCAAGTGACCCATCGGCGTTCCCTGAATGTGCCCTGTGGCACCTCCCCGACCCGGGGTCAACGGCAGGGACCTGTCCCAAGTGGACTTCCTCCGGGGCAGGCGGCCAGGCTCCTCCGGACGGAGATTCTGAGTGGCGAGATTACACCAAGGTCCTTCCCTGCACAGGGTCGAGGGCGAATCCGTCTTTCACGGTTACATCGTGCGTGCGACCAGAAGCTAACTTGACCGTGGATCTGGTCCTGAGTTGCAGTTCGTGCGCTTCACGGTGAGAGCGAACCGGGCGATCCACCAAGCAGACTGCTGGGACGTCGGCTCGGGGCGAACAACCGCGATAGCGTTCCGCTTCGCGGCTGCCCCTCATGTCGGCGGTTTCGGAGTTGCCTGAATACCAGCAAGGAATCGAGTGAGACTTTCCCTTCCAAAGATCGTTCTGTTTGCCCTCGCGTGCGCGATTTCCTTCGCTGCGGTTTTCTGGGGCTTGCGCCTCGGCACCGGGGAGCACGCCCCGATTTCGGCGTCGGAGGGCCCACGTCAAGAGGAGCAGGCGAGGGGGACTCTCGGTGCTGGGCAGCCGATTGGTGGCGGCGATCACCGTGAGGAAATAGAGCCTCGGTCGGAGGGTCTCGGTCCAGGCCCAGACTCTCCGCAGCGCGAGCCAGCGCGCGTCCGCGCGATGGCGAGCCTGCGCTTCTCCATTCTCGGGGAAACTCACGAGGACGGGTCGGAGGTCGAATATCGAGTCCTGGACTATCGAACGAAAGAGCCTATCGCGAGCGGCGTTGCTGCCATCGAGCACTCCGTTTCTGTTCCGATCCCCGAGGGGGTCGACGCCGTGGTCGTCGAGTCGCTGAGTCCGGTATACCTGCTCGCTCCCTCGCCTGTGTTCTGGGACCCTTCAGGACAGGAGCTGAACGTCGGTCTGCGCCGGAGCGGTTCTGTTGTGGTGCGTATCGACGCAGGAATGTCGAGCCGGTGGAAGGGGCGTGTCTACTTGGTGGCAATGGACAGTGGGAGCCTCTTCGATGCCGAAGATGCCGGGCTGGTCAAAGCCGTGTCGGTGGGTGAGGAAGTCCTCTTTGCGGCCGTCCCGCCGGGTCGGTACCTGGCGCAACTCAAGTCTGACTTTGACGGAAAGGGTGTCCAAGGCAGGGCCGTCGTGGTGATTCCCGGGCAAGAATCCACCGTCCTGTTTTCTGATGGCGACGAGGAGCCCGTGTTCCTGACGGGTCAGGTGGAGTTCGGAGGGGGCAGTTTGATTGGCGCGAAGCTGAGCCTCTCTTCCACCCGCTGGGAGTCCAAACCGGGTTACCTGGTTGTGCGCCTTGATGACGATGGCCGATTCGAGGGTCGGTTGCCTTACCCCGGGACTTATTCGGCGCGGATCGACTCGTCCTTCGGACGCCTCCACAAAGCCACCATCTCTTTGGACTCCGGGGTCCAGGAGCTGTCAATACAGATCCCCTCCGTGAACATCTGTGGAAACGTGAAGACCGCGGAGGGGAGACCTGTTCTTGGAGCCGAGGTCCACGCCCGGTCGGTTTCCAGAACTGTCGAGACAATGTGGACGGATCGATTCATGAGCGCCGAGACTGACCGAGAGGGACACTTTTGCCTCGCGGTTCCTCTGGGCGGGGAATACAGGCTCTCCACGGGCGGGGCCAATGAGTTCAGGCAGGGGCCTTCCTGGAATCGCTATGCGGAGGCCTCGCTGATCGTCAGTGCGGCGGCGGACGCGGAGGTCGAATTGGTCCTCGAAGAGCCCGCGACGGCCTCGGGAAGAGTGTTGGACCTGGACGGGTCTCCTGCGCGAGCATCGATCTACGCAAAACGCCGAGACATGCCCGGAGCGGAATGGGCGCAAGCCGGATACTCGGGCGAGGACGGGCAGTACGAGGCTCGCTTTCTCGGGCGAGGCCCGCTCTACCTCGTGGCCCGGGTCGAGAGAAACGGCTTGCAGCCGAGGTCATCGCAGATCGTGGCGGTCGACTTGTCCCGCGACGGACCCGGAGCCCGGATCGACTTCCAACTGCATCCCGCCGCCTACGTGATCGTCGAAGCGCTCGGCGCGGGCCAGGATCTCCAAGCGGTGCGCGCGGAGGCCCGCTCCCGGTGCGAGTTCGGGGAGATCGACCTGCCGATCTCGTCGGGCAACAACCACCGACTGCAGTACGAGCAGAAGCTCGGACCCCTTCCCGTTGGCGACTACGTCATCGTGGCGGAGGACGTGGAAGGCAAGCAGTACTCGTGGACGGGGGAGGTCTCGGGAGGACGCTCCGTCCAGCGGGAAACGCTGGAAGCTCGATGAGCTTCGAGCGGGTAGCGGGTCCAGCAGACCCGAGGTAGGAACTCGCCTCGAGTCCCCAAGCAGGTTCTCTGCTTCTCTCTAACCCTTACGGTCACGCGCCTTCGGTTCCACCAGATACGCACGGTGCGAGTCCGCGAGGCGGGCGACGATCAGGGTGCCGCGGCGGCCTTGTTTGCGGGCGAAGCGTGTGGCGAGGGTCTCGGCGGAGTCCTGGTGGCCGCGCTTCTTGACGGTCAGCGGACCGACGTCGTGGGCGGCGAGCAGGGCGCGGACCTGCTTGCGGTCGAGCGGGGCGCTGCCGAGCACGCGGAAGTAGGCGAGGCCCGGTGCGGGCGGGGCGGCGTCGCCGCCGAGGTAGGCGAGCTCGCGGGCGAGCGGGCGCAGGCCGGCGGCGCGGGCGACGCGTTCGAGTTGGCCGGCGCGCAGCAGGGCGGGGTCGGGGTCGGCGATCCACTGCACCTCGTGCGCCTGCGCGGTGTCGTGTGGATCGATCGGTTCGCGCGCGCCGCCGACGCGCTCGTCGGAGCCGGCGCCGGTCAGGATGCGCGCCGCGGCGGAGGGGCGGCCCTCTGCCAGCTCGCCGAGCCAGAGCACGGCCTCTACGAGCGTGCCGTCGAGCGAGCACCACTCGAAGGTGTGCAGCGGCGCGTCCGCGAACAGCGCGGGGTGGCGCGCGGGGTCGAAGGCGGGCGGCAGCTTGATCGCAGCGCCGCGGCAGGTGGCGGCGCGCGCGATGCACTGCGCGAGGGTCGGCGACCACTCCGCGGGCGACATGCTGCGCCGGCCGTCCGCGCGCCGGTCGGGATCGACGAGGAGCCAGTCCGCGGTGAGCGGCGGGTGCAAGGCGTCGGCAACGATCACGTTGCCCGGGTGTCCAGCGGCGCGCAGGTTTGCGAGCGCGTGTTGCGCGAGCCACGGATCGCGGTCGGCGGAGACCAGTCGATCGCCAGCGGCCGCGAGCCCGAGGCTGTCCGCGCCGAGGCCGCAGGTCGCGTCGAGCACGCAGCCCGACGTCGCACGCGCGAGGAAATCGGAGGCGCGAGCGGCGGCGACGCGCTCCGGCGTGGCCTGTTCAAGTCCTTTGCGGGTCAGATAGCGCAGCTCTCCCGACGGAAAACGGCGCCGTGCGCGTCGACGTAACTCGTGTAGTTCCGCCGCGCGGCGCCCGCGCGACGTACCCAGCTGCTTGCGCAACCGTTCGACGCGAGCGAGTTCGTCGAGCCCCTTCGGCAGCCCGGCGAGCGCTTCCTCGACCTCAGCATCACGGACGGGGACCTCCTCTGACTGTGGCGATATGTTCATCTGTGGGAATAGCTCTGGCACCAAGCGTGCGACCCCGATAGCTTCGTACACGTTGGGCGTTTCGAGAAGCGAGTGGTTCGATCCCCTCATCCCCTCGCAATGCAGATCCGATCTCGGGGAGGAGAAGCATGAGC
>QMMC01000498.1 GCA_003647065.1 Deltaproteobacteria bacterium | reverse complement strand
CCACTGCGATGCGCACGTGGTGGTTCTGCCGTGGAGCGAAGGGTACGAACGCCGCAGCGGCTCCGTCGTCGAGGACGACGCGGCGCCCCGCGGCGCGCTCGTCCGCAATCTGCGTTTCGAGCAGGGTCACTCCGCGCTCGGCGAAGTGCGCCGCGGCGAGAGCCTGGCGCCGGACGGCCCGCGGGGCCGGGACCGGCGTCGCCACGATCTGCCCGTGGGGATGTGGCTGCGAGGACCCCGCGCGGCGCCCGCGATTGCGAAACACAGCGACCGTCTGGGCCCCCGAGAGCGATGCCAGAGCCCGAGCGCGATCCCGGTAAACCCCGAGCACCACCCGGAGGTGCTCCTCGGTGTAGTCCGGCAGGTCGATGTCGTGACCCGGGTGCTCGATCAGCACCTCGTGGGCACCGACGGCCGGACGAACGAAGGGCGACGCGAGGTCTTCCGCAGAAACACCGGCAGCAGCGAGCCCGCTCGCCAGAGGAAAGAGATTGTTCACGACGCGGACCTGCCAGGGGCCGGATTCTGGGAACGCCGCCACCGTCGCCTCGGTCTCGGCCTCGTTCCCCGGGCAGAACGGACACGGACCCTCGGGGGACGGAAGCTCGACCGCCCCGGCGCGGCGCCTCGCATGGGCCTTCTTGCGCCCCGGCACGACCGCGACCCAATCGCCGCTCATCAGGTCGAAGCGATAGCCGTCAGTCACGGGACGGCTCCGGGAGCAGGCGCTTCTTCTGGACCTTGCCCATCGCGTTGCGCGGCAGCGAATCGATGAAGCGCACCTCCCGGGGCCGCTTGTGGGGCGAGAGCGCCGCGGCGACGCCTTCGACCAAGCGCGCGACGGGGGGCGGCGCGGCGGCGTCCCGGGGGACGACGAAGGCGACGATGCGCTGACCGAGGTCATCGTCGGGCAAGCCGAGGACGGCGGCCTCGGCGACGTCGGCATCCTCGAGGAGGGCGCCCTCGACCTCCCCGGCCCCGACCTTGAATCCGCCGGTCTTGATGAGGTCGGTCGCCCGGCGCCCGACGATGCGCACGGCGCCGTCAGTCGTCATCGTGGCGAGATCGCCGGTGTAGAACCACCCGTCGTCGTCCCGGACCGCGGCGGTGGCGTCGGGCCGGTTCAGATACCCGGTAAATACCGAAGGCCCTCGAACCGCGACCTCACCAATGGTGCGGTCGTCATGCGCCGCATCGCCTTCGAGGGGGCTCCGGTCGTCGTCGACGAGGCGAAGCTCGACCCCCGGGACCGGAGGGCCGACATAGCCGGGGCGCGGCGCCCCGTGGGGCACCGCCGTATTGATGAGGGTCTCGGTCAGGCCGTAGCGCTCGACGATGGTCTTGCCGGTGAGCTCTTCGATGCGTCGGTGGTCACGTAGCGGTAGCCCCGCCGAGCCGCTCACCAAGAGCCGCGCTCCCCCGAGGGCGGCGGCGAGGGCCGGGTCGGTCTCCGCGGCGTCGGCGAGGCGGTGGTACATCGTCGGCACCGCAAAGAGCATCGTCGCCCCCGCCGCGAGAGCGGCTCCGATCTTCTCCGGGGAAAAACGCGGCACCCAATGCAGGTGACTGCCCGCACGGCGGCTGCCGTAGAGCCCGAGGACCAGGCCATGAACGTGGAAGAGGGGCAGGGCGTGGGTCACCGTGTCGGACGCGGACCAGTCCCACGCCTCGGCCAGGCCGTCGAGGTTGGCGGCAACGTTGCGGGCGCTCAGGACAGCGCCCTTTGGAGCACCGGTGGTCCCCGAGGTGTAGAGGATGAGCAGCGGGTCGTCATCGACGAGGCGCGGGGCGGGCGCCGCGTCGCCGGTCGCATCGACCGTCGCCCGCAGCACATCGGCATCTGGGGTCCGGCTCGCGGCGTCGTCAGAGGCGGCGACGATGAGCTTTGGCTGAGCGTCCGAGAGCACGTGATCGAGCTCGCGCGTGCCGAGGGACGGATTGAGCGGCACGCTCACGACGCCGAAGGCCGCGTTGCCGAGGAGCGCGACCGGCGTCTCGAGGGCCCGGTCGGTCCAGACCGCGACGCGGTCGCCGGGGCGAATACCGGCGGTCTCGAGACACTCCGCGTAGCGGGAGAGCGCCGCAGCGAGGCGCCCCCGGGTGAGGGTCGTGCCCAGCGCGGTGAGCGCTGGGCGCTCGGCCTCCCCCGGCACGACCGCCGGAAAGAGAGCCTGGGCCGAGCCCGCCGCGGTCATGGGCGCGGGCTCAGTTGCCGAGGTCCATGACCGTAACCGGCGCGTAGCGCCGATCGCGGGTGCCGTCGCCGAGCTGCTTCTTGGTGTTCCTGCCCCAGCAAACCACGTCGCCGGTGGACCGGAGGGCGCACATGTGAGCCCTCCCGGCGCCGATGTCCGTGACGCCTGCGAGGCCCATGACCTCGACCGGGTCGAAGGAGCAATCGGTCGCCATCGGCGCGGTGCAGTCGCCGACGCCGACGCCGTGGCTGGGCATGTCGTCACCGAGCTGGCCCTCGGCGTTGTCACCGAAGCAGAAGACCTTGCCGGAGGTCATCCGAGCGCAGGAGAAGTCCGGGCCGGTCTCGACCTGGACGACGGGGTCGCCGTCGGTGGCGTCGATGACGAGGGTCGGGAGGCCTACGCCGACCTGGTCTCCGAGGCCGAGCTGGCCGTAGTTGTTGGCGCCCCAGCAGTAGAGGCTGCCGTCGTCGCCGACCGCGCAGACGTGGGAGCCGCCGGGAGCTATCTGGGTGAACATCACGCCGGTCGGGAGGGTGACGGCCTGGGCGCTGAGGGCGCAGTCGTAGCCAGACCCCATGTAGGTCTCGCAGCCGCCCGCGTGATCGGCGACGCCGTCGCCGAGCTGACTGTCGGCGTTGTTGCCCCAGCAGTAGGCCGCGTCGACCGTGAGCGCGCAGGTGAGGCCGGAGTGGGGGCCAGTGCTGACCTGCACATCGACGAGACCGGTGGGCATGGCGACGGTATGGGCAACCCGGGCTTCGTCGCGGGTCCCGTCACCGATCTGCCCCGAGCCGTTCTGTCCGATGCAGACGGCCTGGCCCGCGGCGATACCGCAGGTGTGATTGAAACCGCGGCTGACGGTCTCGAGGCTCTCGAGGCCCGCCCGAGGCACCGGCTCGAAGTTCTTGATGGCCTCGCCGCCGCTGGCCGGGCCGACGCTCTCACGCCCCCAGCACCACGCTCCGCCGCTTTCACGGACCACGCAGTTTTGGCTGCCGCCCCGAGCGCTCAAGTGGGTGGCGTCCTCGACGATGATGACCTCGACCGGCGGGGAGCAGTCCTGGATCTCGGTGCTGCCCGCGGAGCCACAGTCCTCGTGACGCTCACGGCCGTCACCGAGGGTCCCGTCGATGTTGCCGCCCCAGCACCACACGGTGCCATTGGCGCGAAGCGCGCAGCTGTGAGTCGCCCCGGAGACCACGTCGATGAACTCGCAGCCCGTGGTGCAAGGCGCACCGCTGTCCACGCCCGAATCGACCGGCGGGGTGCCCGTGTCACCCATGCCGGAATCGGCGGGCGGGGTACCGGAGTCGGTCGAGCCGTCGGTCATGCCGCCGTCGGTTCCGGTGCCGTCGTCGCCGCAGGCGGCGAGGGGCATCATCATCAGGGAAAGGGCTAGGAAAATAAGCTGGGCGCGCATGGTCATATCCTCGTGAGGCACGGACCCTAGCCGGCACCGCGGAGCGGCGCAACGCGGCACCTTGCAGAAGAAATCCATAGGGATATGGTGGATCCATGGCCCGCCGGTTCCGCCCTTCACGCCTCTGGCCCTCGTCACCTGCCTGGCTCCCCCGGCCGGCGGTCCTAGCGCTGGCCCTCGGCCTGGCCCTCTCCATCATGGGCGCCATCGCCGGCGGAGGACCGGCCCTCGGCCAAAACGGGCCCGATGACGGGGACGGGGACGGGGACGGACAGCCGACCTGCATCGAGCACCGGGGCGAGGCCCGGTACCGTGGCTATGGCTACCAGCATGTCGTGATTATCGACAATGGCTGCGACCAGGATGCCCGTTGCGAGGTCGCCACGGACGTCACCCCAGAGTCCCAGAACGTGGATGTTCCGGCCGGCGAGACGAAAGAGATCATCACCAGGAACGGCTCACCTTCCCGAGCCTTCGAGCCTCGCGTCTCCTGTTCCCTGCAGTAGCAGGGCGATCTGCTCTACCATCGCCGGTAAGGGACGATGGGCGACAAGGACTTCCCCAGCATCTTCGGTTCGGCTTCAGCCCTCAGGGCGGTGAAGCCCAAAGGCCGCGGCCCCACCGAGGGTGAAGAGGTGGCCGAGGCGCGCCTCGTCGAGCGCCTCGGCGAAGGGCTGACCGGCTACCACTTTCGGGGTGACCTACGGGGAAAGCAGGTCTCAGTTCATCTGCTCCGGGAAGGCGTCACCGACGATCTCCGGACGAAATTTCAGTCCGCGGTGGGCGATCTGCTCTCGGTCGCCAAGGACGACCATCCGGCGTGCGTACTGACCCCTCTGTCCGCGAACGACGACCGAACCGCAATCACCCTCCCCGTAGCGCCGACGCGCCACCTCGAAGATCTCGGGGGAGACGGGCACAGCCTAGAAGTCCGCCTCGAGAGCATCGCCGCCCTCGCCCTCTGCCTCGAGTCTCTCCACGACCGCGGGCTCGTGCACGGCGCCCTCAGCCCCTCGAGGGTCTACATCGACGACACCGGAGCCCCCGTCGTCGCGGGCTCCTCGGGGACGAGCCTCTTCCTCGGCACGATCGGCGATTCGGCCGAGCCCCAGGCGTTTCACACCTACGCTTCACCGGAGGCGAAGGAGGGCACCGGCATCGACGCCCGCTCCGACATCTTCTCCCTCGGCAAGGTGCTGCACTTCCTGCTGACGGGCGTGCACCCGCCCGGAAGCGACGCGGACCTGCCGCCCCTCGAGACCCTCGCGGAGAGCCCCCGGGGGCTCGTGCGCATCGTACGCAAGTGCACGCGGCCCCAGCCGACAGATCGCTATCCGGACGTCGACTCGTTCCTGGCCGACCTCGTACACAACGACGCCGCCGGCGTCGGCGCTGGCCCCGCCGAAGGCGAAGACGAACCGCGGAAGCGGACCCGGGTCAAAATCCCATCGCGTTTCGACCGCCGCGCCGAGGAGAAAGCTCGAGAAGAGGCTCGGGCGAAGGCACTGGACCAAGAGGAACGCGCCATCGACCGAGCGCGGGAGACGGCCGAAGCCGAGCTCGGCTTGCGCCAGTCCCGGGGGCCGAGGGGGTCCCGTTTTGGCCTCGGAATCATCGGCGGCGCCCTCTTTGCTGCGGCCTTCGTCGCCCCCTTCGTCTCCTATCCCGGCGGGACTCAGCTCGCCCCGGCGGTGGCGGTGATCGGCGCCGCCCTCGCGACCTTCCTCGTCCGAGGAAGGGGCCCCCACGGGGCGTACTACGAACTCGCCGCCGCAGCCCTCGCGGCCCTCGTCGTATTTGCGGCCGATCCTTCCAGCATTGCCGTCCGCGCGGCGGCGGAGAACCGAATGACGGCGGGTGATGCGTCCATCCGCAGCACCGCCGCGCGTTTCCTCGCGGGCCACGGGCACCGAGCCTTCGTCGACGTCGATCTGCGAGGCGCCGCCCTCGATGGCCTCTTCCTCGATGGTGCGGACTTCGACGGCGCCGATCTGCGAGGGGCGGACCTCCGGCAGTCCAACCTCACAGGCGCGAACTTCTACGGAGCCGACGTCGCCGAAGCGGACTTTTCGGGCGCAGACTTGAGCGGGGCGGAGGTCACGGAAGCCCGAGGCCAGTCGGGCGCATACTGCGATGACGCGACCCAGATGCCCGCAGGGTGGCGCTGCGTCGGGGGCCGCTTTGCCCCCAATGAGGGGTGAGGGCCCGGGTGCGACGAGGGGGTCTTCGAGGAGCCTCGGAACATCAACGGCTCCAGGTGCCACATGCAGGGAGCACCAAAATCGCCGCCGGTCGGGCGTAAATAGCCACGTTTCAGGGAGGCACGGTCGTTGCGACGTTGGCGCACCATGCGCTTTCCCCGAGGACTCGTGGCCCCAGCCCTATTGATGACCATCCCGATGGTGATCCTGCCTGCGGCTTGCGCTCCAGCGTCCTTTGGATCCCCAGGTG
>QMMC01000497.1 GCA_003647065.1 Deltaproteobacteria bacterium | reverse complement strand
GTCCGGAGTGGACCGCGCAGCCGGCGGTGCCGAGGGCAAGGACGAGGAAGAGAGAGAGGAGCGTGAGGGCCCGTAGGATGGGGGAAGTTCGCATAGTACCCAGCCCCGCCGCAAAGGCCGTGCCGAGACGAAATTCCGTGATCTAGCCCACTTCGGGGCCCCTCAGGCGGGTGGTTGTCACCTCGGAGCCGCAGTGGTTCCGCCGCCTGACCACGGGCCTGGTCAGGGCCCGTTGATCTGAAGCTGGCCGCAGTTACTGCGCCGGCCGCCGTCTCGGATTTCGACCATGCCGCCGGCGCTATTCCGGGGAACCTGGGCGCGAATCTGCCCGCTCCGAGTTCGGGAAACGACGGCGATATTGCCGCCGATGCGCACCGTCGCCCCGGGGCCGAAGCCGGTCCCAGTGACGGTGATGTAGCCGCCCCGGGGGGCGCGCGGGGTGTTCACCCGGCAGGTGAGGGCCACCGCGTTCGCCATGCCGCCCCGGGTGCCCCCGACGTTGACGGTCGCGGTCCCTGCAGCGCCTCCGCGAACCCCGCCGCGAACGGTCGCCATCGTGCCGGCGGTAGGCACGGTCACGGTGGTCGCGCCGGTGGTACGGGTGCCGGCCCTCGGGCCCTGGACCCGGGGGCCGACGGCGCCCGGCGTGGCCGTCGTGCGGGTGCCGCCCTGGACGCGTACCGTCGACCGCGCCCCGGGGGTGACGGTCGTGCGGGTGCCGCCCTGGACGCGCACCGTGGGCGTGGCGGTCCCGGGTGTGGCCGTGGTGCGGGTGCCGCCTTGGACGCGAACCGTCGGCGTCACGACGCCTGGGGTGACGGTTGTGCGGGCGCCGCCCTGGACGCGCACCGTCGGGGTCGCGGTCCCCGTGACCGGTCTCACGGTCGTGCGAGTGCCGCCTTGGACGCGCACCGTCGACCGCGCTCCGGGCTGGCCGCCCTGAACCGTGACCGTCCCCGCCGCGCCGGCTGCAGTCGTCCCGCCGCCCTGAACCGTGACGGTCTGGTTCCCGCCCTGCTGCACGACGGTCGCTGCGGGCCGCACGCTCACCGCCACGGTGCCGGGCTGACGATAAACCGGCGCGGCCTGAACGCGCCCCGGCCGCCAATACCCGGGGTGATAGCGGTAGCCTCCCTGCACCTGTACGACTGCGGGCCCCGTCCACACGTACCCGGCTCGGGGGGTCTCCCAGTGACCGTCGATCCACACCCAGGTGCCCCGCCAGCTGTAGTGGCCGTCGACCCAGAGGGCTCCGGAGGGCTGCGGGGGACGCACCGCGACCGCCGCACGCACCGGTGGCGGAGCGGTCTGCACCGTGACGTAGGCCGGGTCCTGATAGAAGCTCGCGGAGGCCGTCCCGGTCGTGGCTGGGCAGTAGTAGCACCCACCGAGCGTGCTGAGCAGAGCTGCGGGGAGCAGGAAGAGTAGGGGGGTGAGGCGGATGTTCATCGGTCTTTCTCCCAGACAATCACACGGCTTCTACGAGTTAGCGGGGCGATCTATTCAGTCGTCAGTAGCCCAGGTGAGCACCCGGGGCGCCTTGTCCAGGGCCGGTGCGACCCGAAGGGTCCCGTCCGGGTCGACGTGAAAGCACGTTGCGAGGCGCATGCCGAAGCTTTCGCGGTAGAGCCCCGGATGCAGCACGAAGACGTATCCGGGCTCGACGGGGCGCACATCGTGCATCTCGAGGCTGTCGAGCTGAGTGCCCGGCGCGATGCCTCCCCGGGGAGATATCCCGTGTCCGCTCCGGTGCGGGGCCATCTCCGCAAGGCCTGCTCCGGCGAAGACGTCGCGGACCGCACGGTCGACCTCGAACCCGAGGACTCGGCGACCGGCGGTGTAGCGCTTTCGGACGAGGTCGAGGGCGGCGTCTGCCCCTCGGACGATGAGCGCGTGGGTCTCGAGGACCTCTTGGGGGGGGGTGGCGCCTACGTACGCGACAGAGCTCGCCGCAGTGGACGACCCGGTGGGGCCCGCTCCGCCGACGGTGATTTGAACGACGTCACCTTCGGCCACCTGCCGGTCGGAGTCACCGGTCGCGATGTAAGTCGGGTCGGCGGTGTTCAGGCCGGTCGCGACGCGCGGCGGATGGCAAAGGCGCATGCCGACGTCGTTCGCGAGCTCGATGATCCGTTCGACCGCCTGCATCTCTGTGGGGGGCTCTCCCTTGGCGATCACATGGCCCAGCCATTCGAAGCTCTGGTCGAGGAGCCCGGAGAGCGCACCGGCGCTGTCTTCGAAGCTCTTGAGGTGGGTCTCGGACCAGCGCGTCGTGAAGCGCCGCACGATGACCGCCGAGCTGACGATGTAGGGCCCGTAACTCTGCACGAGCTCCATCGTGCCGGCGTCGACGCGGCTGAGCCGGGGGTCGATGCCCATGGGCGAGTATTCCATCGCCACGCGTCCCCGGGCCGGCAGTACTCGGGACAGGGCGTCGCGGAGCTCCGGCCAGCTCGTGAACGGGATCGATTCGCCCGGCAGGGATGGGAAGCGCGCGAGCTCGGCGCGGTGCGCCACGAGGGCGGGGATGCCGTTGGCGGGGATCCAATAGAACCATCGGCGACGGCAGGTGGCGCCGTCGATTTGCAGCAGGCGCTCGGCGATGGGGTTCTGTCCGCCGGCGCTCATCAGCAGCCAGCCGACCAAATCCTCTTCCCGCAGAGCGAGCTGCACCGCGCCGAGCTGATCGAGCACCGGCGCACGCTATCACAAGAGAGCGCGAGCTCTGTGAGTCAGCGCTTGGACGTCTTCTTGGAGCATCGAGGCGAGGTCTGCGGCCTTCGTCGAGGTGCTCCTCCGGGGTGTGCCGATGACTACCCCGACCGGGGTCCGGGTTCGTCGGGTGACTCGCGTGAGGTGGCTGCCGAAGGACTCCCTCCAAAACTCTACCCCGGGTGGATATGCCACGCCCATCGGTAGGACCTCGACATCGAGGCGGGAGGTCGCGACAAAGACCCCGGCTTTGAAGGGGCGCACTTCGTCGCCGCGGTAGGTGGTGCCCTCGGGGAAGACGGTGACGGTGCTTCCGTTCCGTAGTTCTTTCCGAATCTGCCGTATCGCCCCGGCGCCGCTCGCGCTGTTTTTCCGGTCGACGAAGATGGTCCCCGTACGTTTGGCCAGCTTGCCGAGGACCGGCCACCGGGCGACATCCCCGTGGCTGAGGATGCGACCACCGAAGAGGGACAGAGCGATGAGAACGTCGATGGCGCTTCGGTGGCTCGAAACCACGAGTCGGGGCCCGGGTGTCAGGGGGGGGGCGCCCTCGATCCGGGCGTCGATGCCGAGGATCCGCAGCTGGATGCCCGCCCATCGGGCGAGGTGCCGCTGAAAGAGCGCCTCTCGCCCGGCCTCGGGGGTGAGGCGCAGCATGATCTCGACGTGCCCCAGGAGGGCCGTGGTGACCGTGGCGGCGGCCGCCGCCCGGGTCGGGGGCAGGAGACCACGGAGACCACGGGCACGACGGAGGCGATGGGGGGCCGAAGAGGTTTCCACGAATCCCTTGCCTACCCCCCGAGCCCTTTCGGTGGCAAGCTTCATATGTGGAGTCCGAGATCGCTCCGTGTTTGCTGGTGGCGGCGCCTTCCCTGGCCTGCCCGTTCTTCAACCATACGGTGGTCCTCCTCGTAGACCACCGTGAAGACGGCTCCCTGGGCTTCGTCGTCAACAAGCCCGCCGACCTCGAGCTCGGGGCGCTCTTCGAGCAGATCGGGATCGAGGTCGAGGAGCGGGCCCGGAGCAAGGCGTCGGTCATGCTCGGCGGCCCCGTCTCCCCGGAGACCGGGTGGGTGGTCTTCGACCCGACCCACGGCGAACACCCCGAGGAGGGCGTCCTGTCCCTGCACCCCGGTCTCGGCGTCAGCGCCAACCTCGAGGTCCTCGAAGACATTGCTCGCGGCGCCGGTCCCGAGCACTACCTCATGACCCTCGGCTATGCGGGCTGGGGCCCCGGGCAACTCGACGACGAGATTCGCGAAGGCAGCTGGATCGCCGTCGACCTCGACCCGAAGTTGGTCTTCGGGATCCCGATTGAAGAGCGCTGGACCGCCGCCCTCGCCACCCTCGGCATCGACCCGGCCCACGTAGCGGCAGCATCACCCGCCGACGCCTGAGTGCGCTCGGGCGTGACGCGGCTTAGTCGAGGCCGAGTTCGGCTTCGTGATGGTGGAGGAATAGTCCCAGCATGCGGGCGGCGATGACCGTGAACGGCATGCCGGCGAGGTTCATCAGGAAGAGCCCGAGGAAGGGGATCTCTCCCAAGGTAGCGGCCACCCCGGCGTCGACGAGGGAACCCATGCCCAGCGCTGCGGCCACGGCGAAGGTGGTGAGAGCGTAGGAGCCTGGCACTCGCGTCATGATCATGAAGCCGGCGACGGGGTTGAACGGACCGAGGCAGCTCGGCGAGAGCACCGCGATCATCATCGACGCCGGCATGTAGATGAGACCGACGAGGAAGGCGAGGGCGATGACGGGCATCTTCGCGGCGCTCTCCGGCATGTAGATCGTGAGGAAAACGGCGGGCAGGTAGGGGGCGACGATGGCGGCGTAGAAGCGAAAGAGGGGCCCGAAGAGGTTGAAGAGATCGGACGCCTCTTCCTTCGAGGGCAGCTCGTCCCTACCGGCTGCGGAAACCTTGATGACGCTGAAATAGAAGGTGGCGAGGATCGCGACCATGAAAAAGACCCCGATGAAGGGGATCAAGGCGAAGAGGGTCGCGATCAGCGCCACGCCGATGAAGACCACCGGAGCAGACTTCTGAACAGGATAGGTGAACGCGCCCAGGAGCCTGCGCGTGAGCGGCACAGCGCGTTCGCCGGTGATCGGGGTCACGGCCTGCTGACATCGTGGGCATACGAATACCTGCGCCATGCCCAAGCGGTCCGGGAGGTTGCTCGCCGCGCGCACCTGGTGCTCGAAGAACGAAACGTTGCAGCGGTTGCAGTGCCACTTGTCGCCCGCGGGCGGGGCGATCGAGCGCGGGGCTCCGGGCCGCATGCTGCCGGCCGCCGGGCGCATGCTCCCCGGGGCCGGGCGATCACTCGGTGCGGGGGGGGGCCGCACGCTCGAGGCATCACCGACGGGAGCGGGCGCCATGGGGCGGATCGACGGCGGCGCAGGGGCGGGCACGCCCGTTGCTCCGAAGTCCGGCACTGGGAGCGGCGGCATCGGCCGGAGGCCCAGGGGGTCTTGGGGGTCCGTCGCTGAGGAGGGCATCGGAATGCTCGGCGGAGGGCCGACGGTCTGGCGGGTCGCGGACGCCGTTTCGATGCGCACCTCGGCGCCGATGGTTCGCAGCAGATGAAAGAGCTCTTCGGCCTGCGCCTCGGTCACTCCGCGCTTCACCAGCACCGGCGCCCGGGCGACGACCTGGCGCGCCATCTCCTGGTCGATGCCGAAGACTCGAGCGAGGTCCGTGACGGGATCTTTGCCGGGGGCGTCGTCGAAGCGGAGAACCCGGATGTCGAATTTGTCCAAGGGTTGCTTCCTCGTGCCTCAGTAGAGCACCTCGGTCGGCCATCGGTCATGTTTGTCGGCGGCATGGGCGGGGGAGTGCTACATGCGCCCCGCAATGACGACGGCAGGCCAGGACTCAGGTCGGGACCCAGGCTCGGCCCGGGGCATCGCGGCCGTGACCGTCGGGGCGACCGCGTTTTCATTCGCCTTCATCTTCGTGAAGGTCATCGGTCTGCCGCCGGCGACCCTGGGGTTCTACAAGGCGATCATCGCGACCGGGGTCCTCGGGCTGGCCGCCCTCGTTCTGCGGGCCCCTCTGCCCAAGCCCCTCGGCCCGGTCCTCTTTGCCGGTGTGTGTTTTGGATTGCACCAGTTGATCTTCATCACCGCGACCCAGATGACCTCGGTGGCCATCGTCACGATGATCGGCGCGCTCAAGCCGTTGCTCATCGCGGTCATCAGCCCCTGGACCGTCGGCGAGCGCCCGGCCCCCCGCATGAAGTACCTGGCCCTCCTCGCCGTCGCCGGCATCGGGGTCGTCGTCTGGGCGAACTACGGCGACCCGAGCCGGAGCCTCGAGGGAGATCTCCTCGCCGTCTTGAACCTCGGCGTCTTCACC
>QMMC01000496.1 GCA_003647065.1 Deltaproteobacteria bacterium | reverse complement strand
TTCAGTACGTTCCACCCCCAGTAGACGTTGACGAGCTTCGTCTCGACTGGCACAGCGGTCGACGTGGTCGTGGTCGCTTCAGTCGTCGTGGTGGCTTCAGTTGTACTGGTCGCTTCAGTTCTCGTGGCAATCGTCGTCGGTTCCTCAGCGGGGACCGCGGTCATCGGCCCTGACGTCGTGTCGTCGTCTCCGCCGCATGCGGCAATAGACAAACCCAGTCCGAGTGCGACCGCACCGACGAGAGCGAGACACCTGTGGACGGGTCTGACGAGCATGGACGCCTCCTCAGGTCAGCTTCACTCCGGCTGGCTCGCCCTGCCAGAGTCGAACGTCACCAAGCCGGCGTGTTCGATCCCCGCCGGCGACGCGACCTCCACGGAATCATGGGGCACCGAGTACTTCGAAGCCCGACACGACGCCGAGGCTTTCCTCGCGGACCTCGGAGGCGCTACCAGCGCGGCTCCGGCTCGCCTCGGCGAGCTCTTCGGCTGAGGTCTTGCGCCGGGCCGAAGGGGCCGTCACTCTGCCGGCCATGTTCGCCGAACGCCGTGAGCGTCTTCTGTCGGCGATGGGGGCCGGGGTCCTCGTCGTCCCCGCCGCTCCGGTCGCTATCCGCAACAACGACGTCGAGCACGCCTATCGCCAGGATAGTGACTTCTTCTATCTGACGGGCTTCGACGAGCCCGAGAGCGTGCTGATCTTGACGAACCAGCACCCGGAGCACCAGACGGTGCTCTTCGTGCGCACGCGTAACCCCGAGCGCGAAATCTGGGACGGGCCCCGCGCAGGCGTCGATGGCGCCGTCTCGAAATTTGGTGCCGACGCCGCGTTTCCCATCGACGAGCTGGCGAGCCGCCTCCCCGACTATCTCGCGGACGTGGACCGCGTGCACTACCGCCTCGGCCGGGATCGCTCCTTCGATGACCGTTTCTTTGCTGCCCTCGACGTCGTTCGCCGTCGTGCCCGCCTCGGCACCCGGGTGCCCACTGAGGTAGTCGACCCCGCCGCCACGCTCCACGAGCTGCGCCTCGTCAAAGGCGATGAAGAGGTCGAATCGATGAAGCGCGCGGCGGCGGTCACCCGTGACGCTCACCTCGCTGCGATGCGCGCCGCCCGACCGGGGATTCACGAGTTCGAAGTCGAAGCCGAGATGAATCGCATCTTTCGTAAGGCGGGGTGCGAGCGCCCGGCGTACGACTCCATCCTCGGCTCGGGTCGAAACGCGACCATCTTGCACTACCGCAAGAACGACCGCCTGATGGAGGACGGTGACCTCCTGCTGATCGACGCCGGGTGCGAGCTCGACTACTACGCGTCCGATGTCACCCGTACCTTCCCGGTGAACGGCAAGTACTCAGAAGCCCAGCGAGCGATCTATGACCTCGTCCTCGACTCACAGCGCGCGGCCATCGCGCTCTGTGTGCCGGGCAAGACCCTCGACGACATCCATCAGGTGGCCACCCGCGTGATCGCGGCCGGGTTGGTCGAGTTGGGGCTGCTCGAGGGTGACGTCGATACGTTGATCAGCGACGGCACCCACAAGGCGTACTACATGCATCGGACCTCGCACTGGCTCGGTATGGATGTGCACGACGTTGGCGCGTACTTCGTCGACGGGGTGCCGAGGCCTCTCGTCCCGGGCCACGTGCTCACGGTGGAGCCAGGGATCTACATCGCGGACGACGCGGACTGCGACCCCCGGTGGCGCGGCATCGGGATTCGCATCGAAGATGACATCCTAGTAACCGAGGGTGCCCCGCTGAATCTCACGGCGGAGATCCCGAAGGCCCCCGACGAGGTCGAGGCCATCCTCCGGGAGAGCCGCTGAGCCCAACTACTGCCCTTGCTGCTCAGTCGTCCAGGACGTGCTGGTCCAAGACGAAGGCCGTCATCGTGCCCTTCATGACTTCGGCGCCGCCCGCCGTCGCGCTCACTTCGAGCACGCGCTTCTTTCCCTTTTGAAGGGTCGTCACTGCGGTGGCGATGACCTCGTCGCCGACCTTCACCGGGGCCACAAAACGCACGTCAGCGCTGCCCAGTACGACGAAGGGGTCGTTTACGGCCAGCATGGCCGCGTGGTCCACCAGGCCGAATACGAAGCCTCCGTGAACGAGGCCCCGGGGGTCGGTGGCCATCGCCTCGGTCGCGACGAAGCGGGTGCTCGCGCGGCCTTCGGCGAGGTCGACAGGCTCCCCCGAGAGTGTTTGGTCGATGTCGGGATGAGTATTGGGTACAGGCATGGCGGTCATTTGAATCGCAAGGAGGTCACCGTCGCCGCGTCGCCTCGGCAGCGACAGCTGAGGACGGCGGCCCGGACATCGATGGCGCCGGTGTACTCGAGGAGCCCGCGGTAGACCCCGCTCATGGCGAGGGCGTGCCGCATGGTGTCCGGGGCGGTGTCCCGGACCGCCACCCGGTGCCCCGTGGGGGATGCGGTGACCTCGACCGTGCCTCGGTCGTGGTAGGCGCCGTAGATTTCGGGGAGTCGCAGCAAGACGTCCCGCGGCGTCGCGTCACGAATCAGGTGACGATGCATCGTCGGCAGGTCGCGCACCGCCGCCGTTTGGCCCAGGGAGACCGCCAGGAGGCCGTCTCCGGTGCCGAACATGCGCTCTGCGGCGGCGAGGAAGGCGTCGTAGACCGAGAGGGGAAGATACGCGACCGGTGTGAGCATCCCCGCGAGGGGCGCTCGCTCGGACGGCGCGAGGTGCTCGATGAGCTTCGACCGCGTGCCTGGGCCATGCACGGCTTCGAGGTGCTCGAGGGCCGAGAGGAGCAGCGCCCCCTTGACCCGGAGTGTGCTCCCCGGAGCCCCGGCCTGGGTGCTCTGCCGGTGTACCGCGGCCGGCGTCTCGTTCCCATTCGGAAGGGCTCTGAACGAGGCGGAGGACTCCGTGATGGATATCGCCGGGGCGGGGAAACCTGAGCCCGCAAGCGCCGACGCATAGGGTGCCGTGTTCTTGGGCATGTCCTTGGGCATGTCCTTGGGCATGTCCTTGGGCATGTCCTGGGGTAGCAGCGACCGTCCGTCGTCTTCCCAGTTGGACGAGGTTGCGACGAAACGGTGCGGGGCCGGTGAGAACCCAGAAGGGCGAGGCACTCCGGCCATGGGAGTATCCGCCAGGCCGCGAACGGTCTCCGCGGCCCGCGCCGCCGCCCGGAGCCCGCTCTGACGAGTGATGGGTTGGGCGTTCTCTTGGCCGATGCTCGGTGTGAGGGGGCGCGGCGCGTCCGGCGGACTCGCGCCGTGGGGCACCAGGGCCAGCTGCATCGACCGCGCGCTTTGAAAACGCTCGGCGGGGTTCTTGGCCATGGCTCGGTGCACGACCTCGGCGAGTTCCGGAGACACTCCGGGGGCGCGCTCGACGAGGGGAGTCGGCGCCTTGGCGAGGATCTCGAGGAGCAGGGCGTGATAGTTATCGGCCCGGTGGGGAAGCTCGCCAGAAAGCGCCTCGTAGAGGAACACCCCGATGGCGTAGATGTCGACTCGACGGTCGACGACCTTCATGCCCCGCGCCTGCTCGGGGCTCATGTAGTAGGGCGTGCCGAGCATGACGCCGGTCTTGGTCAGCTTGAGGCCCTCGTCATCATCGATGTTCATCTTCGAGATGCCGAAATCGAGGACCTTCACGAAGTCCGGGTCAGCTCGGCGACGTACGAGGAATACGTTGTCGGGTTTGAGGTCCCGGTGCACGATCTTCGAGTCGTGCACCGCCGCGAGGGCTGCGAGGACCTGGCCGACGATTCGACACGCCCGGGCTGGTGCGAGGCGCGCCTCTTTGCGCAGCAGTTCGGCGAGGGACTGGCCCCTCAGGTACTCCATTATCAGGAACGGTGCGCCGTCGGCGCCGTAGCCCAGATCGAGGACCTCGACGATGTGCCGGTGACCGATCGCCGCCGCGGCCCGGGCCTCGCGCTGAAAGCGGGCCACGGAGTTGGCGTCGGTGGCGAGCTCTGGGTGCAGGCGCTTGAGGGCAACCTTGCGCCCGATGAGGGTGTGCTCCGCAAAGTAGACGGCGCCCATGCCTCCTTCGCCGAGCAGACCGAGGACCCGGTACCGGTCGGCTACCACTTGGCCAACGAGGGCAGCGCCCGTCGCCAGGGATAGACCCGTCTGGGGACAGTGGCTGAACTTCCGCGGGTGCGGGTCGCCGCAGTGGGGGCAGGTCAGGGACCGGCCGGTCGGGGTGGGAGACGCTTGAGCCATAGGCTAAGGTCTTCCATCTTCAGGGGCGATGCCGGTCTCGGTCAACCCGCCTCGGCGCCCGAGGCCGCGTCCTTCGCCATCTCCCCCGATTTGTAGCGGTTCCAGTAGTCCGTGAGGGCAGCGCCGACCTTGTTCGAGAGGAAGAAGAGCCCGAGGATGTTAGGCAGCGCCATTCCGAGGATCATCAGGTCGCTGATGGCGATGACGTTGTCGATGTTGAGGATGGTCCCGAAAACGGCGAAGACGACGAAGATGACGCGGTAGACGGTCGAGGACCTCTGGCTCGTGCCGAAGGGGTAGGTCCAGCAACGCTCGCCGTAGTAGCTCCAGCTGAGCATGGTCGAGAAGGCGAAGAAGAAGACCGCCGGTGCGAGGACCCAGCTGAACCCGGGGATGACCGAGTCGAAGGCGTAGCGGGTCATCTCGACGTCGCCAAGGAGCTCGCCGTCGGCGCCGACCTGCAGATAGGCGTCGGTGATCACCAGGACCAGGCCGGTCATCGTGCAGATGACGATGGTGTCGATGAAGGGCTCGAGGAGGGCGACGATGCCCTCGCGGACGGGCTCGTCGGTGGCGGCAGCCGAGTGGGCGATGGAGGCCGACCCGACCCCCGCTTCGTTCGAGAATGCTGCCCGGCGGAAGCCCTGGACGAGTACTCCGAGGAGCCCCCCGAGGCCGGCCTGGGGGGTGAATGCTTCTCCGATGATTCGGCCGAAGGCGCTAGGCACTTGGTCGATGTTCACGGCCAGCACCAGCATGCCTGCGCCGACGTAGACCACGCACATGACCGGCACGACGTAGCCGGCGACCGCACCGATGCGCTGGATGCCGCCGATGATGACCACGCCGACCAGGGCCGCGAGGATGACCCCGTAGACGAGCATCGAGAAATCGGCGATGGCCGGGGACTCGACCTCGAAGGCGCCCAGGAGTTGGCCCACGACCAGCTTTGCCGATTGATTGGCCTGGAACATGTTGCCGCCGCCGAAGCTGCCGCCGATACACATGATGGCGAATAGCACCGCGAGGCCTTTGCCGAGGGGCTTGAAGACGCCGCCCCGGAGTTCTGCGAGGCCTCGCTTGAGGTACTGCATCGGCCCGCCGGAGACACGCCCCGAAGGGTCGACCTGCCGGTAGAGCTGGCCGAGGGTGCACTCGGTGAACTTCGAGCTCATGCCGAAGAAGCCGGCGCACACCATCCAGAACACGGCCCCGGGCCCACCGGCGGCGACGGCGACCGCGACGCCGGCGATGTTGCCGAGGCCGACCGTTGCCGAGAGCGCGCTCGAGAGCGCCTGGAAGTGGCTGACCTCTCCGGGGTCGTCGGGGTTGTCGAACTTGCCGCGGGTGACCTGGATGGCGTGGAAGAAGGCCCGGATGTTGATGAACCCGTAGCGGAACGTGAAGAAGACCGCGCCGAGGACCAGCCAGAGCACGATGATCGGCAGCTGGAGGCCCGAGAGCACGTCTTGGCATTCGCCCGCCGAGAGCTTCTCGGTCGCGGCGCAAGCCGTGGCTCCCTCGTCACCAGCGGATACGATCGCCTGAGCCTCCGCCTCGCTCAGACCAGCGGAGACGGCCCGCCCTTCGATCGCTGCGTCCGAAGTGTCCCAGAACACCACGTCCCAGAAGAGGACCGCGGCCATCGGGGAGATGATCCACTCGCCGACCCAACCGTCGACGCCCTCGAGACTCGCGTTGATGCCGGCGATGAAGCCGGTCTCTTGGTCGGTCTCTTGGTCGGTCTCTTCGGGCGCTGAGCTTTCCGGTTCCTGCCCTTGGGCAGGCATTGCCGTGGCCAGGACCAACGTCATGACGAAGACGTGTCGCTTCAAAACCCCTCCCGGGCGGCGGGACTATGGCAAAGGCGGGAGAAATTGCCAGGGTGGT
>QMMC01000495.1 GCA_003647065.1 Deltaproteobacteria bacterium | reverse complement strand
GCTCGGACATCGTCCGCGAGCTCAAAGAGAACGGCGAACTCGAGGGCATCCTCGGCCGTGGCCCCCTCGCCCTCGAGACCCCCGAGGTCACCATCTCGGACGGCGCCATCGCGGCCCTCGAGGAGCATTGGGACGGGGACGGGACGCCGGTCATCCGCCTCGAGATCGACCGCGAGTTTCGCAACTCTCTCTACTTCGATTCTCCCCGGGACGAAGACCTCGTCATGTCGGACGCCCGCTTCACCCTCGTCATGGACAAGAGCTCGGCCCGGCGCGCCGATGGCGTGGTGGTCGATTTCCTGAAGAACGACAAGATCAGCGGCTTCAAGATCGACAACCCCAACGAGCCTCCTCGGGTGCGCCAGCTCTCGCCGAAGGAGCTCTCCATGATGCTCGACGGCGGCAAGCCCCTCGAGCTCTTCGATGTGCGCACCCCGGCAGAGCGGGCGACGGCGAATATCGGCGGCACCCTCCTCGACACCGCAGGCCTCGAGCGCCTCGAGGCGACGACCCGGGAAACCGCCATCGCGTTCTACTGCCACCACGGCCACCGGAGCCAGGCGGCCGCCGAGCACGCTCTCCGCATGGGCTTCCGTGAGGTCTACAACCTCGCTGGCGGCCTCGAGGCGTGGTCCCAGGACGTCGACCCGTCCCTCCCGCGTTATTGAGTCCTCGTCCGTTGACGTATCGAGGCCCCCGCCCGACCAAGAGACCGACCAAGAGACCGCCAAAGAGACAGAATGAACGACGCCGATAAGCTCCTCCGCTCCCTCCTCGAAAAGCGTGTCCTCCTCTTCGACGGGGCGATGGGCACGATGATCCAGCGCCACGGCCTCGGCGAGGCCGACTACCGCGGGGACCGCTTCCGGGACCACCCCCATGACGTCAAGGGCGACAACGACCTGCTGAGCCTGACGCGCCCCGAGGTGATCACCAGCATCCACGGCGAGTACCTCGCCGCCGGGGCGGATCTAATCGGGACCAATACCTTCAACTCGACGTCGATAGCCCAGGCCGACTATCACCTCGAGTCCGTCGCCTACGACCTCAACGTCGCCTCGGCGCGCATCGCCAAGGCGGCAGCGGCCGAGTGGAGCGACCGGACACCCGACAAGCCCCGCTTCGTCGCGGGCTCGATCGGCCCCCTCAGCAAGACCCTGAGCCTCTCCCCGAAGGTGAACGACCCAGCGTTTCGTGCGGTGACCTTCGACCAGGTCCTCGCCGCGTACTCGGATCAGATTCGGGGCCTCATCGACGGCGGCGCCGACTTGATGCTCGTCGAGACCATCTTCGACACGCTCAACGCCAAGGCGGCGCTCCTGGCCATCGAAGACGTCTTCGACGAGAAGGGCGTGCGCCTTCCGGTCATGATCTCGGTCACCATCACCGACCGGAGCGGCCGGACCCTCTCGGGCCAGACCATCGAGGCGTTTTGGGCTTCGGTCGCCCACGCCCAGCCGCTCCTCGTCGGCGTCAACTGCGCCCTCGGCGCCCGGGAGATGCGCCCCTACGTCGAGGCCCTCTCGGACATCTCGGGCAGCTTCGTACACTGCTATCCCAACGCCGGCCTGCCCAACGCCATGGGCGAGTACGACGAGACGCCGGAGACCACGGCGGGGCTGGTGAAGGAGTTCGCCGAGGCGGGCTTCGTGAACCTCGTCGGCGGCTGCTGCGGCACGACCCCGGACCACATCCGAGCCATCGGCGAAGCGGTCTCCGAGGTTACGCCCCGGGCGCTGCCCCAAGACCTGGCACAACTTCCGGTGCTGAGCGGCCTCGAGCCCCTCACCATCCGCCCCGAGTCCAACTTCATGATGGTCGGCGAGCGCACCAACGTGACCGGCTCGCGCAAGTTCATGCGCCTCATCAAGGAGGGCGACTTCACCACCGCCCTCGAGGTCGCCCTCGACCAGGTTCGCGGCGGCGCGAACATCCTCGACGTCAACATGGACGAAGGGCTGCTCGAGTCCGAGGAGGTGATGACCCGCTTCCTCAACCTCATCGCGTCCGAGCCGGACATCGCCCGCATCCCGGTGATGATCGACAGCTCGAAGTGGTCCGTGCTCGAGGCGGGGCTCAAGTGTCTTCAGGGCAAGGGCGTCGTGAACTCGATCAGCCTCAAGGAAGGCGAAGAGGAGTTCCTCGCCAAGGCGCGGGTTGCGCGTCGCTACGGGGCTGCGGTCGTCGTCATGGCCTTCGACGAGACCGGGCAGGCCGAGACCGTCGAGCGCAAAGTCTCGATTTGCCAGCGCGCCTACCGGCTCCTGACCGAAAAGGCGGGGTTCCCCGGGACCGACATCATCTTCGACCCGAACATCCTGGCCATCGCCACCGGCATCGAAGAGCACGCCGACTTCGCCAAGAACTTCATCGAGGCGACCCGTCAGATCAAGGCCACGTGCCCCGGCGCCCTCATCTCCGGCGGCGTGAGCAACTTGTCGTTTTCGTTCCGCGGCAACAACCAGCTGCGCGAAGCGATGCACGCGGCGTTTCTCTACCACGCCATCGATGCCGGCATGGACATGGGCATCGTCAACGCCGGGCAGCTCGAGGTCTACGAAGAGGTCCCCAAGGAGCTCCTCGACCACGTCGAGGACGTGATCTTCAATCGGCGCCCCGACGCGACCGAGCGCCTGGTGGAGCTCGCGGACCGCTATAAGGGCGGCGGGAAGAAGCGTGAACTCGACCTCTCGTGGCGTGAGACGAGCGTCGAAGAGCGCCTCTCCCACGCGCTCGTGAAGGGCATCGTCGACTTCATCGTCGAGGACACGGAAGAAGCGCGGCAGAAGCTCGGTCGTCCGCTTTCGGTCATCGAAGGCCCCCTCATGGACGGCATGAGCGTCGTCGGGGACCTCTTCGGTGCGGGGAAGATGTTCCTCCCGCAGGTGGTCAAGAGCGCCCGGGTGATGAAGAAGGCCGTCGCCTACCTCGACCCGTTCATGGCGGAGGAGCAGGCTGACGGCGGCCCCTCGGTCCAGGGCAAGGTGCTCCTCGCGACGGTGAAGGGCGACGTCCACGACATCGGCAAAAACATCGTGGGCGTGGTTCTGCAATGCAACAACTACGAGGTCCTCGACCTCGGGGTCATGGTCCCGGCCCAGACGATTCTCCGCACCGCCCAGGAAGAGAACGTCGACATCGTCGGCCTCTCGGGCCTGATCACGCCGTCCCTCGACGAGATGGTGCACGTCGCCAAGGAGATGAAGCGCGAAGGCTTCGAGGTCCCCCTGCTCATCGGCGGCGCCACGACCAGCCGGCAGCATACGGCGGTCAAGATCGCCCCCAAGTATGACGAACCCGTCATGCACGTGCTCGACGCGTCGCGGGCCGTCAACGTCGTCTCGGACCTCCTCGGCAAGAAGAAGGCGGCCGTCGACGAACACAACCGCAAGGACCAGGCGCGCCTGGTCCGGCTCTTCGAGGCCAAGCGCGACAAGCCCGTCCTGCCCATCGAAATGGCCCGGGAGAACGCGCCGCGCTACCGCTTCTCCGACGCCGAAGTCTCCGTGCCATCGTTTACCGGGCGCCGCGTCGTCAGCGACGTGACCCTTCGGCAGATCGCCGGCTACATCGACTGGACCTACCTCTTCCACGCCTGGGAGCTGCGCGGGAAGTTCCCCGAGATCCTCTCTCACCCGGAGCGCGGCGAGGCGGCCAAGGAGCTCTACGAGCACGCTCAGAAGCTCCTCGAGCAGATCATCTCCGATGGTTCCCTCGAGCCGCGTGCAGTCTACGGCTTCTGGAAGGCCGCGAGCGAAGGCGACGACATCGTCCTCTTCGACGGAGAAACTGAAGCGGCCCGTTTCCCGATGCTGCGCCAGCAGGCGGCCAAGGCCGAGGATACTCCGTACCTGAGCCTCGCCGATTTCGTCGCTCCCCGGGGTTCCGACGTGACCGACTACGTTGGCGCCTTCGCCGTGAGCACCGGCCACGGCGTAGCCGAGCTGGTCGCCCACTTCGAGAAGGACCACGACGATTACCACGCGATCATGGTCAAGGCCCTCGCCGACCGCCTCGCCGAGGCCTTCGCCGAGCTCCTTCATCAAAGGGCCCGTCGGGATTGGGGCTTCGGGGCCGCCGAGGATCTCTCCTCAGAGGAGCTGATAGGCGAGAAGTACAGAGGAATCCGCCCCGCCCTCGGCTATCCGGCGTGTCCGGACCACAGCCCGAAAGTCGCACTCTTTTCGCTCCTCGACGCCGAAGAGCGCGGCATCGGGCTCACCGAGAGCTTCGCCATGACGCCCGCCGCGAGCGTCAGCGGCCTCTACTTTGCTCACCCCGAGAGCCGCTACTTCACGGTGGGGCGCCTCGGCCGCGATCAGGTCGAGGACTACGCCCGGCGGGCCGGGGTCGAGGTGGGGGTCGCCGAGCGCCACCTCGCACCCAACCTCTCCTACGAGCCGTGACCGTCCGGCTGTGCGACGGAGCACACAGTCGTCAGTGAGCCCTTCGTGAGCCGGCGCTGGTGATCTACCCTCGATGCCATGGTCGCAGACCGAGGCCGAAAGATCGGCGGTAAGTATCAGCTCATCGAACCCCTCGGCGAGGGCGGCATGGCGACGGTGTGGAAAGGCCTCACCCTCGGGGCCGAGGGCTTCACGCGGCGGGTCGCGATCAAGCGAGTGCTGCCGGAGCTCGCCCACGACAAGAAGTTCACCGCCATGTTCGTCGAAGAAGCGCGCGTCGTTTCCGAGCTGGCTCACCCCAACATCGTTCAGGTCCACGACTTCGATCATGACGCCGAGGGCAACTACTTCATCGTGATGGAGTGGGTAGATGGCCTCGACCTTCAGCAGTGGATGAGCGCCTACAAGACGGCGGGCGAGCGCACGCCTTGGCACTACGTGGCGGCCATCGGCATCGAGGTTCTGCGTGGCCTCAGCGCTGCCCACGAGCGCATCGACTCCCTGGGCCGGCCTTCGCCGGTGATTCATCGCGACGTCACGCCGAACAACATCCTCGTCGGCCGGAACGGCATCGTGAAGCTCGCGGACTTCGGCCTCGCCCGGGCCACCGACCGCGCGTCGATGACGTAGCCTGGGACGGTCAAGGGCAAGCTCGCCTACATGGCGCCGGAGGTCCTCACCGGGAAACCGGCGAACGAGAAGAGCGACATCTTCTGCCTGGGCATCGTGCTCTGGGAGGCCCTCACCAACCAGCGACTCTACGACGGGAAGACCGACCTCGAGGTCATCATGAAGGCGCGCGAAGCCAAGGTGCCGCCGTTGGCGAGCATCCGTGATGACGTGCCGGCGCTCCTCGACGAGGTCATCGGGGGGGCCCTCACCAAGGATCCCGACCATCGCTTCGAGTCGGCCCGGGAGCTGATGCGGGCCCTGGCGTCCATCCTGAAGGCCCAGCCCGAGCCCACGGATTCCGCCCCGTTGGCTCGAAGTGTCGAGAAAGCCCTGAAGATCCGCGGGGATTGAGACCAGCCCCGGCTTGGGTCCCCGGCGCTGCTAAACTGACCGCAATGGGTTCGTCAGCCGTTTCGGAAGAGAGGAAACAACTCGGGGCGCTGTTGCGAGGCGTGGTGAAGGTGCTGGTCGTATCCGACCCCCCGGACTACGACCAGCCATGGCAGACCCAGGGCGCAGAATCGAGCACCGGCTCGGGGGTCATCGTCGAGACGGCCCGGGGCCTGCGTATCCTCACCAACGCCCACTGCGTGCAGGACCACGTCTACGTCGAGGTTCGTCGCTACGGCCGGTCGAAGAAGCACGTCGCGACGGTGGAGGCGATTGGCCACGAATGCGACCTCGCGCTGCTCTCGGTGGATGACGACGTCTTCTTTCAAGGCGTGACGCCGATGGCCGTCGGCCCCGTCCCCGAGCTCGGCGACACCGTCAGCGTCTGCGGCTTTCCGGTGGGCGGGGAGCGCGTCTCCATCACCCGCGGCATCGTGTCTCGCATCGACCTCGTCCGTTACGAGCAATCTCAGCGGATGCTCCTGGCGCTTCAGATCGACGCCGCCATCAACTCGGGTAACAGCGGTGGACCGGTGGTCCGGGGCAATCAGCTAGTGGGCATCGCCTTTCAGGCGCTCGAAGACGCCGAGCAGGTGGGCTACGTGATCGCGGGGCCCGTCGTGACCCACTTCCTCGAAGACGTC
>QMMC01000494.1 GCA_003647065.1 Deltaproteobacteria bacterium | reverse complement strand
GTCCCTCGGCGGCGACGACGACGGTGACGAAGGCGGCGACTTCGAGTCCCTCGGCGGCGATGATGACGGCGACTTCGAGTCCCTCGGCGGCGACGACGACGGTGACGACGAGAAGAAGAAGAAGGGAGGCGGGACCGACAAAGAGGATGGTGACGACGATGAGGAGTACGAGACCTTCCTCTGAACGGTAGACCTCCGGACCCCATGACCAGCCCCGAAGACAGCGAAGACGGAGTGGACTCAGTGGACGAGGGAGAAGTCGACGACTTCTCCCTCCAGGAGTTCGAATCCGACGGCAGCGAGAGCGCCGAGGACCCGGACGAGTCCGGCCTCGAGCTCGGCGATGCCCAGGCCGATGAGATTCGTCAGATCTTCATGACGACGCTGCCCCAGTACATCGAGCCCCTCGAGGAGCTGATGGAGCAAGCCCTCGCCCAGCCGGATCCCGAGGCTTCGATCATCAACACCCTGACGACGACGGTCACGTCCATCCTCGCGGCGGCCCAGCGCATAGGGGTCGAAGATATTGCCGACTCCCTCGTCGAGATGAATGTGCTCATCAAGGAACTCGCGGTCAGTGAGCCGGCGGAGCTCCAGGACGAACTCCGGGGGGTGCTCCACAAGATCAAGGTTCAGTCGGGTTCCGCGGGTGCTCCCGGCGACGGGGCCGGCGCTGAAAGCCAGACCCTCGTGGCGGCCCTCGGCGCCGTCGAGGGTTTCGACATGTCGATCCTCGAGAGCCTGACCGCCGCCGGCCTCGTGACGGTCTCGCAACTGGAGATGGCGCGTAAACACGAGATCGTTGCCGTCACGGGGCTTCCCACCGAGGCCGTCGACGCGCTCCTCGACGCCCTCGGCATCGAGGAGCGCGTGCGCACCCGAAACGCGGCTCCCGAAAGAGGACGGCCGGAGCCAGAAGAAGACGGCGAGCTCCTCCGCCACCTCCGGGAGCAGGTAGAGGCCGAGGACGCCCTCGGCCAGGCCCGGGCGGAGGTCCAGCATGCGCGCAGCCGGATAGCTATCCTCCGCGATCAGCTCGATAGAAGCGCGGCCATGGGGACGAACCACGGCGCCCGGGAGGCCGAGGCCAGGGAGCGCATGGCCAATGCGCGCCGAGCTCGAAGCCGGGCCCACCATGCGCTCCAAGATCTCGAGGCCAAGCGCTCCGACCTCGAAGGTGGGGTCCTCGCGACCCGAGAGCGCATTAGCGCCATCGCCAGCCAGCACCGCGACGTCGAACGAGAGCAAGAGGAGCTGCGGGCTCACCTCGCGGAGCTCGGCGAGCAGGTGCAACGGCTCCTCGCGACGGCAGACGAGCTTCCCTGAGAGAGCCGCCGAGGGGCCTCACTGGACGCCGACCCAGAGGTGACCGACGACGAGGAGGATGATGAGCCCGATGAAGATGAAGCGTTGGGTGTGAACCAGGCGAATACCCTTGCGCGCGACCTTGTTCGTCAGCGCGTTCTTACGCATGACCACCCCCGCCGCCCCGAGCCAGAAGAGTGCCACGACCGCGAGGTGCAGGGCGTTGTTGCCGCGGTCGGAGTAATGCCAGTGGACGAGGACCACGGCCATGAGAGCCGCCGAGGCGAACTGATGGTATTTCATCAGCGGCTTGAGCTTGAAACGTCCCTTCCACCTGGCCGGGTCGTGGCGCATCAAGACCCGGGCGACGACGTAGGCGGCCGATAGGAGGAATAGAAAGAGCGCGACATAGCCGCTGACGGTTCGGATGCGCTCGTCGGCGACCGAGCGGTGGTCCGCCGGGTGCACGGTGGGGCCAGGTCGGCGAGCGTTGAGCAGACCGAGGGGTCGTTGGGCGTTGTCGAGGGCCGACGCGACGTAGGCGGGGGACGGTCGCACGTCGAGGATGACGTGGCAGTTCGAACAAACGCCGACGTAGTCGTGGGGCAGGATGTCATCCCGGGTCAGGGCCGGAACCCGGAGCTGCATGAGCAGCGACGGGACGACGACCTTCTGGCCGACCTCGAGCAAGCGACGGTCCCGGGCGGTCATGGCGAAGGCGCTCATATTCGCCGCGCTCAGATCCATCGGGCCCAGCTCTTGGATCGTGTGGCAGTTGAGGCACGGGCCCGCATACCCGTGGGGCAGGAGC
This sequence comes from Deltaproteobacteria bacterium, assembly GCA_003647065.1. Classification (GTDB taxonomy): domain Bacteria; phylum Myxococcota_A; class Polyangia; order Polyangiales; family B10-G4; genus B10-G4. The sequence continues at coordinate 3,998 of QMMC01000494.1, read as the reverse complement.
GCATTTCTATTGATGACCACCGGCGTCCGGGTCGCTGGCTTCGGGGTGTGCAGCTCCCAGAAGAGCAGCGCTCCGAGGGCTATGGGCCCGCCGACCAGGAAGAGCAGAGCGGCCGCCTGGGTCGTTCTCTTCGCCTGTCCCTGCGCGTCGCTCACCATGGTCGTGCCGGAGCCGCGGGGCGGCTAGTCCACGCCCTGAAGGTTGGGATCGCCTTCATCGGGGACCGGGGCGAGGTCGGCTTCGCTCTCTGGGTCGTCATCGGACTCGAGGACGATGTCCTCGATCTTGATGACCCCTTGGAAGATCAGCTCGAAGAGGATGCCCATCTTCTCGGAGAACTCGTCGAACTCCTCCCGGGTGACCTCGATGGGCTTGAGACGAGCCTCTTTGATGAGCAGCGAGCGGATTCGGTCCCGGGTCGTCTCCTCACGCCGCAGCCCGAGGCGAACGGCGAGGCTCCAGGGGGAGAGCCTTCTCCCGAGGCCGACGACCCCTTGGGCTGCCAGGCCGATGCCGATACCGAGCCCTTCGGCCGCGAGGTTGAGGCCACTCCCGACGCCCACGACGGCTGTGACGAAGAACTCATCGCTGCCCTGGCTCACCTGCCGGGCGCCGCTGATGAGCTGGCCCGAGAGCGTCTCTGGACGCTCGGGCGGCGCCTCGACGTCGGTCATCGCGAATAGTCGGCGTCGAGCCCCGACTGGCAATGGTGGCACCGCATCGCGGCCTCGCGGACAACCTCGCGACAAGCCGGACACGTCGCGAACATGCCTTCGCGCTCAACCGGATTGAGGAAGGCGACGATGAGGGCGAAGGGCCCGAGGAAGGACCCCGCGAGGAACCAGCCGAGGCTGTTGCGTCCTTTCCCGTAGGCGATGATTGAAGAAACGATCCCGAAGACGAGGGTGATCATCCAAAACGCATGCATCTCACTGACTCCTTTCATTTTCGATGGCGGCCTCAGAGGCCCCGTCCGTGCCCGCCGTGGCCCCGCGCTCGTGGATCAGCTCGACCAAGGCCCAGAAGCGTTCGTCGGACTGGAGCGACTCGTAGCCATCCTCGGTGCGACCCGATACCAACTCCTCGAGGGCCGCGAGGAGCGGCGCAATCCCCGCCCGGTGGGAGGTGAGCTCGGACTCGGCGACCTGCATCGGCACGCCGACGTCGTTGAGGGCCGTGAGGATCGTGACATTCGGCGGGCGCTGGCTCCCTGTCTCGCTCGCCCGGTCGGCCGCGCCCTTGGCGGGACCCTTGCCGGGGCCTTTGCCCGGAGACATCTTCCGCGCGACCTCTACGGTCGTCTGGAACGCCGCGGCCATCGAGTCTCCGATGAAGTCGGCCTCGCGGCGCGCCCAGCGCCCCGCGCCGGCGACGTCTCCGGCCAGGGCGACGAACCACCGGTCCCCAGCCCTCGCGACCTCGCCGGCCCCGGCTCGCAGGAGGACCTCCCAGCCGTGAACGCGTTTCTTTTGCATGTGGGCAGACACGAACGAACTCCTACTTGAAGAGAATCACCAAACCGGCGAGGAGGCTGACGAGGACCAGGAGGAGCTTCATGTAGAAGCTCGGAATCTGACCGCTGAGACGCGCCCCGAGCTGGGATCCCAGCCAGGCACCGCCCCCGATGCAGCCCGAGGCGAAGAGCACGTCGCCGAGGAGGAAGTCTCCGCGGTGAAGCCCGCTAGCGACCGCAGCGAAGCTCCCGAAGCCCGTGATCCACGCCGAAAGCACGATCGAGTTGCCCACGGCCTGGCGCACCGGAACATCGATCAGCGACTGCTGCATCGGCACCGCGACGACGCCGCCGCTGATCCCGAGGAGCCCCGATACGAAGCCGTGGAGCCCGCCGATGCTCATGCAGGTGAACTGAAGACCGCGGTCGAGGGGCCCGCGGACGCCGATCACATCGGGGGAGCGTTCGAGCCCGGCAAAGGTCTGGGCGAGGGTGCTGAAGGCGAGAAAGATGACGAAGAAGGCGAAGAAATGAGTGAGGGTGGGCTTCGGGACGATGGTCCCGAGGAAGGTGCCCGCGAGGACCCCGGTGAGGGCCGGGACGAACATCGGGCGCACCGTGTCCCAGCCTATCTGACCCATTCGCGCGTGCACGGGCATCGCCGACGCGGTCGCGACGAACATCGTGGTCAGGGAAATCGCCCGGACGAGGAGGATGTCGAGGTGGAAGACGACGAGGAGCCCGGCGACCTTGAGGACGCCGCCGCCCATTCCGAGCATTCCCGCGAGGAGCCCGGCGCACCCGCCGACGAAGACGAGGGCTGGCATGGAGGACCACTCGACGACGGTCGAGGTCCCCGAGTGGGTCCGGGCCAGGAGCTCGAGGCTGGCCCGCCGGCCCTCGTCGAGGCCCGGGCCCCCAAAGAGGGCGAGGAGGAGGGCCCCGAGCAAGATGCCGATAACCCCGAAGACGAAGCCCTTCTCCCGGGCGCGTTGGGTGACGACGTTCATGTCGCCTTCCAGACGAGGGGGGTCATAACTCCACCGCCCCATAGCGAAGCGAGTCCCGTTCCTTGGGCTCCCAGAAGGGCCGCTCCTCGAAGCCGAGGGAGGTCGCGAAGATGATGCCCGGGAACTGGCGCATCACCGTCGTGTAGACATTGACGGCGATGTTGTATTGCGAGATGCGCATTGCGATCTCGGTCTCGATCATAACGACCGCCTCGACGAAGCGCTGGACGATCTCGGTGAGGCGGAGAGCTGGGTAGGCCTCGGCGACAGCGTTGAGCCGCCCGACGAGGGAGCTGATTGGACTCTCCTCGGTCGCCGTCGCGGCCGCGGGGTCCTCGGTGTGCGCCCTCATCTCCGTCACCTCCGTCGTCAGCTGCCGCTCGTACCCTTCGTAGAAGTGCAGGAGCGAGATTATGTTGACCTGGATGTGGTGACGCTTCTGCTGAGACGCCTCGATCTCGGCGCGGGCCGCGAGGACGTCGAACTCTAGGCTGACGAGGTTGTTGTAATAGTAGATGTGGGTGAGGAACCAGAGCCCGGCGCCGAGGGCGACGAGGACGAGGCTCCAGTTGTATTGACGGATCCACCGGGTAACGCGCTTCTTGAGCCTGCGGACGGAGCGCCCCCGCCGGTGCTTCTTGGGGCGCACGCCGTAGAGGCGTCTGAGGATCTCCGTCGTTTCCATCGTCATTTGTCGTCAACGACCCGCGGCGCTCTCCAGTTTCAGGGCTGCCTTGAACGACACGATGGCCTCGCTCCGACGCCCGGCGCTCTCGAGGGCAAAGCCCAGACGCTGGTGATGGCTGACTTTGTCGGGCTCGAGATCGGCGGCCTTGGTGAAGGCTTCGACGGCGAGGTCGAAGTCGCCTCGGGCGTCACGGAGGAGACCGACGTCGAACCAGCACTCGGGGGACTCGGGGTCGAGCTCGAGGCCGATTTCGAGCTCATCCTCGGCCTCCTCGAAGCGGTCCTGGAGCACCAACGCCTCGGCGAGGCAGCGGTGAACCTCGGCGCTCTCGACGCCGAGGTCGAGGGCCTTGTTGAGGGCCGTGAGGGCGGCCTTCGGCGCCTTCCGGATCAGGTAGTGGCGGCCCATCTCGACCCACGCGGCGGGGGCGTCGGGCTGGATGACGGTCGCCTTTCGGAAGAGCTGGAGCGCCTCGGTGGGGCGGCCATCGGCGAGGAACTGCCTTCCGAGGTCGAGATAGAGGTCGCACTCGTCCTTCTCGTCGAGGGCGAAGAGCCCGTCGTAGAGCTCGACCATCCGCATGACGAAGTTGTCACTCATGCGAAGGAAGCTCGCGAAGCCGACCCGGGCGCTCGGGACTTGGGACGGCCTCCCATTCTTGCCGCGCCGCGGAGCGCCATCGCTCTTCCTGCGACGGGCTCCATCGCCGTTGCGGGTGCCGTTCCCGTTTCCGTCCCCGTTACGGCTTGGCTTCCGTTTCGTCGGCCTCACCGACTTCGGCGATTTCACCGCCACGTCGCTTGCGCCGCCGTTGGCGCGCCGAGCCCGCGCCCCGTTCCCGCTCCCG
>QMMC01000493.1 GCA_003647065.1 Deltaproteobacteria bacterium | reverse complement strand
GGAGAGGTCCCGGAGACGCGCCACCACGAGGTGGGCGGCCTGGCGGATATCGGGGCGGGCGGTCTCGTCATCGGCGGCGGCCTCGAAGAGCTCCGTCGCTCCGCGCAGATCCTCGGCGCTCACCTCCCGACCCACGAGGGAGGAAGCGGTCAGCCCCTCGGCGACCCGGAGGGCAGCGAGGGCAGCTGCCGGAGCGAGGTCCGGATCTCGGCCCACCGCGATCGCTGCGAGGACCGGCAGCGCGCCCTCGGGTTCGGCGAGGTGAACTGTGCTCTGGATCGCTAAGAAGGAACGATCGGCGGCGTTGCCCCCCAGCGCCTCGATCACCGGCCCATCCCCCGTGCGTGCTACGGCCCTGGCGAGTTCGAGAGGGTCCGTATCCACCACCAAGAACTGCAAATCACTGTCCTGAGCGCCCGAAACACCCCCAAAAAGCAGGGAACACACAAAGCCGGAGGCAGCAACGACGGCAAACGTGAGGTGACGGTTCACGAGGGGAGCATGCCCGTTGCCACCGCGCCGCGGCAAGGCTCGGCGATTCTCGGCGATGCCGTCTTGATTACCGGGTTTCGGCGCGATACCAAGCCCGCCGGGAGGCACGAATGAGGGGAAGCACGATCGCCGCCGTGGGCCTGGCGTTACTGACGCTGGCCGCAGGCACCGCCGAGGGTCAGGGACGACGGGGGCCGCGGGCCCGCCCTGCAGAAATCGAGGAACAGTTGGCCTCCGCGGACCGGGACGTGGTCCAGACCGCCATCGAGACCATCGGCTTGTCCGGGAACCCACGCTTCGTGCCGTTGCTCGCTGCGCGGATCATGAAGGGCCTGCCGCCGGAGTTGCTCGAAACCGCTGTGGACACCCTCACCGTCCTCGGGCGCCCCGAAGCCGGCGATGTATTGTTTGTCCTCGCGAGCCATCGGCGCGCCGAGATTCGCGCGCGGGCGGTGGCGGGGATCATCTCGTGCCGCCCCGAGGGAGCCTCGAGCGCTCTTCAGTCAGCGCTCTCCGATCTGGACCCGCACGTACGCTCGGCGGCCGCAGTGGGCCTCGGGCAAATCGAGGCCGCAGGCGCGACGGACGCCCTCTTCCACGCCCTCGACCGCAACATCCTCGAGGCCGCCACGTCCCTCGGCCAGTTAGTCGCCGCCGGCGAAGTGGCGCGGGTCCTCGGCTACCTCGGGCAGGTACCCCTCGACGTAGTGACCCCGGCGCTGTCCGAAATCATCGCCCGCGAGAACATGGAGCAGGAGACGAAGCTCGAGGTGCTGGGACGCATCGCCGAACTCGCCACCCCGGACGCTCGTCAGTTCCTGGTGGACATGGCCGAGTCCGTTCCGAACGACCGACGTCACCGCGCCCTTCGCGAAGCGGCCACGGCAGCGGCCGAGAGGATTGTGCAATGAACCGGACGCAACGCATCGCGGTCCTCGTGCTCGCCGTCACTCCCCTCTTCGCGGCCTGCGGCGGCGGCGGCGGAGGTAGTGCTTTCGGGGCCACCTTCCCCGACAATCGGTCGGAGCAGCTCGATCCGGTCCTCGCACGCATGGCGACGGCCCCGGCCCCTCGGGCCCCGGCCGTGGCCGTTTCCCTCGGGGGGACACCGCCCGAACTCGTCGCCTTCGACCTCGAATCGGCGGAAGTTCGCTGGCGTCAGCCGAGCGCATCGACGAGCGCTCCCCAGATCGCGGGACGCCTGGTCTTTACCCTCGAGGCCCCGTCCATCGTCGCCCGGGACCTCGAAACCGGGGCTATCGTATTCCGCGAAGAAGCAGGCTCCCTACCCCTCGTGGGCGCAGCCGGCGAGGGCGACCTCGCGGTAGCCGTGCTCTCGACGGGCGGCGGTGTCGGCGCCCAAAGCCGCTTGATCATTGCCCGCGGCGGCGACGTGCACGACATCATCGACCTCACATTCGCGGTGGGCCTCCCGGCGGTTCGGGCGGGCATGCTCTTCATCCCGTGGAGCAACCAGAACCTCAGCGTGCTCGATGGCGAGACCGGCGAAGAGCTCGCCCGGGTGCGCATCTCGGATGAGGTCGTCGGCCACGCCCTCGTGGCCGATGGCAACGTCTACACCGGCCAGGCCAACCTCATCCGCCTCACGTCGGCGACGGTCCGCGGCACTCGCGATGGCGCGGCGTGGTTCGGGGCGTCCGTCGGAGAGCTGCCCGGCACGCCCGCCTTCATGCGAGACGCCTATGCGCCGCCGCCCTCTCCCCAGAGCGCCATCCACCGGGTCCGCCTGGACTTCCTGCCGACCGGCGACGGGGAAACGGTCGAACTCAACGACGACAACCTCTACTTCACCTTCTACCGATTGGTATTCGCCCTCGCTCCAGACACCGGCACGGTCAAGTGGGTCTACGAGCACGACGCGGACATCGTCGGCGGGGGCGCCCTGCCCGGCGGCCTGATCATCGCTGACGCCGCCGGCACCCTCCGCCGCCTCTCGGCAGCCGACGGCCGGGTCACCTGGACCGCGTCTTCGGGGGCCCCGTCGGTGGTGACCGCCCTCCGCGTCGGCGGTTTCGCTGCTGGTGGCGCGGCGACTGGCGAGGTTCAGAGCCTCGCCGATCAACTCTCGGCGGCGACCCAGAACCCCGACGCCCGACTGACCCCGGCACAGCTCTTCGCCGTCAGCCAGCTCGCCGCCTCCTCTGGGGCCGACGTGACGGCCAACTTGATCACCCTCTGCGACCGACGAGCCCTGCCGGAGCAGGTCCGCGCCGCCGCCTGCACCGCCCTCGGCGATCGAGTGGAGGGGCGCGAACAACTCGTTGCCGCCCTCGAACGCCACGCGCGTTTTCTCGAAGGCACGACCGCACCGCCGGTGGGTGCCCTCGCCCGAGCAGCCGCGCGCATGGAAGAGCGGGCAGCCGTTCCGCACCTGATCTCCCACCTCCGGGACCCGGCGACCGACCTGGCCGCAGTGGCCCTGATCCTCGCTGCCCTCGGGGAACTCGGCGACGAGAGCGCCGCGGCGCCGATCGGCGATTTCCTGCGGCTCTACCACGCCGAGGAGGCCGACGATGAGCTCACCGTGGCCCTGGGCGCGAGCATCGACGCGCTGGTGAGCCTCGAGGGCCCGGTGGCCCGAGAACTCCTCGAAGAAATCGCAGGCGACACGATGGGGATCGCCCCAGTCCGCGGCAAGGCCCGCGACGCGGTCACCGCGATGGACGAGGCCGCCGCCGCAGCCGAAGCGGCGGACACCGAGCGCCAGACCCCAACCGAAGACGAAGAAGCCGCCGCAGAGGCAGATACCCCGGAGGAGGAGCAGGCAGACGTGCGCCCCCGAACCATCACGGCGGAGATCGTCGGCGACGTGCTCGCGCCGGTCCGCCGCGAGTTGACCCTCTGTCTGTCCAACGGCGAAGGGCGCCCGCGAACGGCTCGGGTGATCTTGCACCTCAGCGGAGAGGGTTCCGTGGAGACCGTGTCGGTCACTCCAGCGCCGGTCGCCGCGTGCGTCGAGGCACTGATCCGCGCCCAGACCTTCCCCGCCAACGAGCGCGCCGTGAGGCAGCAGGTCATCTACACGATTCGGCGGTAACCCCGAGACCGAGGGCCCATGGGCGATACGAGTTCATCCGAAGACCAGGTGCGTCGCCGCGCCGAGGGCAAGTGCGAGCTCTGCGGCGCCGGCGATGAGCTCGGAATACGCCCGGTGACCTCCGGGGCCCCCGACTCCTCAGAAACGAGCGAGCGGTCGGTGCTGCTCTGCGGCGTGTGCCACGGCCAGGTCGAAGGCGCCCTACCCCTCGACGCGAAGCACTGGTTCTGCCTCCAGGAAGCAGCCTGGAGTGATGTGCCGGTGGTGCAGGTCGTGAGCTACCGACTCCTTCACCGACTGACCGGCGAGGGCTGGGCGACGGACCTCATCGACCAGCTCTACCTCGATGAGCAGACCCTCGATTGGGCCCGGGCCGGGCTCGAGGCGAGCGACGGGGATGCGCGACCGCCGACCGTGGATAGCAACGGCACGGAGCTCGCCGATGGCGACTCCGTCACGCTCATCAAGGACCTCGACGTGAAGGGCGCCGGCTTCGTCGCCAAACGCGGGACGCTGGTCAAGAACATCCGCCTGACCGATGACCCTGAGAACGTCGACGGCCGAGTGAACAAGGTCGCCATCGTCCTCAAGACGCGCTTCCTCAAGAAAGCGCTTTAGTGCGTGATCCACAGCCACGGAAGGTTCCTCCCTCCCGTGACGATGCATCACACACTGAACTCAGTCGTAGCGTTCTGTGTGGATCCGTTTCCGGTCGTAGCCGAAGTCGGCTTTGAGCAGACGCCGCACGTCTTTGACCATCTTCGATAGGCCGCAGATGAAGACGTGGGTCTCTCGGCCGGCACAGTGCTCACCGAGATGCGTCTGCACGTAGCCGGTCAGCCCCGGCCAATCGTCCTCGGACCGAGAAAGCGTCGACGCGTAGTGAAACCGCCCGTGGGCCGCGGCGAGGGCCTCGAGCTCCGCGCGAAAGAGGATGTCCGCGGGTGTGCGACACCCGAAGAGCAATGTGATGGGCGGTCCCTCGACGGGAGAGCGGCGGAGCTCGGCCTGCAACATCGCCCGGAGGGGGGCGACCCCGGTGCCCGTACCGACGAGGACGAGGGGCGCCTCCCGCGGAATGCCGTCGAGGGTGAAGAAGCCGAGGGGCCCCTGGGCATCGAGGCGGGTTCCGAGGGACATGGCGTGGAGGGCCCCGGAAGCCGGCCCTCCCTCGACGAAGGTCACCGCCAATTCGATGCGATCAGGCTCCGCCGGGTCCGGAGACGCTGCGATCGAGTAGCTGCGCTGAAGCTCGCCGTCGGCCGTGGCGACGTAGAGCGTGACCCACTGGCCGGCAACATAATCGAACGCCTCACCGTCGGCGGTTCGGAAGACCAGCTCGCGGACGGCCGGGGTCAGGGTCCGGGCCGACTCCAATAGGAGTTCACGACGGTCTGGGCGCGGCATCGGGCGGCGATATAGCGCGGGCGCAATCTCGGTGCCAGGGGACGCGGGGGCCCGAGGCGTGATAAACCGTGCTCATGCCGAGCCAGCTACCGCTCGTCGACGCTCACGAAAAGGAGCATACGTACTGCACCTTCTGTCCGAAGCTCTGCCGTCACGCATGCCCAGTGGCGACCGTCGAAGGCCGGGAGACGACGACTCCCTGGGGAAAGATGGCCGCGCTGCACCACGTCGCCAACGGCGACCTCCCCCATAGCGACGAGGTCGCGGCCACGTGGTGGGCGTGCACCGGCTGCATGCGCTGCAAGAGTTTCTGCGACCACGACAACGAGGTCGCCGCCGCCCTGGGCGCCGGACGGGCCGAGGCTCTGTCTCGGGGGACCGCCCCGCGCGCAGCCCGAGAGCTCCGGGAGACGCATCGAGCACGCGTTGCTCGAGCGAGCGCCGCCGCCGCAGCCATCTTCGGTGACGCTGCCCAAAACAGCCGAGAGAAGACATCCACGGTGGCCTACGCGCCGGGCTGCACCGCCTGCGTCACCGTCCCCGAAGAAGCCCGAGCCGGTCTCTTGGCCGTCGAAGGTCTGACGAAGAAGTCCGTTTCGGTCCTCGGGGGTCGGTGCTGCGGCCTCCCCCTCCTCGACGCAGGAGACCCCGAGGGTTTCCTCCGGGCAGCGAGAGACTTCATCGACGACGCGGGACGCGCTACCCAAGTGGTCTTTCTCGACCCGGGGTGCCTGCACGCCCTCCGGGTCCTCGCCCCCGCACTCGACCCGACGTTCCCATCGTCTCCGAGTGACTCTCCCAAGCTCTTGCACCTGTCCGAGTTGGCGGCGGAGAACCTCGACGCCCTCTCGGTCATCGATGTCACGGAGGACACGGAGGCCCCCGTTCGCTACCACGACCCCTGCCGCCTCGGGCGCGGCCTCGGCATCTACGATGCGCCTCGTGAGGTTCTCGCGCGGATCCTCGGCCGGCGCCCGGAAGAGCTGCATCAAAAACGAGAACATGCGGAGTGCAGCGGCGCCGGCGGGCAACTCCCACGGACGTCCCCGGAGTCTGCCCAGGCCATCGCCGAAGAACGGCGCGCCGACCACGAACTCGCGGGGGGCGGCACCATCGTGAGCCCCTGCCCCGCCTCACGCCGCGCTTTCGAAAAGGCCGGCACCCCGACGCTGTCCTTTGCCACTCTG
>QMMC01000492.1 GCA_003647065.1 Deltaproteobacteria bacterium | reverse complement strand
GATTTCCTTAGTGCCACACCCGGAAAGAAGAACGAACAGGCAGATGACGCCTGGGCGAGCTCGGGGTCGCGTTGATCCTCGCACTTGCCGGCCCCCCTGGTCTTGGCTGGATGGACTAGGGCTTTCTCACTGCGAGCAGCCGACGTCCTGCTGGAGGATCGTAGCATCCGTTGATGCGGCTTCGGACGCGGCCCCTTCGCTCCTTACACCCCAACCGCAACCCCCCTCCTACCCCCACCCCCCCGCATCCCCCACGACCATATCAGTCCGCAAACACCACTCCCCCTCGAGGCGCACCGCCTTCACCTTCGCCGACCCAGCCCCCGCCGCGCGTAGCCTCTTCTGCAACTCCCGCCCAGCCCGCCGCGCCGCTTTCGCCTCGGGGTCCTTCGTCGGTTTTGCGGCGGCACGCCGAACGCGCTCGGTCGCAGCGTTGAGCTGGCGGACCGTGATGCGGTCGACGGGCGTGCGGCCGATCATCACGTTGCCCGCGACGAGGCGCGATGCCCGGTCGTCCTCCGGCGTCGCGGCGACGAAGCGCGTGAGCGCGTACGCCACGGCGAAGCCGAGCCCTTCGGCCTGGGCCCGGGGATAGTTGTGCACGACGGCGATGAGCTTGTAGGCGGTGCTCGCGCCGACGAGGCGTCGGGCGCGCAGTAACTCCCGAAAGTTCTTGTGCCCCGCAGCAGCGTAGAGGGCAGGGCGGGAGAGCTCCGCGAGGGCGAGGCCGTGCCGGTAGAAGTCTTCGGGCATGCGCGCCCGGAACTCTTCGAGTTCGGCGATGAGGCGCTCGGCGCGGGCCTTGTTCTTTGCCACGATGGGGCGGAGCGTGCGGCTGAGATCGCCGAGGTTTTCGAGGTGGATACGTCGGTTGGTCGAGGCGCGGGCCATGAGAAGCTCCCTGGTTCGGAGTCCACACGTGGACGGAGTCCATACGTATGTACTCCGTCCACGTGTGGACGAGCCAGTACAGACGTCTGTACTCGGGAGTCGGCAAGAAGGCGGAGCCGGGAGGCTCCCGGTGCGACCTACGCCCGTTCGTACCAGGTGCCTCGGGCTCGTCCCCGGCGGACCAGCCTTTTCGCGGTCACGAGCTTGCTTAGGTGATCCTTGATCGTGTTCCGGTTGGCGCCGGTGACAGCCGCCGCCTCACGCACCGTGATCCTTCCGTGCTCACCGACGAGGCCGAGGAGCTTCTCGGAGAGCGGTGCGAGGGGAGCCATGAGTCTCTCTTGCGCAATCTTCCGCTCGAGGATCTCTTTTTGTCGGTGAAGGGCGCGTACGAAGAAGACCAACCACCCGAGCAGTTCTGGCTCATCGTCGCGGAGGGTTCCTTGGGCTCGACGAAGCGCCACGTAGTACTCGTCCTTGCTGTCCTCGATGATCTTCTCGAGGGAAGCGTACGGAACGTAGCCATAGCCGCTACGCAAGAGCAGCAATGTGGTCAGCGCACGGGAGAGGCGACCGTTGCCATCTTGAAAGGGATGCACCGCCAAGAAGTGCACCACGAACGTGGCGATGATGAGTAAGGGATGATGCTCGAGTTCTGCCAAGGCCTCATTGGTCCAGGCCACCAGTGTTTCCATGCGTCGAGGAGTGTCGAAAGGTGTCGCCGTCTCGAAGATGACGCCGACGCTGTGACCGGCCGGGTCAAAGGCCTCGACGTTGTTCGACAGGGTCTTGTAACGCCCCCGGTGGCGGTCGTCCTTGGTGGAGTACTCGAGCAGGATCCCGTGAAGCTGACCGATGGTGTTCTCCGTGAGCGGGATCTCGCCGTGGGACTCGAAGATGAGCTCCATGAGCTTGGCGTAGCCCGCCACTTCTTGCTCATCGCGGGAGCGGAACGAACTGATGTCGAGCCCCGAGAGCAGCCTCGCTATCTCGTCGTCATTGAGCTTCACCCCCTCGATCCGGGTCGACGAACCGACAGACTCGATGGTGGCGACACGCTTGAGCGCCGACAGGCGCTCGGGAGCCAAATTGCCGAGGGCTTGCCAGCGGCCCTTGAACTCGTCGATCGCGCCGATCGTACGGAGCAGCTCGGGGGTGATGGGCGTGTGTGCCAGTGGATCCACCATCGACCTCCAATTGCCCATCCATATTTATCCATATTATGGATGGCGTCAAGCTAATGGATGGAAATGGATGGAACAATGGAGGCGTCGCCCTACGCCTCTACCCCCTTCAACGAATCATCGGATTCGAGTGCTCCACTGCCATGCGCACGGCGTGACGCTCGACGCCCGCCGAGAGCTCCGGCGGTAACGGCGCGAACGGTGCGGCCTCGACGATTGCGGCCACCGCCGCGGCGTCGAAGTCGTCGAAGCCGCTCGACCGGACCAAGCTCGGGCGGCCGACGATGGTGCCGTTCGGGTTCACCACGAAGCGCACCACGGACAAGCCCTGGTCCATGGCGACCATGCGCGCCCGGGGAAAGGTGAGGCGCGACCGCACCCTGCGCTCGAGGGCGAGGTACCACCGGTGGTAGCGGCGGTCCGAGGTGTCGAGGGAACCGTGGCGTCCGGGGCCGGGCCGGTGAGACTGAGCCCTGCCGCCTTCACCCGCGCTGCCGCCCACGCCCGGCGCTCCGCCGCCGCCAACTCCGCCGCGACCGTCGCCCACCTCGGCGCCCGATCGTCGGCTCGCCTCGACCCACGACTCCACCATCTGGGCGGCGAGGAGCTCGGCGTCGCGGTTGTCGCGCACGCGCGCATCCCGCGTATTGGCGTTGGTCGCCGCGGGCCCTTCATCGACGGCGGGGCGACCGTGGGCGACGCGGGCAGCCTCCCGGTGATGCTCTCCTCTGCCGCCCGCGATGCCTCGTCCTGGTGAGGTCGTGTCGCTGCCGGCCTGGGCTGGCGCCTGCCCCGTGACCCGTCCGGGACGACTCTCGTCGTCGTGCCCCGCAGCATCGTCCATCGCGCCCGAGGCACCGGTGGTTCGGGCCGCACCGGCTACCCGGGAGCCGCGGCTGTCGCTCGAGCCCTCGGTCGTCGGGGCCCCCGCGAGCCTCGCCCCCGGCGCGGCGTCTTCGGTGCTCACCGGCCGTCGCTCTGCGTGCGTGCCGGCCCCGCTCGCGAGGAAAGGTTGGTCGTGGGGGTTCGGCGTGGCGCGGCGGTCTTCTCGGGTGGCCCGGTCGCTCGCCGTGCGGATGCGCTGCGACTGGGCGCCGTCGTTGCTCGTCCGGGGGCTGTCTTGGAGGGTGACCCCGTCGGCCCGGGGGAGGAGCAGGATGAACTGGTCGGCGCCGGCCCGGTCTCCGCCCTCGCCGCGGTTTCTGGTGTCGATGTTCTGACGCGATGCGCCGCCGCCCGGGAGAAGTCGGGCGGGGGTGCCGTTGGTCTCACCGGTTGACGCCGGGGTGGTGTCTTCGTCGAACGCGCCGACGCCTTCGTTGGTCTCGAACTCGACCGGGGTGGCGTCGATTCGCGCCGCTGGAAGGCGCAGGAGTACGAGCACCAGCGTCAGGTGCAATGCCAGGGACGCGATGGCGGCAAAGGTTGCCGCCCTGACCTCGGACGACATCGCCCGTCCATTGTAGCAGCGCCGGGGCGAAGGTCAGGGGGGCGGTCAGGCCCGGCTACGTTCGGGCGCGCTTCTTCTTGTTGGTGGACTTGGGACTCTTCTTGTTACCGGAGCGCTTCTTTCGCCCGTCGCTGGCCTGCTTGTCCGGCTTTGCGTCCACTTCATCCGGTGGCGGCCACTGGGCGTGCTTGGGGACGGTGGGCTCCGGGTGCGTCCGGATGTACCAGAGCACGTAGAAGCCGGCGCCGAAGAGCGCGACCGCGCCCCACTGGCCGGGGGTCAATCCGTAGTAGGTGGCGTCGTCCACTCGCAGGTAGTCGAGGGGGAATCGCACCGGGGCGTAAAGCAACGGCAGGAGCACCAAGTAGGTGCCCCGGCGGCGTCGCGGCTTCGTCTTGGCGAGGTAGAGGAAGAGCACGATCATGGCGCCGCTCCAGATCACCTCGTAGAGCCCGAGATCGTGGCGAGCGTCGAAGACCGGGATGTTGTCGACGTACTCCCGGGGAGTCCCGAAGCGGTAGTTGTCGACGGCGAGAAAAAAGTCCGTGACCTTGCCCGGGTGGTCGTGGGTGATGAAACAGCCGATACGGCCGAAGAACCACCCGAAGGGGAAGCCAAACGCCGCTGCCTCGCCCACCGCGAGGATGCTGAGCTTCCGCTTCCACCGCCAGAGCAGCAGCCCGAGGAACGCTCCGACGAAGCCGCCGAAGGATGACAGGCCGAGGTACTCCTTGAAGAGCAGCGTCGGGTCGGCGAGGACTCGAGCAAATTGCTCTGGCCGGTACCAGGCGGCGTTTAGGAAGTAGCAGGAGATGAACGCCGTGATGACGACGTAGCCGACCATCTCGCTGACGACCGCCGGGTGGATGCCGTTCTTCTTGCCGAACTGTTCGGCCATCTTCGCGCCGAGCAATACGCCGATGGCGACCACGACGCCGAAGGGCTGGATCGGCAGGGTGGTGTCACCCCAGAGGGGGATGTTCCAGGCTTCGGCTTTGAACCAGGGGATGAGTAACAGCGCGTGCACGCGCGGAAGCTAGCCTGATTTGGACTCCCGGGCCACGTAGGCTTTGGCCCCGCTTTGTCAGGGTATTTGGGCGGTCGCGATCCGCTCGAGGGCGATCTCTTCGGCGACGGCCGAGGCCGGCCGACCCTGGGTCTCGGACCGGGCGAGGACCACCCGGGCGGTCTCTCCGAGGCGGTCGATGAGGTGCGTACGGTCCGAAATGCCCATGACCGTTCTGCCGATGCCGTCGACCACGGCGCCCGCGGAGGCGATGACGTCGGGCACCAAGAGGATGCCTCGGCTATGCAAGAGTTCCCCCGCTTCCGAGTCGGCGAGGGCGTTGTTGGCTCCGGGGACCACCGCCCAGGCGTCGAGGGCCGACACGGCGTCGGTGGTGAGCACGCCGCCGACGGCGCAGGGGCAGACCACGTCGACCTTCTCGGTCAGGATGGTGTCGGCCGGAACCGCGCGGGCGCCGATGAGGGCGGCCAGGGTCTCCGTCTTTTCGTGGTCGAGGTCGGCTATGACCAGCTCGGCGCCCACGTCGGCGAGGGTGCGGGCGACCGCGGCGCCGATGGCGCCGACGCCCTGGACGGCGATGCGCAGCCCCGGCACTTCGACGCCTCTTCGTTCGGCGCACGCTTCGACGCAACGGAGCAGCCCGCGGGCCACCGCGGCGGAGAGGTCCACCTCTTCGGTGTGCACGTACTTGGTCTGCTTCGCCATCACGGCGAGATCTTCGGCGGTCGTGCCGAGGTCCCCGGCGGTGCGGAAGAGGCCCCCGAGCTCTTCGATGCGCTGGCCGAGGACCATGAAGGCCCGCTCCCGGTCGAGGCCCGGGTGATCGAGGATGACGGCTTTGGCTCCTCCGGCGTCGAGGCCCCCGAGGGAACACTTCATGGTCATCGCCCGGGACAGGCGCGCCGCGTCCGCGAGGGCCGCGGAGACGCTCGGGTAGGGCCGGGTGCGCACGCCGCCGGCGCCGGGGCCGAGGGTGAGGTCGTCGATGGCGATGACCGCTCGAAGCCCCGAGGCCGTGTCGCTCACGAAGTAGGCCCGGGCGAGGCCCGTGGATTCGAGCGTGTCGAAGGGTGCAAAAGGCGCGGTCGGGTCGTCGGTGTGCATGTCCTTCAAAGAAGGTGCCACGAGAGGCGGCCGAGGCGAAAGCGCGGCGCCGGTAGTGAGCAGTCGTGCGGAGCCGTCAGCCGCCGGCCGTGGCGCCGGGAGTGCTCAACTGAGGCGGGCTTGCGCCACCGGGGTCCCGCCGTCAAGCTCCCGGCGATGGGAAACCGGGTCCTGTGGGGAGCGTTACTCACCGTCCTCTGGGCGCTTTCGTCCGCGTGTCGGGGGGGGGCTCCGGGGCCGAGCAGCCTCGGGCCGCCGGACGGTTCCGTCAGCGTCATCACCCCCGATGGGGGAGGGGTTCTACCCCCCGAGGACAGCGCCGTGGCGATGGCCGAGCTCTCCATCGAGATGCCCATCGCTGGAGCTACCATCCCCCGGGGCACCCTCGTCTCGAGCGTTTGGGTCGCCCGGATCGAAGTTCGTGTTCGGGCGGTCGGTGTTGCGCGGGTTCGGTACGAACTCGCCGGGGTCGTCGCCGAAGCTGACGCT
>QMMC01000491.1 GCA_003647065.1 Deltaproteobacteria bacterium | reverse complement strand
GGGCGGTCCTCTCATTCTTCGGGGGGAACCGGGTGCTCCCGGCCCTTGAGGCGCCCCTCGAAGCCTCGGTCGGGGTCGGCCGCGTCTTCCTCCTTGGTGAGGATCGCGAGTTGTTCGCCCTCGCCGGCGGCCATGGCGGCGGTCACGGAGAGGTCGCCGGTCACGTTGACGGCGGTGCGGAACATGTCCAGGAGCCGATCCATGCCCAAAATGAGAGCGATTCCCACGGCGGGGATGCCCGTCGCCGAAAGGACCATCGCCAGGGTGACGATGCCCGCCCCGGGGACCCCGGCGGCCCCGATGGACGCCATGGTGGCGCTGGCGACGATGGCCACCTGGTCACCCACCGAGAGGTCGACCTGAAAGACCTGGGCGATGAAGATCGCGGCGACCCCCTGGTAGAGCGCCGTACCGTCCATATTGACCGTCGAGCCGAGGGGAAGGACGAAGCTGCTCACCGCATTGGAAACGCCGAGGTTCTCTTCGGCGCACTCCATGCTGACCGGAAGCGCAGCAGAAGAAGACGACGTCGAAAACGCGATGAGCTGCGCTGGCCGGATCGCCCGGATGAACTTGCGCAAGGGCAGCTTGGCCAAGAAGCGGACTATCGAGCCGTAGACCAAGACCGCCTGGATGGTGAGGCCGACGATGACCGTGAGGGCATAGACCAGGAGCGCCGAGAGCACGCTCAGCCCTGCTTGGCCGATGACGTCGGCGACCAACGCCGCCACACCGTAGGGAGCGAGGGACATCACGATGTGGATGACCACCACCATGGCTTGCTGCACGCGGTCGAAAAAGTTCACGACCGGCGTGCCCTTCTTGTCGTCGAGGAGCGTGAGGGCCACCCCGAAGAACATCGCAAAGAAGATGATCTGCAGCATGTTCCCGCTCGAAAGCGACTCGAGGGGGTTGCTCGGAATGATGTTCAGGATGTTGTCGATGGTGGACGGAGCGTTGGCCGCGTCTTCCGCCCGGCTCGACGCATCACCGCTGTATTGGGCCTGGAGCGAGGCGCGCGCTCCTTCCCCGACGAAGTTCCCGGGTTTGATGATGTGCGCGCAGGCGAGGCCAATCGATACGGCGATCGCCGTCGTCACCAGGTAGAGCCCGATTGTCTTGCCGCCGAGGCGCCCCAGCTTACGAACGTCCCCGAGGCTCGCCACCCCGACCAGGAGCGACGAGAAGACCAACGGCACGATCACCATCTTGATGAGGCGCATGAAGGCTGTGCCGATGGGCCGCAGGAAAGAGACGATCTGATCGCCGAGGCCGCTGATCGGCTCGGGCACCGAGGTGAAGCCCCCCGATGGCAGCGCGATGTTTCGGATCTTCAACCACACCGTCACCCACGCGAGGGTCCTCGGGTGACCGAGCTGGTCGCGGAGGGTCCCGGCGCTGTCGTAGAGGCCGAGCTTCTGGCTGAATCGAAAGCGGACCTTTGCCCACGCGGGCACGCGATGGGTCTGCCCCTGGGTGTCCTCGAGGTCATCTTCGACCACCTCGAGGGCCTGGAAGCTCATCGCGAAGCCCGCCGGCAGGCTCACCTGGCTGGAGGGGTCGTCGCGATCGAGGAAGAGTTCGACCGACGATGCATCCGAGACCTTGTAGGTGTCGTGCTCGAGGAACTCAGATTTGGGCCCGACGGTGACGCCGATGACGGCGCCTACCGCCATCCCGATGAGCACCTTGGTGTAGATCTGCATGTCAGCCTACCTCTCCCGAGCTACGCCCAAGAGTCAAGAGATGGAGCCGAGAGATGAGCCGTTGTGGACTCATGGTTGAAAATTCACCGGCCCGACGAGCACCGCCCCGTCCCGGACCGTGAGGCTGGTGTCGTAGGTCGAGAGCACTTTTCGATCGCGAGCGACGCGATAAAAGGTGAGGCCGGTGACCTCGAGCTGGCGCCAGGCGGGGGACCGGTCCCACCAATCGGCGCAGATGCGATCGATTCGGGCCTGGTCTGCCATGCCCTCTTCGGCCGCGGTGATCCTGTCCTCTTCATAGAGGCCCCGCATGTCCCCGGCCGTGAGTCGTGGGAGAAAGCGGCAATTCGGCCCGGCGAAGCCGTCGAGGAGCGCGTCCCGGAGCTCGTGGTAGCCGACCAACCCGGGGCCGGCCTCGGCCAACGGCGCCGGGGCGCTGGCCAGAAGCCGCTTTTCGGAGTGCAGGCGGGTGAATCGAAAGACTCCCCCGGCGCGAACGGCGGTCGCTTCGAGGGTCGTCTGCTCCCAACGTTCGCTCTCGGGGGGGCCGCGATCCTTCACCACGCGAACGACGAACGCCAGCTCCCCCGCCTCGATGCGCTGCCCGCCTTCTAAGCCCTGGTCGCCGAGGGCCTCCGGGTCGGCGAATGCGAACGTACCTTGGACGCCTTGGACGCCTTGGGTATCCGAAGGCCCATAGCCTCCCGCCGCGTCCGCGATAGCCCGGTCCAGATCCCGAACGAAGAGGTCGAGGGGGCCCTGAAACGCCCGAGCCCGGGCCGGGTCGTCGGCGACCTGGGGCCCATCGGCGACCGGATCGTCGGCCCCGGAGTTGGCCGCCCCGCCGCCGCAGCCCGAGAGGGGCGAGAGGAAGACCAGACCGAGGAAAGAAGGCAGGAGCCGCTCCATCGCCGGGAGGATAGTGCAATCACCCCTTTCCGGGGGCATCGACTGTCAGGGGGCGCCGACGAAGATCTGCAACCCGTAGGCTCCGTACCCTTGGAACATGTGAACCCGGGCCACGTAGCTGCCCGCGACCCGGGGACAGACCCGAACGTGAGGCGTCGCCGTCGCCCCGCGGTCCGCCCCGCGCTCGTTTCCATAGGGGTCTCGGACCTCGATATCGAGATCCCGAGCGGACGGCACGGCCGCGGCGAGCACCACGTAGCATTGGCCACCCGTCACCCGGAACCGGTGCTCCGCCGTATTCCCGGTCCGGAGGGTGCCCTCGATGAAGTCGGTCAGAGGTTGGAAGCCCCCGGCGTGCTCACCGTGGGCGCTCCGGACCTGCCGGCTCGTGTAGGTCGATCCTGTGCCGCCCACCCGATAGGTCGCAGCCGGGGCGCGGCCGTTTACGGAGCCACCGCTCGCCGGAGCGTTACCGAAGACCTGCCACGCAAAGGCGCCCTCCCCGGCCTCGACCCGGAGGATGAGGCGATGCTCCCCAACCCCGGCGGGACAAAGGGGCCCAAGCACGCCGAGGGTCGGCGTGCCGTCGTCAGAGGCGTCGCGTTGGAGCGTCGCCCCGCCGGGCCCGAGGAGGGTGAGGTCGAGGTCGGTGATGCCGCGCTCCGCCGCCGCGAGCACCCGGTAGCAGCGCCCGGGACGCAAGAGCACCGTGCGCTCGAGTTGCTCACCGGCCACGAGCGACTCTCGGACGGCCACCGTCACCGGGCGCATGCCGCCGCCGTGGCGCTCGACCAGGCTCTCGAGGCGGTCGAGAGCGGTGTCCCCGGCCAGCTCCGCCGCATGGGCCTCGGCCTGGGCCGGATCCATCGAGTACAGCGCAGCGGCGAACTGCCCCTGGCCGCGAAATGCGGTGACCGTGAACCGGGCCCGAACCGCGCGACCCGCGCTGCACCAACGGGCTACCGCCGCGGGGCCCGTGTCCGCGTCCCGGGCGAGGACCGAACGACCGACCTGCACCGCCACGTCGATGTTCTGAACGCCCGGCCCGCCGTAGCCGGCCGCCACGAAACACTTACCCGCCGGGAGGTTGACCGTGAAAGCGCGGGTCTGTCCGCTCCGGAGAGACCCCAGGTGCATTTCGCCGAGCCGCTGTCCGCCCCCGGCCTCCCCCGCGGCGGACACCTCGAGGCCTAGGCGAGCCTCGATCATCCCTTCGCTTTCCCCTCCGGGGGCCTGGGCCACCGCAACCGGCCCAGAAAGCGGGGCGAAGAGCGAGACGAGAGAGACGAGAGCCCCGAGACCCGCGGCGAAGAGCGGGAACCAGGGACGGCAATGACGTTGAGATGGGCGCATCGGACCTCGGCAGGAGTTCACGCAGTTCACGTGGTTCACGCAGGACTTCACGACGGAATAGCCAAGCTGCTTCTTCATTTCCATTCTCACTTCAGCAGCAGAGTCAGGGCGGCGGCCGCGAGGAGCGCGAAGATCATGTGACGAAAGCGATTCTCGTCGACCCGGTGGTGAATCCACTCACCCACGAGGATGCCTATGGGGATGGTCGGAAGCAGGAGCGCCGACTGGCCGAGGGATTCCACCGAGACCCGCCCCGCAAAAACGAAGAAGCCGGTCAGAACGATGTTCAGGAGCAGCCACACGGCGGTGAGCGTTGCCCGAAACACGTGTTTGCCGAGTTCGAGGCGGCCCACGGCGTAGACGAGGAGCGGCCCCCCGGTCGCGTAGATGCCGTGGAGGACGCCTGCCAGGAAGATCGTGATTCGCGTCGCGGCCGGGCCGAGGGGCTCGGGTCGGGCATCGCTCCCGCGGACCGCCCGCAACAACTCCCAACCGGAGAGTACGAGGATCAGCACTCCGAAGGCGATGCGCAGGGCTTCGCCGGCCACCAGGTCCGAGACCAGGAATCCGAGGGTCATGCCGACGAACATCAGCGGCAGGATCTTCATGAAGAGCAATTGCCGGTCGATGCCGTCGCGGTACCGATAGGCGATCCAGACGTTCTGGACGAGGGAGAGGGGCACCGCGACCGGCGGGATCGTCTCGATGGGCAAGACCAGCGCCCCGAAGGTCATGGCCACCACCATCGCCCCGAACCCGGTGACGGTCTGGACGAGATACCCCGCAAGGATGACCGCCGCGAAGGGTAAGAGGACCTCGAGTTCCATCACAGCGGCACGTGGTCGTGGAATACCCGGTAGTCGACGTAGCGCGAGCCGTCCTCATCGACGCGCAGGACGTCCACGTAGCGCCGGTCGAATACGAGATGGTCGTTCGTGTAGATGTGGCGCGCATGAACGCGCGCCGCCAGTTGGTCCTCCGTCCCGCTCACGGTGACCAGGAGGGTCGCGTTGATGTCCGCGAGGCCTTCGGCATCGAGCTCCCAGAGCGGGCTGTCTTCGTCGATGTGGTGCATCACGGTCCAGGTGAGCGCGATCAGCGGCGACGAGTCGCGCACCAACGTCAGGTCGTAGATACGGCGGATCAGGCTGCCGAACTCGTCTTCCTCGTTGCGAGCGAGGGACACCCGGATGCTCGCCTCGACGATGTGGCTCTCGCGCGCGTTCGCGATCCGAAAGCAGAGCACGCGCTTTCCCTGGAGGGTCGTGATCAGCGCCTCCCGGGCGAAGTGCAGCCGCGCGGTCGGGGCCGCGAATTTCGCGAAGAGGAGCCCGGTGGTGACGGCGGTGAAGAGCAGCCCGTAGAAGGCCTCGATGGACGTGACGGTGTTGGCGTAGTCGGTAGCAGGTGCGAGCCCTCCGTAACCGATGGTCGACAGGGTCTGCACGCTGAAGAAGAAGGCGTCGGCGAAGGACCCCGGCTCGGCGCTGGTGATGCAGTCCCCGCCGAGCAGATAGAGGACCGCAAAAAACGCATTGGAGAGGAGCCACCCGGCGGTTATCGCGAGGAAAGTCCGCGGCCAGGTCGTCGTCCGGAGCCAGTGGTAGGCGTCGCCGAGGAAGGGCCGGGGGAGCCCGACGCGGCGGACCAACATCTTGCCGTCGGTGCTCATGAACGGCGCCTGGCGCTCCATCCGACGAACGGGCACCGATTTGGCCTGTCGTGAATCCGACATCGCCGGAGCATAGTGCGGTGACTCGCTCTGGGCCACGGTGTGATACGGTCGCGTCCTTCATGGCTGCAGAACCTTCGCAGTTCGGGCCGTACGAGCTCATCTCCCGACTCGGAGCCGGGGGCATGGCCGAGACCTTTCTGGCCGTGAGGCGCGGCCCCGGGGGCTTCGAGCAGCGCGTATGCCTCAAGCGCATCCTCCCGGCCTTCGAAGATGACGCCGAATTCGTCCGCCTCTTCATGGAAGAGGCCCGAATCGCGGCGACCCTCCGGCACGCCAACATCGTCCAGGTCTTGGATTTTGGGGTCGCGAACGGAAGCCACTTCATGGCCCTCGAGCTCATCGACGGCCTCGATCTGCGGGAGCTCCTCAGGGCCCTTCGGAAGATGGGGGAGAACATCACCACGGGCCTCGTCGCCCACCTGGCCTATGAGCTGGCCAATGCCCTCGAGTACGCCCACCGCGCCGACGGCGAGGGGCAGGTCCAGGGAGTGGTG
>QMMC01000490.1 GCA_003647065.1 Deltaproteobacteria bacterium | reverse complement strand
GAGGGCCAGCAACTGGCAGGTGTCTGTCGCTGGGATGGTGGAGGGAGGAACGCCCCAGGCCATCGGGTCGAAGTCGACCTTCGGGATGAACGCGCCGCGCTTCGCGTAGGTCTTGTCGTGGGCCGTCGGGTCTGGATCGTAGTAGTCCTCGATCAGCCAATGAGACGGTGGCACGTCGGTGATGAGATCGGTGCCGTTGAGGATGTCTTTCCAAAAACCCGTCGAGTCGACCGAGCCAGGGAAAAGGGTACTGACGCCGACTACGGCGATTGGGGTTTGTCTCTCGTTCATGATTTCTACGTGAGCCGACGCGGTTCAAAGCGATAGGCGGCGGCGGGGATAGGCACGCCGTAACTGCGAAGCTGGTGGGCGCGCGTGACTGCGGCTGCGCCCTCGAGGAGGTTCCGGGCGATCTGAACCACCGAGCGGTTTTCCGGTGGCTCGAGGAAGGAGCCCCGGACCCAATCGTTGAACGCACCCATCGCGGGCCCGCACCAGATCTGATAGTCGAGGCGCCGGCTGGGCTCGCCGCTGATCGCCCACCGGCTCGAGAGCCCGAGGTACCAGCGAAAGCAAAGCGCCATCTCGTGTTTGGGATCGCGCGCCGCGATCTCGTTTTGCGAAGGGTCGCGGTCGGCCCAGAAGGCGTGCGTCGCCGCGCGAACCTCTTCGACCGTCGCGCCGAGGACCTGCTTGCCGAGGCGCTCGCGTTCTTCGGCTGGGATCGCGTCGAGGCTCGGGTACGCCTCGTAGGTGGTCCAGAGGCGGTGGGCCCGGGAGCCGAACATGGTGCCGCGCTTCAGCACCTGAACCTCGACGCCCTGCTCGAACATGTCGGCGGCCGGGGCCATCACGACGTCGCCCATCGAGGCTTCGGCGAGCATGCGCTTGCCGTCGTCCGAGAGCCCGGACTCGACGGCGCTCTGGTTGACCGAGCCCGTGACGACGTAGCTCGCGCCGAGGGAGAAGGCCGCGGCGATGGATCGCGGCGTGCCGAGGCCGCCGGCGGCGCCTACTCGGATGGGCCGCTCATAGCCGAACTCGTCTGTCAGGCGGTCCCGGAGCTCGGCGATGACCGGGAAGACCGCGGTCAAGGATTGCCTATCGGTATGGCCGCCCGAGTCTGCTTCGACGGTGATGTCTTCGGCGACGGGGACCCGCCGGGCGAGGTTCGCTTCTTCTGCCGTGAGCTTGCCCTCGGCGACGAGGGCGTCGAGGATCGCGACGGGGGCCGGCGACAAGAAGTGCAGCGCGGTCTCCGGCCGGGAGATCTTTGCGAAGACGTGGGTGCGCCGCCCGATGGCGCCCGAGGGATCAAGCGTGAGGCCGGTGGCGGCGTAGCGGACGATCGCCGGGGTCAGACCGAGGTACGCAGCGGCCGAGACGCGGTTCACGCCACGCCGGAGGTAGAGGTCCGCGACGGCCTCTTCGAGGGCCGGCTCGTTGGGCGAATGGATGAGGTTCATGCCCCAGGCGAGGTCGGTGCCGCCGAGGGCCCCTTCGAGGCGGTCGACGGCCGCTTCGACGACGGGAAAAGCGAGCCCCGCCGCGCCGAAGAAGCCGAGCATGCCGGCCCGGGCCATCGCGATGACCATGTCCGTCGTCGCGATGCCGTTGGCCATGGCGCCGCTCACGTAGGGAAAGCGCACGCCGTGGGTCTCGTTGAAGCTGCGCTCGACGAGCCACTCGGGGTAGAGCGCGGGCAATGTCGCGAGCAGCGGATAGGCGGCGTGGCCGTTCAGATAACGCGTCGGGATGACGTCACCCTCGACGCCGACGCCCACGCGCCCGTCCATCGATTCGCGCAAGACATGCAGCGGCGCACGGAAGTCTGCCGCTGCCGCGAGCAGAGCTCGCCGGTCGAAGGCGGGGGGCTTTCCCCCCGCGGTCCACATTCCGATGCTTGGAAGCACGTGAACTACCCCTCTTAGCTGGTGACGAGCCCTCCCCCTGTCATCGTTTCAACATAGACGCAAGCTCCCGTAATCAGCCGACTTTGACGCTCTGCGTCGAAGTCAGCGGGGAGGCTTTTTGTGGATCGCGAGACCACTGGGGAAAATTGGTTCTCGGACCGTCGGATCGAGCTGCTGTGCAAGAATCGTACACCGGCGTGATCGACGCGGTTCCCTGCCCTGGGGTCGGCCAGCCCTATCCCCCCGAAGTGGCCCCGGGCTCATTCGGCGACTGGAATGCGGAGCCAGACCTCGGTTGGGTCGCCGCTGCCGACGATCACCTGCAGGCCTCCGTCGCGGCAGGTGGATGTCGTGCCTCCATCGGCGGGTTCGTCGTCGACGCAATCGCCGAGCAGTGTTTTGGCCTCCTCCATGGTGGCGCTGCGCGGGATGACGGCGCTGCCGATGCGGATATCGGTCGCCCCGTGCATCAATGTGACCTCGACCTGGTGCACCGCGTCGGCGTCGTCGTAGTAGACGGTGTAGGGAATCGTCATCCCCGAATACATGGGGTGCGGTGAAAGCACCCCGAGGGCCTCGACCTCGGCCCGGCTCGAGCCGATGCGAATGGGCCCGATGGATTGGCCCGGCACGATGGTGAGGGTGCCTTCTGGGGTCTCGATCGCTGTCTGTGCCTCGTCGAGGATGGGCTCGGCGGATGTTGGCCCGGTCGCTTCCTCTCCGGCGGATGCCGTCGGTTCGGGCCCGGTCACGACTTGCCCACTGTCATCGCCGCAGGCCGGCGACGCGACGAGTAGGGCGGCGGCGACGAGGTTTTCGAGTGCGCGGTGGAACATGGAACGAGGCTAAATGGGGCGAGCCTAACTCGTCAAACACCAAGGAGCGCCGCGGGCTCTCAGAGCAAACGGATGCCGTCGCGGAGTTCCCGGACGACGTCGTACGAGTCCGGGACCGGCTCTTCGAAGGCCACCGCCTGGAAGAGCTCCATCAGGAGCTTGCTGGCTTCTTCGTCCCGGCCGAGCTCGAGCAGCGTCTCGGCGAAGGCGCGGCGCAACTCCTCGGGCATCGCGTCCGTCGCGCCGATCGCGTCGGCGGGCACATCGTCGCTCGTGGCGAGGATCCGAAAGGCGTCGTCTTCGTCGATGTCCCGCCAGCCGGCTGACAGGACTTCCCCCGCCGGGCCCACATGGACGTAGGTCGCGCCGACCTGCACCTCGCCTCCGTAGACCGCCCGGGCGACCCCGCGGTGGCTTCCGATGAAGCTCTGCTCGGAGAAATGTACGGCGGGATCGAGGCCGAGGTCCAAGATGGACTTGCGGGGCAAGAGGTGCCCGGCGCAGGAGTGGGGGTCGACCCAGCCCACGCTTTTGCCGACCAGATCGGCGACGCTTTCGTAGGGTGAACCCGCTTTGACGAAGAGGGCGCCGCGAAAGGCCCGGGCGCCGTGGCGTACGCTCTGGGCGAGCAGGTGGATCGGGGTGACCTCTCGGGCATCCACGTAGACCAGCGGGGGCATCCAGGCGAGGGCCGCCCGCCGCTCTTCGACCGCCGCGAGGAGCGCCGAGTAGCTGCCCGTGGGGATGACTTCGATCTGCGTCTCGAGGCGCTCCGAGAGCAGGGCAGAAAACTCATCGCTGAGCTCGAGGGCGCGCGGGCCGAGGCCCTGCGGGCCGATCACGAACGAGAAAGGAGCCACCACAGGGAGCGTATCAGGGGCCCACGCATTTGGCGTCGAGAATCACCGCCCATTCGCCGCGCCGAGGTGGAAACGGACGCGCCTCCTCGACTCGACCGAAGAGTCGGGGTAGTCGGGCGGCTCGATGGGCGTTCGCTCCCGCCTCGCACTCTATTACGCCGCGCTCTTCGCAGCGCTTGGCGTCGGCGTGCCCTTCTGGCCCGTGTGGCTCGAGTCCCGGGGCCTCGGGCCCGACGCCATCGCTCTCGTCCTCGGGGCGGGTCAATGGGTGCGCATCGTGGCGTCACCCGCGGCCGGGGCCTACGTCGACCGGAGCGGCCGGCGCCGGGCGACGATGGTCGGCATGGCGATCATCGCGAGCCTGGCCTTCGTCGCCTTCGACCACGCCGCGGGCCTCGTGCTCTTCGTGGCGCTCTCCGCTCTCGCCAACGGCGCCCTCATCCCCCTGATTCCTCTGGCCGACAGCCTCACCCTCACCCGGGAGAAGAGCCACGGCATCTCCTACGGTAGCATCCGGCTCTGGGGGTCCCTCTCGTTCATCGTCGCCTCGCTGGTCGCCGGGGAGCTCCTCGCCATCGGACCGAAGGACATCATCGTCTGGTCCCTCATCGCGGCGACGGCGGTGACCGCGGTCGTCGCCCTCGGCCTCCCGGACCCACCGGAGAGTCGGTCCCAGGCGCGTCCAGCTCCGATCGGAAAGCTCCTGCGCCAGAAGTCCTTCCTGGTCTTCCTCGCCGCCGGGGCCATGGCCCAGGCGAGTCACTCGGTCTACTACGCCTTCGGGTCGATTCACTGGGCCGCTGCCGGCCACTCCCCGACCATCGTCGGAGCTCTCTGGGCTCTCGGGGTGCTCGCCGAGGTCGCTCTCTTCGTCGTCGGTACGCGTCTGACGACGCGCTTCTCTCCTGCGACACTCATCGCCGTCGGCTCCATCGGGGGGCTCGTCCGTTGGCTCATCCTCGGCTCGACCACCTCCCTCGACGCCCTCGTCGTGGCTCAGCTCCTGCACGCAGCGACCTTCGGCGCCGTGCACCTCGGGGCGATGCGCTTCCTCAGCTCGCGGGTCCCGATGGGCCTCGCCGCCCGGGGCCAAACCATCTACGCCGCGGTCGTCGGGGGCGGTGCGATGGGCATCGCCATCCCCCTCGCCGGGCCTCTCTACCGGGTGGTCGGTGGAGCGGCTTTCTACTACGCGGCGGGCTTCAGCGCTGTCGCCCTCGGCCTCGCCCTCGTCCTCGGCTTCGTCGACGATGGTCGCGCCGAAGCGGCGAGCTGAACTCACCTGAGTGGCCGCTCGCGCCTATCGCCGCCATACTTCGGATCGATGGCAGAGCCTCCGCGAACGCCGGCGAAGCGCTGGCTCTACGCCCTCAAACCTGCGAGCTGGCCGAAGCTCCTGGTGCCGGCCTTGCTCGGCCAGGCCCTCGGCTACGGCGCCACCTCCGAGTTCGACGCGATTGCCTTCGCTTTCGGAGGAGCGTTCACGGCGCTCTTCACCGCCTACGTGGTCTTCCTCAACGATTGGGGCGACCGAGACATCGACGCCATCAAGCGGCGCATGTTCCCCGATGGATGCTCTCCGAAGACGGTTCCGGACGGTATCCTGCCCGCCCGGCATCTATTGCTCGCCGGCTTGGTCGCGGGCCTCGCGGCGCTGACCGTCGCCGTCTCGGCGTCCTTCGCCATCGACCGG
Organism: Deltaproteobacteria bacterium; assembly: GCA_003647065.1. Taxonomy (GTDB): domain Bacteria; phylum Myxococcota_A; class Polyangia; order Polyangiales; family B10-G4; genus B10-G4. The sequence goes on along the minus strand of QMMC01000490.1, from coordinate 899 downwards.
CCGCACTTGATCCCCGGCGCCGCGGTCTGCCTCGGCCTCTTCGTCGCCTACACCCTGCCGCCGTTGCGCCTCAACTACCGCGGAGGCGGTGAGGTCCTCGAGATGCTCGGAGTCGGCGTCGCCCTCCCGTGGCTCAACGCTTACGCCCAGAGCGGGGATGTCGTGCCCAACGGCTTCTCGGCGGTGATTCCGGGCTTCGCCTTCCTCGCCCTCGCGAGCGCCGTTGCCTCGGGGCTCTCGGACGAACAAAGCGACCGGCGCGGCGGCAAGCACACCTTCGCCACCTCCCTGGGCAATGCCAAGGCGCGGCGTTTCGTCGAGCTCGCGATGTTGCTCGGCGCCCTCTCCTGGGCCGCAGCCATCTTCTTCGGCGACGTCGAGATCAAAATCGCCTGCCTGGTGGCCGCGAGCACGGTCTGGGACTACCTCAAGGCCGTGTTCAAGCAGAGCCCAGCGGCGGTGACCAATGCCTTCTCGGCCCAAGGTGCGTACAAGTACCTGCTTCACCGGGGCATCTGGCGGAGCACCACCTATCTTTCCCTCATCCTCGCCGGAGTGACCTTGTGGTGGAGTCTCTGAGTCGAGAGGCCGGCGAGGCCTCTTCGGGCCCCTGGGCCTCTCTCGCCCCGGGCCGGGACCGCGCCCGTCCGCCGTCCGCGGTCGGCGCCGGGTTGCGTGAAGGCGGCGTCGCCGTGGACCTCGCGGCTGCCGTTGCCGTCAGCCTCGAAGAGATCGCCGCCGCGATGGACGAAGCCTTCCCCGAGAACATCCTCGGCGACCTCGATCACTTGGGCTGGGCCCTCGCCGCCGAGGCCGCTGGGGCGAAAGACCCGTCCGCGCACCTCGGTCGCGCCACCTCGACCATCGTGGCCCTCGTGCATCTCTTCGGTCAGGGCACG